>NZ_JAKJST010000015.1:0-273912 GCF_050337275.1 Vibrio wakamikoensis | reverse complement strand
CATCTTGAATGGAACGATTACGCTGAAGCCCTATACCTAATACTAACCACACGGCTTGTTCCGCTGGTAAGCGGCGCTTTCTGAGCGATACTCGTCCAGTTTGTTGAACTGCTTCTTCAACCCACTCTAAAGGAATATGTTTGTTAAAGACATCGATTGGACGTTCGTGGCAAAACTCTGCGGTAACTTGTAACTCTTTTGAAAACTCAGACATAAAAAATCGGCCGTAACTTGCGTTACGACCGATTATGTAGCTTCTATAGGATCGTTCAAGTAGCTAAACGATCGGCATTAAGCCTAGTGCTCGGTTTTTTTGTGGCTATTCAAACTCTTTGCCTTTGTTTTCAAGTGTACGTTTGCCACAGTCTTGGCAGGTTATGTAGCGATCCATATCGTAGTAATGGCCGCCATTAATAAACGTATGCGCAAACAGCTTAATCTTGCCCATTAAGGATGGCTCGGTATCGTAACTGCTTGGCTTGCGTACCAGCATCTCTTTGTGACTGGTGGGTTTGTTGCAAGCTTGGCAGTAAGTTGAGCTTGTCATAGAGAACACCTCCTGTGCGTTAAAAACTGTGTGGTTAAAAGACACAAGATCATGACTCTCATTTAAGTGTAACAGGGCTATTGAAAGAAAAAGTGAGCGCATAAGAGATATGCATCGCAACTATTGGTGATAAATAGCGCAATCAAATTGCTAATCACGTAATGCGAAATGTCGGTCGATCGGTTACCATGCAAGCCCTTATCACGTGAACAAAAAAGGCGTAATGCGATGCTAAGAGTGGCAATCAATGGTTTTGGACGCATTGGACGGAATGTACTCAGAGCGCTATACGAAAGCGAGAAGAACGACCAAATCAAAGTCGTCGCCGTAAACGAACTTGCGCAGCCAGAAGCGATGGCTCATTTGCTTCAATACGATACCAGTCATGGTCGTTTTGATAAAAAAGTCACCCATGACCAAGAGCATCTGTATCTGACTCACAAAGATGGTCAGTTCGACACCATTCGTATTTTGCACTTAGAAGACATTAGTTTACTGCCTTGGAAGAATCTAGAAGTCGATATTGTTCTAGATTGTACTGGCGTGTTCGGTAGTCGCGCTGATGGCATGAAGCACATCGAAGCTGGTGCTAAGAAAGTGTTGTTTTCTCACCCTGGCAGCAATGATCTTGATAACACCATTATTTACGGTGTTAACCATCATACTCTTACCAAAGATCATAACATTGTCTCGAATGGCTCTTGTACCACAAACTGTATCGTACCGGTTATCCAAGCGTTAGATGAAGCCTTTGGTATCGACTCTGGCACCATTACTAGCATTCACTCTTCAATGAATGATCAACAGGTTATCGACGCGTATCATGGTGATCTACGCCGTACACGCTCTGCCAGTCTATCCATCATTCCTGTGGATACCAAACTTCACAAAGGCATCGAACGCATCTTTCCGAAATTTTCTAACAAATTTGAAGCAATTTCTGTAAGAGTGCCAACAATTAATGTCACCGCTATGGATCTTAGTGTAACTATAAATACGAATGTGAAAGTTAATGACGTAAATCAAGTCATTATTAATGCTTCTCGGTGTACATTAGACGGCATTGTTGACTATACTGAAGCACCGCTGGTTTCCGTGGACTTTAACCACGACCCACACAGCGCCATTGTTGATGGGACACAGACTCGAGTGAGTGATGGTCGTCTGGTCAAAATGTTGGTGTGGTGTGACAACGAGTGGGGCTTTGCTAACCGCATGTTAGACACCGCGTTAGCAATGCAAGCGTCTCAGTAGTATCAAGGGCGCTCTTGGGGAAAATATTAATTTTGAAGGTTGAAATTAATATTCATGAGCCCAATATAAGTAACCAGTTGATGAATTCTAAAACTTGGCAAGAAGCCGGGTTTCAAAAACTTTATTTATTTTTTAGTTGAGAGGACTAAACATGTCTGTAATCAAGATGACTGACCTGGATCTAGCAGGTAAACGCGTATTTATCCGTGCTGATCTGAACGTACCTGTTAAAGACGGTAAAGTAACATCTGACGCTCGTATCCTTGCGTCTCTACCAACCATCAAGCACTGTCTAGAAGCTGGTGCTAAAGTGATGGTTACGTCTCACCTAGGTCGTCCTACTGAAGGCGAGTACGCAGAAGAGTTCTCTCTACAACCTGTTGTTAACTACCTAAACGACGCACTTGAGTGTGAAGTTAAGCTTGCTAAAGATTACCTAGACGGTCTTGAGCTAAACACGGGTGAGCTTGTTGTTCTTGAAAACGTTCGCTTCAACAAAGGCGAGAAAAAGAACGAAGAAGAGCTATCTAAGAAGTACGCAGCACTATGTGACATCTTCGTAATGGATGCATTCGGTACTGCTCACCGTGCACAAGCGTCTACTCACGGCGTTGGCATGAACGCGCCAGTTGCGTGTGCAGGTCCTCTATTAGCTAACGAACTAGACGCACTAGGTCAAGCAATGGACAAACCAGCTCGTCCAATGGTGGCTATCGTTGGTGGTTCTAAAGTTTCTACTAAGCTAACGGTTCTTGAGTCTCTATCTAAAATCGCTGACCAACTTGTTGTTGGCGGTGGTATCGCGAACACGTTCATCGCAGCTGCTGGTCACAACGTAGGTAAGTCTCTATACGAAGCAGACCTAGTAGACACAGCTAAGAAGCTAATGGACGAGTGTGCAATTCCAGTTGCTACTGACGTTGCATGTGCAAAAGCATTCGACGAGAACGCAGAGGCTGAAATCAAGCACGTATCTGAAGTTCAAGACGACGACATGATCTTCGACCTAGGTCCAGACTCAACAGCTGAACTAGCGAAAATCCTAAAAGATGCTAAAACTATCCTATGGAATGGCCCTGTTGGCGTATTCGAATTCAAGAACTTCGAAGCGGGTACAGAAGGCATTTCTAAAGCGATCGCTGAATCTGAAGGTTTCTCTGTAGCAGGTGGTGGTGACACGCTAGCAGCTATCGACAAGTTCGGTATCAAAGCTGACGTTTCTTACATCTCTACAGGCGGCGGTGCTTTCCTTGAGTTTGTTGAAGGTAAAGTACTTCCAGCAGTAGCAATGCTTGAAGAGCGTGCTAAAGCATAATTATCTTTTTATAAGGCGGACTAATGAGTCCGCTTTTATCTATGCTGCAATGGCTGGTTAACTTTGATACAATGCCGCCCATTGTGAGCAAACGATTGCCAATTTTTATTTAAAACGACAGAAAATAGGACTTATTCCATGTCTAAGATCTTCGACTTCGTAAAACCAGGTGTTATCTCTGGCGATGACGTTCAGAAAGTATTTGAAGTTGCTAAAGAGAACAACTTCGCTCTTCCTGCAGTTAACGTAGTTAACACTGACTCTATCAACGGTGTTCTTGAAGCTGCAGCTAAAGTTAAAGCTCCAGTTGTAGTTCAGTTCTCTAACGGCGGTGCTGGCTTCTTCGCTGGTAAAGGCGTTAAGCTTGAAGGTCAAGGCGCGCAAATCCTAGGTGCAGTTGCTGGTGCAAAATACGTTCACGCAGTTGCTGAATCTTACGGTGTTCCAGTTATTCTTCATACTGACCACGCTGCTAAGAAACTACTACCATGGATCGACGGCCTTCTAGACGCAGGTGAAGAGTTCTTCGCTCAAACTGGTAAGCCACTATTCTCTTCTCACATGATTGACCTTTCTGAAGAGTCTCTAGAAGAGAACATCGAAATCTCTGGTCAATACCTAGCTCGCATGGCGAAAATGGGCATGACTCTAGAGATTGAACTAGGTTGTACTGGTGGTGAAGAAGACGGCGTTGATAACTCTCACATGGACGCATCTGAGCTTTACACTTCTCCAGAAGACGTAGCGTACGCATACGAGAAACTAACGGCTATCAGCCCACGTTTCACTATCGCGGCTTCTTTCGGTAACGTACACGGTGTTTACCAAGCAGGTAACGTTGTTCTAACTCCAACTATCCTACGTGACTCTCAAGCATACTGTGCAGAGAAGTTCGGTATCGCACCTAACGCTCTAAACTTCGTATTCCACGGTGGTTCTGGTTCTTCTGAAGCAGAAATCCAAGAGTCTATCGGCTACGGTGTTATCAAAATGAACATCGATACTGATACACAGTGGGCAACTTGGGACGGTATCCGTACTTACTCGGCTGAGAACTTTGATTTCCTACAAGGTCAAATCGGCAACCCAACTGGCGAAGCTGCGCCAAACAAGAAGTACTACGACCCACGCGTATGGCTACGTGCAGGTCAATCTTCAATGGTTGCTCGTCTAGAGAAAGCTTTCGCTGACCTAAACGCTATCGACGTACTATAAGATTAAATCGAATAAGATTTAACTGATAGTAAGATGAAAAAAGTCGCTCTTTAGAGCGGCTTTTTTTATGCCTGGTGGAAAATAACGTGATGTGATTAAAAAAACTGGCACAACCGCTCTTGATTGCGTAACCTTTTGTTATGTTTTGTGTATTGGTATTTGTAATCGATATGCTTTAACGTTTTTGCGCGCCTTTGCTAATAAGTCAGTGGTATTAGCTAAGACTCGCTTTGCTCATCATTATCCTAGAGGTACACAATATGGCCAATGAGTCTGTTGATATTGAAACTCCCCTTGTAGACAGTTTGTCTCATGCTGAGAAATGGTTAACTAACAACTCTGATCTTCTAGTTCAGTATGGTGTGAATATCATTTCTGCACTGCTTATCCTGTTCATTGGTAACATCGTGGTTAAAGCGATTGCCGGCAGCGTAGCTAAGTTGCTGCACAAGAAGAAAATGGATAAGGCCGTTGTCGAGTTTATTCACGGCATCGTACGTTACACCTTGTTTGTTATCGTGCTGATTGCTGCACTAAGTCGCATCGGTGTACAAACCGCATCAGTGGTTGCGGTTATTGGTGCTGCTGGTTTGGCTATCGGTCTTGCGCTGCAAGGCTCGCTGTCTAACTTTGCTGCTGGTGTATTGATTGTTGGCTTCCGTCCATTCAAGTCAGGCGATTATGTAGAGATTGGTGGTGTTGCTGGCTCAGTAGATTCTATTCAGATCTTCCAAACTATCCTAACGACACCTGACAACAAAATGGTTGTGGTACCAAATGCATCGGTCATTGGCTCTCCAATCACCAACTATTCGCGTCATGCGACTCGTCGTATCGACCACGTCATTGGCGTCTCTTACGGTGCGGATTTGAAGAAGACACAAGAAGTGATTCGCAAAACGCTTGAAGCAGATGAGCGTATTCTAAAAGAGCCTGGCATTACCGTTGGTGTAGTCGCTCTTGCTGACTCTTCTGTGAACTTTGTGGTTCGCCCATGGGTTCGTACTGAGCAGTACTGGGATGTGTACTTCGATACGCTACAAGCGATCAAAGAAGCGTTAGATGCAGAAGGTATTGAAATTCCATTTCCACAGATGGATGTGCATTTAAACAAAGTGGACTGATCGTCCAGGCGTTAATATCAAATGTAAAAAAGGAGAAGCTAGGCTTCTCCTTTTTCTATTTCAATGACTTGGTTTGGAACGCTGTCTAGCACCTGTTTGAGAGCGCTACCATCAATACCAAATGTCCAATCAGGTTTACCCGGTGTATAAAGAATCTCTTCGGCATCAAATAAACGGCTATCGACAACAATGGTGATGTCTTCAGGGAGTCCTATCGGACATACCGCGCCAGGGACACAACCAATCTGCTCAATCATTTCCTCATTGCTGCAGATAGAGGTACGTTTGCCGAGCGCGAGTTTTAGTTGAGCTTTGTCTAACCTAGAGTCTTTATCGGTTAGAAACAGAGCAAACCCGCCGCCTTTCTTTTTTAAGAATAGGCTCTTGCTGTGCAGACCTGTCCAGCCAAGTTCTTTTGCTATACGAACATCTGTTTCAAAGTCCAGAATAGGCTCATGCTGCCATTTCGAAAAGGAGACCGACAAGGTCTCCAATAACGTAAGGTTGGCGAGATAGATGCTTTCTGTTCTATCCATTCAGGTTTACTCCATTAACCCTTTTGTAAGTAGTAGAGCAACAGTAAACATCATGGCCGCTACCGCCAAGTCGATACCTTTCTTAACCTTAGGTTTTGATAGTGTTGGGCCGAGTTTTGCCGCCCCCATCGAGAGCGAGTAGAACCAAACAAAGGAAGCCAGTACAGTACCTATAGCAAAGGCAATTCGGTCATTACCTTCAAACTGGCCACCGATCGAGCCTAGAATCACCACAGTATCCAAATACAAGTGTGGGTTTAGCACGGTTACCGCAAGGGCACCTAAAACCACGGTTCGTCTTCCGCGAGCAAGGACTTCACCTGATGACTCTTTTGCTGCTGGTGTTTTAAATGCACTACGCAAAGAGAGCAAACCATAACCGGTTAGAAAAGCGATACCACCTAGAGTCACTGCCGTTAGTAGTAGTTCGTTTTGCGACAATATCGCACCGCCACCAAAGATACCTAGTGAGATGAACGTCATGTCTAGCAGGCTGCACACCGTCGCCGTTGTCAGGTGATGATTACGTTTAATACCCTGATTTAATACATAAGCGTTCTGAGCGCCAATTGGGATAATCATTGTCGCACCCAATCCGAAACCTTGAAGAAGCACCCAAAAATTCACTTTAATTTCCTCACCACTGCATAAAAGAGAGCGAGAGAATAGCGATTCGATTATGATTAGGAAAGTTAATAATATTAATGAGAAATAAGCTTTGCTAATGGCTGTTTTGAGGGGTTAAAAGATGCGCGGATTAGACTATAAATGGATAGAGGCACTGGATGCGATTGTTGAGCAAAAAAGCTTCGATAAAGCAGCGGAGCACTTGTATATCTCTCAATCTGCCGTATCTCAACGCGTGAAGCAACTGGAAAAATGGTTGGCGCAACCAGTATTGGTTCGAGAACAGCCACCACGACCAACCGCGGTGGGGAAAAAGTTGCTTGGGCTATATCGTCGTGTGCGTTTGCTAGAACAAGAGCTGGTGCCTGAGCTTGCTGCCGACCTTGGCGATAAGCCGTTATCGGTTTCTCTTGCTACGAACGCAGATAGTCTAGCGACTTGGCTGTTACCGAGTTTGTTTCCGCTTCTAGAGTCCAAGCGCGTAGAGCTTGATCTTATTGTTGATGATGAAGGTCGAACCATAGAAAAGCTCAAAAACGGGGAAGTGGTGGGGGCAATAAGTCTAGAGCCACAATCGATTCCTGGCTGTGTCGCCGATTACTTAGGACGCGTTGACTATCTTTGTGTGGCGAGCCCAAGTTTTATCAAACGATACTTCAGCCAAGGTGTGAACCGGGAAACCTTGATGAAAGCGCCAGCCGTTGCCTATGACCAACACGACAAAATGCATCAGAAGTTTGTGAATCAACACTTCAATATTATGCGTGGCAACATACTTAAACATACAGTACGAAGCTCAGAAGCGTTCGTGAAATTGGCAGTCGCGGGTGTGGCTTACTGCCTTATTCCTAAGCTGCAAATCCAAGATGAACTCGAGTCTGGCGCCTTGATTGAATTGACGCCCAATATCTTGCTGTCACACCAAATTTACTGGCACCACTGGCAGCTTGAAAGTGGAGTGCTGAGTGAGGTGTCAGATGCCATTATTGGCCACGCTAGGCAGTTTTTGCCTCAGTAGTGACAGATGGTGTTTGGTCAATGTTCTGTCAGCTTTTTAATGTCTGGGAACCTATAATCCAAACCTATGCCTAATATTGAGTATAAGAAAATAAGACGAGGAGTCTTCATGAAACAGTCATTAGTTGTTGGTAGTTTAGTCGTCAGTCTATTTTCGGCTCCGGTGTTTGCGAGTCAGCCGGAATTTGCCCACATTTCTACAACAGGCTACGGTGAAATCCAAGCCAAGCCGGATATGGCTGAGTTTTCAGTTCGCGTGGTTCAGTCTCAGATGGATGCTGACCAAGCCAAGCAAGGTGTGGATTCTGTCGTCGACAAATTTCTTGATGACTTAACCAAGAATGGTATCGACAAAGCGGATATCCAAAGCTCAAATCTCTATCTTTCACCGCAGTATCACTACCCAGAAAAGGGCAAGCCTGAACTGATTGGCTATCGAGCGTCTCGTACGGTGACGGTTCAAGTGATGGATCTCGATAAGCTTAATAACTATTTGGATCTTGCTCTGGAGTCCGGGATCAATCAGGTCGATAACATTCAACTAAAAGTGAAAGACCAAGGTCAGTATCAAGAAGCGGCTCGTATGGCGGCGATAAAAGATGCGCAAAGCAAAGCGTCTTCATTAGCGAAAGGGTTTGATCAGCAGCTTGGCAATGTGTGGCGTATTGAGTACCGTCAGCAGATGAACCAGCCGGTGGTGATGCGTGCGATGGCGATGGATAGCAAGGCGGAGTCGAATAGTTATCAGGATTCGGTGATTACGATTCGTGATCGGGTGGATGTGACTTATCGGATTGGTGAGTGATGGTTTTGGGGAGTTTAGTGGGTTAGTAGTGCTTGCTATAAGCTAAGGTGTCTACTTTAATTGCATAATTTGTTGTAAGTTCAGCGCATTATACCCCCCTCTAGCTCCCCCTATATTAGGGGGAGAACAGTAGGCTTGCTCCTATCGTAGCATCGCCGTTTTCGTATAAGGCGATGCGCAGCGAGCCAGTGGTTCCTCCCCTTTAAGCGGGGCGCGTAGCCGGGAGGCTAGGAGGGGTAAAGCTCTTCAAACAAATTAGTGAAGAATACGCGCTCGCAACGTCCCTTCAATCTGCTTCAATTTCGCCAACGCTTCTTCCGAGCGCGCTGTCTCAACATCAATTACTACATAACCGATATCCGCAGCAGTCTGTAGGTACTGACCCGCGATGTTAATCCCTTCATCCGCAAAGATGGTGTTGATTTGCGTTAAGATGCCAGGGCGGTTTTGGTGAATGTGCAGTAGGCGCGAACAGTCTGTGTGCTCTGGCAGTGATACTTCTGGGAAGTTCACGCTTGATAGCGTTGAGCCGTTATCTGAATATTTCGCTAGCTTGCCAGCAACCTCAACACCAATGTTCTCTTGTGCTTCTTGAGTAGAACCACCAACGTGCGGAGTAAGGATCACGTTGTCGAACTTCAATAGCGGTGACTCAAACGGGTCTGCATTGGTTTTTGGCTCTTCTGGGAACACGTCAATCGCTGCACCTGCCAGGTGACCGCCTTCAAGGGCGTCACAAAGGGCAGGGATATCAACCACAGTGCCACGCGCCGCGTTGATAAAGATTGAGCCTGGCTTCATACGCTCGAACTCTGCCGCACCCATCATGTTCTTGGTTCCAGGAGTTTCTGGAACGTGCAGTGAGATAACATCACACTTATTCAATAGCTCAGTCATGGTGTGCACTTGTGTCGCATTACCAAGAGACAGCTTGTTCTCGATATCGTAGAAGTAGACACGCATACCCAAGTTCTCTGCAATGATACTCAACTGAGTACCAATGTGACCGTAACCGATAATACCAAGGCGTTTACCACGAGCTTCATAAGAGTTGTCCGCACTCTTCTTCCAAATGCCACGGTGAGCGAGAGCATTCTTCTCTGGAATGCCACGAAGTAGCAATAGGATTTGACCAAGGACTAGCTCAGCCACACTTCGCGTGTTTGAGAATGGTGCGTTGAAGACAGGTACACCGCGCTTAGCCGCAGCTTCAAGGTTAACTTGGTTAGTACCGATACAGAAACAGCCAATCGCCACAAGTTTCTCTGCCGCATTGATCACCTTGTCTGTCAGGTTAGTGCGGGAGCGAATACCGATAAAGTGAACGTCTTTTACCGCTTCCATTAACTCGTCTTCAGGTAGCGAGCCTTTGTGGTAAGTGATATTGGTGTAACCGGCAGCTTGAAGAACCTCTACAGAAGATGGATGCAAACCTTCCAGCAGAAGAATCTTAATCTTGTCTTTTTCCAGTGAAACTTTGGCCATTGAACTCATCCTTAACATGGGAAATTTGGGCTAAATTGGCGCACATTTGACAGTGAGAATATCAGGGAGGGAGCTTCCAACTGCTTGAGGCAAACGTTTTCCTTGTGCGTCTTGTGACCAATAAAGTAACAAAAAAGTTTAACGATGGGTAAGAAAATTACGGAATAAGGCATAATTTTCTTATAGGAAAACGAAAAAACGGCACCAGGGGTGCCGTTTGTAGTCAAATGACGTAATCGCGTTCAATATATCGGCCAGTTATAAGGCCAGTGATAGCGTGAACGCGCGTGTCATTAATCTTCGATTTTTGCGCCTTCTGGCGTACCAGTGATGATCACATCGGCACCGCGGTGCGCGAATAGACCCACTGTCACAACACCCGCTAGACCGTTGATGCTGTCTTCCATCGCTTTTGGATCGGTGATTTGCATGCCGTACACGTCTAGGATCACGTTGCCGTTGTCGGTCACAACACCTTCACGGTACACAGGGTCACCGCCAAGCTTTACCAGTTCACGTGCTACGTATGAACGTGCCATTGGGATAACTTCTACAGGAAGTGGGAACTTACCCAGTACGTCGACTGCTTTGGTGCCATCAACGATACACACAAATTTGTCCGAGATAGCGGCTACGATCTTCTCACGAGTCAATGCAGCACCGCCGCCCTTGATCATGTCACGAGCTGCGTTGATTTCATCTGCGCCGTCAACGTAAACATCAAGCGCTGCTACATCGTTACAGTCGAATACTTCGATGCCAAGTGCTTCTAGCTTCTCAGTTGAAGCGACAGAGCTTGAAACTGCACCTTTGATGTCTTCCTTGATTGTGCCTAGCGCATCAATAAAGTGGTTAACAGTAGAGCCGGTACCTACACCAACAATGCTGCCTTTCTCAACATACTTAAGTGCTGCCCAACCAGCGGCTTTCTTCATCTCGTCTTGAGTCATGGTGAAATCCCAATGTTTAGAATTAAGGTCAAAATGCGGGCGAATTATATATCAAAAACCGCAAAAAATGACGGTTAAGTTGGCGAAATGAAGAAAAACAGCAAAAAACAGCAATCGATTGCTCTTTTCGAGACTGTTTTTACCAGCGCCAGATTTTGCTTGGCGTCATGATGGTACTAAGCGGAATATCCCATGATTCAATTGGTAGCCTGCCGACTTGCTGGCAATCGTGAGCCAGTCCAATGGCATTTGGACCAGTCTGATTCGTGGCAAACGGTGCGAGGGTTCGGTCATAGTAGCCGCCACCCATTCCGAGGCGTTGACCATCGTCATCGAACGCAACAAGTGGTGTAAAGATGACATCCAGATCAGCGACAGGACATATCGTCTGCTTATCAAGCTTTGGTTCGAGGATTTTATATTGATTGTGCACCAGAGGCGTGGTGTATGCGTAGCGCAAGAATAGGAGATGGCCTTTGGAAAAAGGATGGATAACCGGAAGGTAGGTCTCTATTCCTTGTTGCCAGCACCACTCAATCATAGGTTGAGTATCCAGTTCGCCATCAGTGGCTAGATAAAGCGCGACTTTTTGACCAGCGCGGAGTTCGGGTAGCTGCTTGGCGCGTTCGACCAAGTCGAGAGCGTAGTGAGCTTGCTGATCTGAACGGATAGCTTGTCGGCGGCCCCGAATCAAGGTTCGAATATGCTGCCTAGTCGATGGTGACATTAGGAATACCCCAGAGTGCCGTTGAGGATTGTGGCCCTTGAACCAGCTGGTTCAAGGCGGATCAGCAATGATAACCGTAGGCTTCTCGATACGAGCCGAGCTTGCTCAATAGCTATCAAGTACTAACCCTTTGGTATTGCTTATCGGCTCAGGGACTTAAATCCACTGACGCACACCCCAGGGTAAAATTAGGCTTGCTGTCCTTGCTTTACTTTGCTTATGGCATCATCAAGTGATGCCGCGAGCTGCTCCATGCGCTCGTTCATCTCAGTCACTTCTTGAAGTGACTCATTACTGCGGTTGTTAAGCTCATATGACATATTAAGCGCCGCAATGGTAAGCAGTTTCAACTCGTTGGTTACTTTAGTCCTTTGGGACATTTCTTGCAATCGGTTATCTAAGTCTTTCGCCGCTTGAACAAGGGTATCTTTCTGATCTTCTGGGCAATTTACCCGAGTCAGTTTACCCAAAATTTCCACTTCGACAGCTTGATTTTCCATAATGACAAGAACTCTTTTAAGTATCACCAATAGCGGTAATGTTGAGGGAGAAACTATAGGTAAAGCCACATTAAGATTCAAGCTTTTCTGGTGACTCCGTGCCAAATGCGTGGCTAATCACACACGAAATCGACAATTCGCACAAAAGCTATTCAGAAACGAGTGGGACACCATTTCCGCCATGAGTGGGAAGTGGTAGCATTGCACATCCAATTCGAATAAAAGCGGCACTACTGGTGACCCAGTTGGCTGCCCTACAGGACAACGAGAATCGTTATGAGTGAATCAACACTACCCGATTACATTGCGGTAGCGACAGAGCTACAACAAGCCGGCCTTGCCGTTTCCCCTGCTGAACTGCACGGCCTATTGGTTGGCATGTTAAGTGGCGGTTTAGGTTTGAAAGATGACAGCTGGCAACCTCTGTTGTTTGACTACACCAATGATGGTCTAGGTTGGCCTCAATCTCTATTAACCCGTTCAAAAGCGCTGTTGGATTTATCGATCAAAGAACTGACGGAAGAGCAAAGCTTTGAGCTTGCTTTGTTTATTCCTGGCGAGGGCGTAGACGCTAGCTTATTTGAGCAAGCAGATGGCCTCAGCGAGTGGGTGAACCACTTTATTTCGGGACTCGGACTCATTAACGCTCCTTTAGCAAAAGCGTCGGCCGATACCAAAGAAGCGCTGGGTGACTTGGAAGAAATTGCTAGACTGGGCATCGATGAAGATGACGATCTAGAAGAGCAAGCGCAATTGCTAGAACAGGTTATTGAGCACGTTAAAGCTTGCGTATTGACTATTCACGCTGAGTTTGGCGTAAAACCAAGTAAAGCGGCTGAATCACCGACGATTCACTAATCTAGGTGCGGGTCAGGTTGGCGAACAAGGAGAAAGTCTGTGCCCAAAAAGTATGATGTTGTTATTGCTGGTGGAGCGATGGCGGGAGCGACGCTCGCTATGGCGCTGGACACTAGCTTTGATCATGCACTCAACATAGCGGTTGTCGAGTCGTTTGCACAAGACAATGCAACTCATCCTGGGTTTGATGCCCGGTCTATTGCTTTGTCACATGGTACTGTCGAGATCCTGAAAGGTTACGGCCTGTGGCATGTGATTGAGGATCATGCCACACCCATCACTCACATTCATGTATCAGACCGTGGTCATGCCGGCATGACCGACTTCTATGCCGATAAAGAAGGCCTTGATGCGATGGGTTACGTTGTTGAGCTTGCCGAGATAGGTAGACGTTTTAATAACGAACTCGCTAAGCGCGAACACATTGACTTATTCTGTCCTTATTCTGTGAGTGAAGTCGTACAGCATCAGCAAGCTGTCACCGTTGACATTCGCTCGCCTCAAGATGAAACCTTGCAGCTAGAGGCGAAATTGGTCGTTGCAGCGGATGGTGCGGATTCAGCTATTTGTCAGGCGGTAGGGCTAGAACAGCATACCCAAGATTTTGAGCAAGTGGCCGTTATCGCCAATGTGCTAACCAGTGAAGCGCCAAGCGGTCGAGCGTTTGAGCGATTTACCGAGCATGGCCCGCTTGCGTTGCTGCCTATGTCACAATCGCGAAGCTCACTCGTGTGGTGCATGCCGCCAGAGCAGGCCAAGTCGGTACAAGCGTTGCCAGACAATGAGTTTTTAGATGCGCTTCAAGAAGCGTTTGGTTGGCGACTGGGGCGTTTTGTTCGTGTCGGTTCGGTCGTGAGCTACCCGCTTTTGTTGAGATACAGACCACAAATCGTTGCTCATCGCGTTGCGGCGGTGGGAAATGCGGCGCAGACATTGCACCCGATCGCTGGACAAGGATTCAACTTGGGCATTCGCGATGTTGCGACATTGGTGGAATCGCTGCTTGAAAACCGAAAAGATGTGGGCGATTACGCTAATCTAACTAAGTTTCAAGCGCAACGTCAGACTGATCGAGAGCTCACAATAACTATGACGTCAGGTTTGGTGCGCGTATTTTCCAATGATTTATTAACGCTCAAGATGGCGCGAAATCTTGGATTGGCAATGATGGACAATTTCCCACGGCTTAAGACACCTGTGTTTAATCGTGCTTTGGGTGTGGTGAATAGGTAATACGAAGATGCAAAGTTTTGATATCGCCATCGTCGGTGGCGGAATGGTGGGACTCGCGTTAGCGCGTGCTTTGAAAGATACGGGGTTGCGAATTGCGATTGTCGAGGGCACGACGCCTTCAAAAGATCTCTCTGGTGATCCTGATATTCGTGTCTCGGCACTGAGCCGAGCCAGTGAAATGATCCTCAAAAACCTAGGCGCATGGGAAGCGATTGCCAAGCATCGCAATGCGCCTTATCAGGCGATGGAGGTCTGGGAGCAAGACAGTTTTGCCCGTATCGAGTTTTCTGCGAGTCAAATGTCCCAGCCTAACTTAGGCCACATTGTTGAAAACAGGGTCATTCAGTTGGCGCTGCTCGAGCAAGTCGAGCAACAAAGCAATGTGACGCTCTTCATGCCACATCGTTGCCAGTCGATGGCGATTGGTGAAAGTGAAGTTTGGACGACACTGGACAACGGTCAGTCGTTTACCAGCAAGCTAATTGTCGGTGCCGATGGCGCGAATTCTTGGGTTCGTAAGCAGCAAGATATTCCGCTTACCCACTGGGACTATGGACACAGTGCGCTCGTGGCTAATATCACCACTGAAGATCATCATGCCAAAGTGGCGCGTCAGGTGTTCACCTCTCAAGGCCCTCTGGCGTTTTTGCCGATGAATGAAGACAACTTGTGCTCCATCGTTTGGTCAACTGAGCCTACCCGCGCTGAAAAGCTGGCAAAGATGTCTGATGCCGAGTTCAACAAAGCGTTGACGGCAGAGTTTGATAGCCGTTTGGGTTTGTGCCAGGTGCAATCAGAACGTCGTGTATTCCCTCTTACCATGCGATATGCTCGTGACTTTGTAACTGAGCGTGTAGCACTAGTCGGCGACGCGGCGCATACCATCCACCCACTTGCTGGACAAGGGGTTAACTTAGGTCTGCTGGATGCGGCAAGCCTAGCTCAAGAGCTGAAAAAGCTGTGGCATGAAGGGAAAGATGTGGGGCGTAAGCGTCATTTGCGTGAGTATGAGCGCTGGCGTAAAGCCGAAGCGGCGAAAATGATCGCAGCGATGCAGGGTTTTAAAGACTTGTTCGAAGGTGATAATCCTGCGAAGAAAATGATCCGTGGTATTGGTATGAGCCTGGTCGGGCAGTTACCTGGTGCGAAACAAGAGATCATGAGTCGAGCTCTTGGGATGCGAGGTCGACTGCCGGAGCTTGCTAAGTCATTGGTAAGTCAAGACTAATAAACAGCGTTTGATTGAAGGAAACGTAAAGGACAGCCTTGAGCTGTCCTTTTTAATGCGTGGTATTCTTGCTTGCGTAGTAGAAACGAAATGAGGATGAGACGCAGTGGCAAGTTTGACTAAAATTTCAGTTAGGCGTACGCGCACCTCAGTCTCATGACTTCTTGGTTGATCTCTTTTACCGCTTTGAAATGGCGCTGTTCTGCACGTTCAGGGATGATCAGTTTGCCGTTGTCGAACTCAAAGCCACCGAGTCCATAAACGTAGATCTTTCCCTTAAACAATCGACTTATGTGTTTAGCAATCATACTTGGCGTATAGCGCTTAAACAGTCTCATTTAACCTTCCTTATAGTGTACCTAACGTTGTCCTAGCTCGGGAATTATAGATAAAACCCTTACTAAATTGTGTGATTAAGGAGGCTTAATTGCCCTCTTGTTGGCGTCACTTTGTTGTTTTGTGCTACGTTTTGCATTTCTTCTAACTTATCGCCAATGCCACGTGATACTTAGCACAAAAGCTCATTCTGGGGGCTTCCATTCTTACTTCAATATTGTTTCTGGTAGCCTAGCTGGTGAAAAGTGAGAATCAACAATATCGCATGATCTCGATGGTTGGTTTTATAACCGCCGCACAATAGTTACGTATTAATAGACCGGACAAAGCAAGAAAAGTTGTCATCTGACATACAAATTTACACATTCATGACCGAATGGGATTGGAAAGTATGTGGGAGAAAAACAAGACAAAAAAAAGCCCGCACAGCGGGCCAAATGTCACAGATGCATTACACAAAAGTGGAGTTACTGCCCTAGGCAGAGATTCACTCTAGTGTGTGTTTCAATTTAACCTTGGGATTAAATTGGACACAAAACCACCATAACGCAAAATTGACGTCGTGACTATTTATGCTGAATAAATGTATAACTTTTCATTGTTGCGTGTGGTAAAATCCGACTAAGTTCACACTTGATCATCCTTGGTAGACAAAATGTTGCATTTTGTAGCGCTAAATTTAACGCTAGGACAATTACGCGCTGGTGGCGTTGACGGCGATAGACATTGGATTGGCAAGCAGGCGAGTCACAACGATTAACGAATGATGTCGCTCCAGAGTGGTGAGCATTGTCTGGTGAGGTCATCCAAAGCCAGTTCGATGCCAGCAATACGCTCGCCACTGCTAATAGTAATGGTAGACGTTGCTTTTAGCGTCGAGTCAAACAGGATGGGCATTGGGGTTTTGAGTAATAGTGGCGTTACTGTGCCAAGCTTGTAGCCGGTTAGCAATTCGATATCTTGGCTGTCAACGCAAGTCATGCGCCTAGATTGCAGTGCCGCTCGAACCTTTTTAGGATCGATTTGGCGATCGCCTGGACAGCACGCTAGCGCATAGTGATTCCCCATGTCTCTCAACACCATGGTTTTAACCATCATGTTGGGAGTGATGCCTCGCAGCATTGCCGCGTCTTCAATCGACACGGCTTCACGCTGCTGCATCAGTACCCGAAATGGAATGCCATTTTGCGTCAAATATTGTGTGATCGCAGTTTCAATTTCGGGTACGTCAGTCATCAGTGAAGACACTGTGCTTATTCGCTATCGAGCGAATATGGTGGAAGTGACAATGACAGGCGGCTATCTGGTTGAGACGCTAGGCGGAATTCAACGTCGTCATCTAGGTTGTTGTTGATGATGATTGACGCCTTAAATGTGTGGTCATCGTATTGGAATACGCTAAGGACATCGCCTGCTTTACGCCAGTTGTCACCGACAGAGCGTTCAATGATGATTTCCTCATCGCAAGTCACGGCTGCGGTTAAACGGCCAGTGAGTGTCGCTAGCATGCGTTTGTTAATGCCGCGATATTTGGCTCGAGCGACCGTCTCTTGGCCGGTGTAACAGCCTTTAGCAAAACTGATACCATCCAATGCCTGTAGATTGAACGCTTGAGGAATGTGCTGGTTTTGTTGCTTTGCACTCAGAGTAGGTAGCCCTGCATCAATGTCGAACTGAGTCCAGATAGATTCTTGCACCCACTGAGTCTCTTGAGCGTCTAGGGATTCAATAAGTTCATCGCTTGCCAGTACCAGCCAACGCCTTTCATCAATGCGTACTGCACTGCTGCCATTTTGCTGTCTAACGTCACCTGCTGATGGGAAATGCTCATCAACCCACGTTTGAGCTTGCCCTCCCATCACACCGATGCACGCTTTGCTGCTTTGGGTGAATTCAACTTTAGAGAAGATGGCGTATTTTTTCAGCTCAACTAACTCTTGACCAATCGCTGATAGTGGCTGAAACATCGCGTAGCCTTGTTCTGTATGGAACAAGCGAAACACACTCCAGGCTTTACCTTTTGCATCACAATGAGCGCCTAGCGTGGATTGCTGTGCCTCCAATGAGACCACATCACAGGTCACCTGACCTTGAAGGTAAGACTTACGGTCATCACCCGTCAGTTCAATCGCGCCCCAAGAGCTGAGCGGCGTCAACATCAGTGCGGGAAGCGTTGTCTCTGGGGTAAGGGATAGTGCTTGAATGCTAGGTTGCCATTCCATAGGTTGTGATCTCTTTGTTATACATGGTTGATATGTTAATCGCGACGTTACCATTTGTCAGCTTAAACTGCTCAGTGTCAATGGATATAGTATCAATGGATAGTTCAATAAGCTTGGAAACCCAAATAGGGCTTGTTGCACGAAATCTTGTGAGCAAAGTTGAGTTTGTGTGATGCAGAGTGTGGTGGGACATGCACTTGCTTGTTACACTCGCCCAATAATGAGTAGTAGATGGAGATTAGAATGTACTCTAGTGAAGAAAAAGCGCGCATCAAGTGGGCGTGTCGTAGAGGTATGTTGGAGCTCGACGTCGTGATTATGCCTTTCTTTGAGGAGTGCTTTGATACTCTCAATGACCAAGAGCAACATGACTTCGTATCGCTGCTGGAATGCGACGACCCGGATTTGTTCACTTGGGTGATGGGGCATGGGCGTAGCGAAAACCTAGGTCACGCGTCGATGGTCGACAAAATCGTGGCACACAACTTAAGTAAAGTTCGCTAATCGAATTATATGGGGCAGGGCGAGGTTCCTCATCTTGACCTGCACCTGTCTTCTTGTTCCCTTCCTTCGGTTATTGATAGCCTAGTCAAATTCTCGATTTGTTTCGCCGTTCTCTTTTCGCCTCTGCCTCTAGCGATCTTGCCATTGGTATGGGGTGTGGTTGTGTCGACGTCAATGATACGGCCTTGTGCCACTGGGCGTCTGCGCTTTAAAGACGATAAGTGGCACCTTAATGAAGAAAGGCTAAATAAGGCGCATTTTAATCTCGCCTTATCATCATGGGTGATTGCCCTCTACGATGCTAAACACGGTTGGCGGCTTATTTGGCGTACAGCCACCACAGAGCGAAGTTACCGGCATTTAGCGGTAGTGGTAAAAGGGTGGCAATAAAAAAGCAGCCAGTGAGGTGGCTGCTTTCGGTTCTAACTTGATTAGGAGGATTAATTACGGCTCCAGAATCGTTGGACCACTGTTTTCTAGCATCTCAGGATAGTCGAGCGTGTAGTGCAGACCGCGGCTTTCTTTACGTTGCATGGCACAGCGAACCATCAGCTCAGCAACTTGCAGCAGGTTACGCAGTTCTAGCAGGTTGTTCGATACCTTGAAGTGGCTGTAGTATTCATGAGTTTCTTGTTGAAGTAACTGAATACGACGCAGTGCGCGCTCAAGTCGTTTATCAGTGCGTACAATGCCCATGTAATCCCACATAAACAGGCGCAGCTCGTGCCAGTTATGCTGAATGATGACCTCTTCATCAGAGCAGCTGACTTGGCTTTCATCCCAAGCTGGCAATGTGTCTGGATGAGTTGCGCTGTCGAATTTTTCCATGATGTCTTTGGCCGCAGACCAAGCGTATACCACGCACTCAAGCAGTGAGTTTGACGCCATGCGGTTTGCCCCGTGAAGACCGGTGTAGCTCACCTCACCAATCGCATACAACTGCTCAAGATCCGTGCGACCCGACTTATTTACGATGACGCCACCACAGGTGTAGTGTGCCGCCGGAACAATTGGGATCGGCTCTTTGGTCATGTCGATGCCGAGATCTTGCAAGCGCATGTGAATGGTTGGGAAGTGCTTGATGATAAACTCTTCCGGCTTATGACTGATGTCGAGATACATGCAATCTGCACCTAGTCGTTTCATCTCGAAGTCTATAGCACGAGCAACCACATCACGCGGCGCTAGCTCTTCGCGTTCATCAAAGTCCGGCATAAAGCGGGTGCCATCAGGGCGTTTTAGGTAAGCCCCTTCGCCTCGCAGCGCTTCGGTTAGCAGGAAATTACGTGCGTCTGGATGGAATAAACACGTTGGGTGAAATTGGTTGAATTCTAGGTTAGCAACCCGGCAACCAGAGCGCCATGCCATTGCAATACCATCACCTGAAGAAACGTCTGGGTTTGAGGTGTACTGGTACACTTTTGATGCGCCGCCTGTTGCCAGCACGACAAACTTAGCGCGCACGGTTTCAACGTGTTCTTGGTTGCGGTTCCAAATATAGGCACCAACAACTTTGTCTTTGCTGCCACCCACTTTATCTTCCGTGATCAAATCAAGGGCGTTGTAGCGCTCAAAGATTTCGATGTTTGGGTGATTCTGCACGTTGTCTTGCAGCGTAGTCTGCATCGCCATTCCCGTTGCATCTGCTGCGTGCAGAATACGACGATGGCTGTGTCCGCCTTCACGCGTTAAGTGATAACGAGGTGCTTCGTCCTTTTCGGTTTCAACTTGGTCAAATGGAACACCGCCATCGATCAGCCATTGCACGCACTCTTTCGCGTTTTCTGCAATAAACTGCACCGTGTCTTCTTCACACAGGCCAGCTCCGGCAATATTGGTGTCATTAACGTGTGACTCGATGCTGTCGGCTTCGTCGAAAACTGCGGCAATACCGCCTTGAGCGTAATAGGTTGCCCCTTCACTCAACGGCCCTTTACTTAAAACAATAACCTTACCGCGCTCAGCAACTCGTAGCGCGAGAGAAAGACCAGCAGCGCCACTTCCTATAACTAAAACATCACAAAGATGTTCTCGGTTTGTGTTCATAATTCTATTAAAATCCTGACCTATGGTAGAGCTAGCAAACTCTACCCAGCTAAAAGTGCACGATAGGAAGCTGCGTAATGCAGCTGGCGAAGGGCACTTGCTAATTGGATTACCGCCATGTGGAACGGGTTGAAAAACTCGTTGTGTTGTGGCGTTAACTAATCCATTCTAGTGAGTTGAGCCCATTGTAGTGGGCGCCAAATCACATTGTGAATGACAAATAACAAAAAAATCCAGAAAGTTTTGAACTTTCCCATTTGCATAGAGTCACAATAGTGCTCATGTTAGCGGTGGTGTCAAGACTACAATATGCATAATTAATACTCATATCTGAGAAGGTAAGGGTGAGAACGAATAGGAGTGAACGCTCGCATGAACGAGCAGCCGACCGATCAGGTGTTGATTGAGCGCGTTCAAAGTGGAGATAAACAAGCATTTAACCTGTTGGTTTTGCGCTATCAAAACAAGGTTTGCAATCTCATATCAAGATACGTGAGCAATTCGGGCGACGTAGCGGACATAGCCCAAGAAGCGTTTATTAAAGCGTATCGTGCGATCCCAACGTTTAGAGGTGAAAGCGCCTTCTATACTTGGTTGTATCGCATAGCAGTGAACACCGCAAAGAACCACATTGTTGCGCAGAGTCGCAGGCCACCGGCCAGCGATGTGGACGCAGAAGATGCCGAATTTTTTGAAACCGGTAACGCTTTGAAAGAAATTTCGAACCCTGAGAACTTAACGTTGTCGAATGAATTGAAGCGAACAGTTTTCGCTGCAATTGAAGCGTTACCAGAAGATTTGAAGACTGCAATGACCCTTCGTGAACTCGATGGTTTGAGTTACGAAGAGATTGCAGAAGTAATGGATTGCCCAGTAGGAACGGTACGTTCGCGTATCTTCCGTGCTCGTGAAGCGGTAGAGAAGAAGATTAAGCCTCTTCTTCAACGCTAAAACTAGTTACAACTATGGTGAATATAATGGCTGACAAACAGAAGCTTTCAGCATTCATGGACGGAGACCTGATCGACGACGCGCTAATCGAAGCGCTTGAGAATGATCAGGAGAGCAAACAAACCTGGCAAAACTACCACCTAATCGGTGATGTAATGCGTGGCGATGAGCCACAGAGCTTGGATTGGAATATTGCTGAGAGCGTCGCACTGGCACTCGATGATGAGCCAGCACATCAAGCGGTAAGTAAAGAGACAGTGATGCCGATTGAGGCACAACCTACACCGTCGCAAGCGAAACGTCAGCTACCTGCATGGTTAACTCAGTTTGGCCAAGTGGGCATTGCAGCGTGTGTATCGCTCGCCGTTATTTTAGGTGTGCAGCAGTTCTCTGGACAAGATGCAACGCAACCTGAAATTGAGCAGCTACCTGTTTTGCAAACTATCCCATTTGCGGGTAGTGCAGAGCCGGTAAGCTTGACTCGTGATTCAGTCGCGAGAACTAACCAGAATGAAAGCACTAACGTGCAAGAGCAGCGTCGCCGCATTAATGCTCTGCTTCAAGACTATGAGCTACAGCTACGCTTAAACAGTGACGATCAATCGTCTCTGACTACGGATACAGAATCGGTAATTGAATGAAAAAACTTCTGACCAGTTCGTTATTGCTGTTCAGTTTGTTTGCTAACTCGGCCTTTGCAGAAGAGCAATCTTCTGTAGAGGCTTTATTGCATCAAATGAATGACGCCAGTCAGCAATTGAACTACGAACTGTCCTATATCCTGATCAAAAAGAACAGTATTGAGCCTTTGTTGTATCGACATGCGAGGCATGAAGAGCAGCAATTGGCGCATTTGGTTTACTTGAGTGGCCCGGTTCGCGAGGTTATCCGCCGTGGCAACGAAGTCAGCTACATCGAACCTGGCGCCGATCCGTTCACAATAGAGTCGGGCAAGATGGTGGCACCTTTGATGCCACTGCTTAACAGTGATATCAAAAAACTGAGCCAGTATTACGACTATGTTCGCGTTGGCCGTGCCAGAGAAGCTGGAGCGGCGGCACAAGTATTTCGTGTGGTACCAAAAGACGGTCTTCGCTACTCCTATGTGTTGTGGGTGGATGAAAAAAGCAAGCTTCCATTGCGCGCTGATCTTCTCGACCGAGATGGTGAGATCCTCGAACAGTATCGTGTGATTTCATACTCCATCAACGACCACATCGCGACCATGCTTAGCTCACTCGATGAAGTACAACTGCCTGCGGTATTGTCGCTGCCAAAAGGCAATATCGAACAAACCTTCTGGCAAGTTGGTTGGGTACCAAGTGGCTTTACTCCGAAAGATCTTAATCGTTATCGCATGATCGCCACTGAAGATGTGGTGGAGAGTCAAATGTACACCGATGGCTTATTTAGCTTCTCTGTGTATGTCTCAGATCGAGACAGTAACTCGATGAAAGGCCAGTTAATTCGCCAAGGACGCCGCACAGTGCACAGCATTGTCACTGGAGACATGCAGGTCTCTGTGGTTGGCGACATTCCTCCTGCCACCGCGCAGCGTATCGCACAATCTGTTAAACTGAACAAAGTACAGCAAGCAGATGAAGGCGTAACCCCATGATGACCGCTCTTGCAACGGTGACCTCGGTTAAAAGCCGTGGTCATCGTTACCAAGTTAAATTGAGCTGCGACCAACAAACCAGTTGCAGCTCTTGCCAATCAAAAAACAGTTGTGGAACCGGTATAGTCACTAAAGCGGTCGGAAACAAGCAACTGAGCTGGCATCTACTGACCTCCAAAACCGTCAACCCTGGCGATGTTGTTGAAATTGCGTTTCCAGAGAAAAGTCTGCTGCAATCGGCGGCATTGATCTATTTATTGCCCCTGCTTTTTCTATTTTTAGGCGCGATGGCTGGCCAGTTGTGGCTGGCGCCACTGCTTGGCGGTAGTGAGCTGGTGGTGATTGGTTTTTCAGCAGTTTCTGCTTACCTTGGTTTCCGACTCGCGAAAAAATGGGTGTCACCAATGGAAGCAGCATCGCACCAACAGGTTGAATTGGTGCGGGTGCTCGGGCAGTCCATTGCCTAAATAAGGTGCGAACCGCAACGAAATTGGGTAGAATCTGCCAACTTAATTGAAATGCGTGTTTTTTCCGCTATTTCATTCCCTAATTGTTTAAGAGTTTAGCTACACCAAATCTATGAAGCACATTCGTAACTTTTCTATTATCGCCCACATTGACCACGGTAAGTCGACGCTGTCTGACCGTTTGATCCAAGTTTGCGGCGGCTTAAGCGACCGTGAAATGGCGGCACAGGTTCTTGATTCTATGGATCTAGAGCGCGAGCGCGGTATCACGATTAAAGCTCAGAGTGTTACTCTGGATTACACGGCGAAAGATGGGGAAACCTATCAGCTAAACTTTATCGACACTCCAGGACACGTTGACTTCTCGTACGAAGTATCACGTTCATTGGCTGCCTGTGAAGGCGCACTACTGGTTGTTGATGCGGGTCAGGGCGTTGAAGCTCAGACACTGGCTAACTGCTACACGGCGATTGAAATGGAACTTGAAGTAGTTCCAATTCTCAACAAGATCGATCTTCCAGCGGCAGAGCCAGAGCGCGTTGCTGAAGAGATCGAAGAGATCGTCGGTATCGACGCGATGGAAGCGGTTCGCTGTTCTGCGAAGACCGGTCTGGGTGTTGACGACGTTCTTGAAGAGATCGTAAAAGCGATCCCAGCGCCAGAAGGCAACCCAGAAGATCCACTGCAAGCGCTTATCATTGACTCTTGGTTCGATAACTACTTAGGTGTTGTTTCTTTGGTTCGTATTAAAAACGGCAAACTGAAGAAGAATGACAAGATCAAAGTGATGAGCACTGGGCAAGTTTGGGGTGTAGATCGTTTAGGTATTTTCACACCAAAGCAGATTGACACGACAGAGCTTAACACTGGTGAAGTTGGCTGGGTTGTATGTGGTATCAAAGACATCCTTGGCGCGCCAGTAGGTGATACACTGACTACGGCTAAGAATGGCTGTGAAGTTGCACTACCAGGCTTCCAAAAAGTAAAACCTCAGGTATACGCGGGTCTATTCCCTGTATCGTCTGATGATTACGAAAACTTCCGCGATGCACTAGGCAAACTTAGCCTAAACGATGCGTCACTGTTCTATGAGCCAGAAAGTTCAGCTGCACTTGGTTTCGGTTTCCGTTGTGGCTTCTTGGGTATGCTTCACATGGAGATCATCCAAGAGCGTTTAGAGCGTGAATACGACCTAGACCTGATTACGACAGCGCCGACGGTAGTTTACGAAGTAGAGAAAACTGACGGTTCACTTCACTATGTTGATAGTCCAGCGAAACTGCCGGCAATCAACGATATCGAAGAAATCCGTGAGCCAATTGCGCGTTGTAATATCCTGGTACCATCAGATTACCTAGGTAACGTCATTACGCTTTGTGTTGAGAAACGTGGCTCTCAGGTAGATATGGTTTATCACGGTAATCAAGTTGCTGTGACTTACGATATCCCGATGGCAGAAGTCGTACTCGACTTCTTTGATCGTCTGAAGTCGACGTCTCGTGGTTATGCATCACTGGACTACAACTTCCAGCGTTTTGAAGCGTCGAACATGGTGCGTGTGGACGTACTGCTGAACGGCGATACGGTAGACGCACTAGCAATCATTACTCACAAAGATCAATCTCAGACTCGTGGTCGCCAATTGGTTGAGAAGATGAAAGAGTTCATCCCTCGTCAGATGTTCGATATTGCGATTCAGGCTGCGATCGGTAACCACATCATTGCGCGTTCTACTGTGAAACAGTTACGTAAAAACGTAATCGCGAAATGTTACGGTGGTGACGTGAGCCGTAAGAAGAAACTGTTGAAGAAACAGAAAGAAGGTAAGAAGCGTATGAAGCAGATCGGTAACGTCGAGCTGCCTCAAGAAGCGTTCCTTGCGATTCTACACGTAGGCAAAGACTAATCCTTTTGCCTGACGTGGCGACATAATACAGCAGAAGTGAAAGTGCTCAGTGAGTGCTTTCACTTTCGTTATTTTTAAAGATACGAAAATTAAGGGAATTGAATGGCTAATACCTTCTCATTGATCCTCGTCATCGTGACGTTAGTGACTGGTGTTGTTTGGGTTTTGGATAAGCTCGTATTGAGAAAGCAGCGTCAGCAGAAGCTGGCGGGTATCCAAGCGCAAGCAAATCAAATTGATGAAGAGACAGCAAACAAAGCGGTCGCTCCATCTTGGTTTGTTGAGAATAGTGTTTCAATTTTCCCTGTAATTGCCTTTGTTTTGGTGCTGCGTTCGTTCATCTACGAACCGTTCCAAATCCCATCAGGCTCAATGATGCCAACACTACTGGTTGGTGATTTCATCCTAGTTGAGAAGTATGCCTATGGACTAAAAGATCCAGTATGGCGAACTCAGTTGGTTGAAACTGGCAAACCTGAGCGAGGCGATGTTGTCGTATTTAAGTACCCACCGCAGCCAAACATTGACTACATTAAGCGTGTGGTTGGCCTGCCGGGTGATACGGTTCGTTACAGCGCTCGTAAGGATATCTGTATTCAGCGTCCTGGTGAGTCAAGCTGTAAGCCGGTTAAGCTGTCTAATGTCCAAGACAGTCCGTTTATCCAAAATGGTATCCCGCTTATCCAAATGGATGAAAAGCTGGGTGAAGTCGGTCACCAAGTACTGGTGAATCCACTGCGTCGCGACCGTGTTGATCAATATCAGCCTCGCAACGGCGTGAACGAATGGGTTGTGCCAGAAGGTCAGTACTTTGTGATGGGTGATAACCGTGACAATAGTGCCGACAGTCGTTACTGGGGCTTTGTGCCAGAAGGCAACCTAGTAGGCAAAGCCGTGGGCATTTGGATTAGCTTCGAATTTGAACGTGGTGCAGATAGCATTCTGCCTACATGGATCCCAACTGGTGTCAGATTTAATCGCATCGGTGGAATAGACTGAACGAGAGAGCATGAATTCTCCTATTAAACTTTTAGAAAAAAAGCTCGGCTATCAGTTCAATGATAGCGAGCTGTTGATGCTGGCGCTGACTCACCGCAGCGCCCACGGCAACCATAACGAACGACTAGAATTTCTGGGCGATTCAATTTTAAGTTTTGTCATTGCTGACGATCTTTACCATCGTTTTCCTAAGGTAAACGAAGGGGACATGAGTCGAATGCGTGCCACCTTGGTTAGAGGTAACACTCTGGCTGAGCTAGGGCGTGAATTCGTCTTGGGAGATTACTTAAAATTAGGTCCAGGCGAGCTGAAAAGTGGCGGATTCCGTCGTGACTCCATCTTGGCTGATGCTGTTGAAGCGATCATTGGTGCAATTTATCTTGATAGCGATGTCGAGATGGTTCGCGGTATTGTATTGAGCTGGTATCAGTCGCGCCTTGAAGCGATCCAGCCCGGTGTGTCGCAAAAAGATCCGAAAACTCGCCTACAAGAGTTTCTACAAGGTCGAAGAAAACCACTCCCTGTCTATACAGTGACTAATATTAAAGGGGAAGCGCATAACCAAGAGTTTACCGTTTCCTGTGAAATAGCAGGTGTGGATAAGCCTGTTATCGGCAAAGGCACCAGCCGCCGCAAGGCAGAACAAGCGGCTGCGGAACTGGCTCTAGAGAAACTGACCAATGTCTGATAAACCAAACTCTGATCAAGAATTCGATCTCGATGCGTACTTCGCTTCGTCAAGTGAGTCAACGAGCTCTGAAACTCAAGAAAGCACAGGTGATCAACACTGTGGTTTTATCGCTATTGTGGGTCGCCCTAACGTGGGTAAGTCGACGCTGCTAAACCGCATCTTAGGACAGAAAATCTCGATCACCTCACGTAAACCGCAGACAACGCGTCACCGCATCATGGGTGTGGACACCGAAGGTGACTACCAAGCGATTTATGTGGACACTCCGGGTCTGCACATTGAAGAGAAGCGCGCGATCAACCGTCTAATGAACCGTGCGGCAAACAGCTCTTTAAGTGATGTGAACTTAGTGCTATTCCTTGTTGATGGCACGCAGTGGACTGACGATGATGAGATGGTGCTGAACAAGCTACGTAAATCAAATTTCCCGGTTATCTTATGTATCAACAAAGTAGACAACGTCAAAGATCGCAACGACGTAATGCTGCACATGCAAGAGATGACCAAGAAAATGGAATTTGTTGATGTAGTGCCGATTTCGGCTAAGCACGGCAAAAACATCGACGTGATTCGTCAACACGTTCGCAACCACCTTCCTGAAGCGGTTCACCACTTCCCTGAAGAGTACGTGACTGACCGTTCTCAACGTTTCATGGCGTCTGAAATTCTGCGTGAAAAGCTGATGCGATTCACGGGTGACGAGCTCCCTTACTCGGTGACGGTTGAGGTTGAACGCTTTGATTACAACCCTGATACGGATGGTTTCCACATCAATGCGCTGATTCTTGTTGAGCGTAGTGGCCAGAAGAAGATGGTGATCGGTAAGGGTGGCGAGAAAATCAAAACTATCGGCCGTGAAGCTCGTCTTGATATGGAAGAGCTGTTCGATCGTAAAGTGTATCTAGAGACCTGGGTAAAAGTGAAATCAGGTTGGGCTGATGATGAGCGTGCGCTGCGCTCTCTTGGCTACATCGACGATATCGAAAATAAATAATACCGTAGATCAGAGTGGCACCAGCCGCTCTGATCCCTTTTAGACAGAATATGACCTATGGATGGATTGCAACGCTGCTTTGTTTTGCATCGAAGACCTTACAGTGAATCGAGCTTAATACTCGATGTATTTAGTGAGGAATTTGGTCGCGTCACGCTGCTTTCCAAAGGCGCTCGAAGTAAGCGCTCGAACCTCAAAGGCGCTCTACAGCCTTTTACCCCATTACTGTTAAAGTGGTCCGGCAATGGCTCAATGAAGACATTGAGGCAAGCGGAAGCCATCAGTCTTGGTCTGCCGTTAACCGGTGTGAACCTCTATTCTGCCATGTACGTGAATGAGCTGATTGCTCGCGTGTTGGCAAGTGAGATCCCGTTTCCTGAATTATTTCACGACTATCTTCAAGCTTTAACAGAGCTCGCCCATAATACCAATCCTGAACCTGCCTTGCGGCGTTTTGAACTCGCTCTCCTTTCTGCAATGGGATACGGTGTAGACTTCTTGCATTGTGCTGGTACCGGCGAACCTATAGATCCGACAATGACTTATCGTTATCGGGAGCAGAAGGGATTCATTGCCAGTGTGCGGAGAGACAACCTGACCTTTTTAGGTGAAGAGCTCATTGCCATCAGTGAGCGACGTTTCCTGAGTAAAACACAGTTACAAGCGGCAAAACGCTTTACACGCATAGCATTAAAGCCGTATCTTGGCGGAAAACCATTAAAAAGCAGGGAGCTGTTTCGAGTGAAGCAGTCCTGATCATGGAGTAATCATCGATGAGTTCTATCCTTTTAGGTATCAATATTGACCATATCGCGACCCTACGTAATGCTCGCGGTACTAAGTATCCAGACCCAGTACACGCAGCAGAAATTGCTGAGCGTGCCGGTGCCGACGGCATCACGATTCACCTTCGTGAAGACCGCCGCCACATTCTAGACCGCGACGTGCGTATCTTGCGTGAAACGCTTCAGACTCGCATGAACCTAGAAATGGCAGTGACCGATGAGATGATCGACATCGCGTTAAAAACTAAGCCTGAATTCGTGTGTCTGGTACCAGAGAAGCGTGAAGAACTTACTACTGAAGGTGGTCTAGACGTTAAAGGTCAGTTTGAGAAAATCAAAGCAGCGACAGAGAAGCTTACGGCAGCTGGCATTAAAGTGTCTCTGTTTATCGATGCTGACCGCGAGCAGATCGATGCGTCGAAAGCAGCAGGTGCGCCATTTATCGAACTTCACACCGGTCACTACGCGGATGCAGAAACCGAAGAGGATCAACAAGACGAACTGAAGAAGATCGCGGCTGGTGCAAGCTACGCGGCTGACATCGGTATCACGGTTAACGCGGGTCACGGCCTGACTTACCACAACGTTGGTCCTATCGCGGCATTGCCAGAGATCTACGAGTTGAACATTGGTCACTCAATTATTGGCCGCGCTGTGTTTGATGGTCTTCATAAAGCCGTTGCCGACATGAAAGCGGTCATGGAAGCGGCGCGCCACGGTTAATCCGCGCGCGGTAAATAACGAGTAGAGGCTATATTGAGTGGCAATCTTAGGGCTTGGAACAGACATTGCGGAAATCGAGCGTGTAGAAAAGGCGTTATCACGAACGGGTGAGGCGTTTGCTAAGCGTATCTTGACTGACAATGAACTGATTCAGTTCCAAAATCTAAAGCAACAAGGGCGCTTTCTAGCGAAGCGCTTTGCTGTCAAAGAAGCCGCCTCTAAGGCGCTCGGTACCGGTATTGCCCATGGGGTGACATTTCACGACTTTGAAGTGTCCAACGATGAGCACGGCAAGCCCATCCTAACGCTCAATAAAAAAGCCGCACAGATTGCGGCTTCTATGGGGGTGGTCTCTAACCACCTCTCTATTTCTGATGAGCGACACTACGCTGTTGCAACGGTTATATTAGAAAGCTAGAACGATCTAGGCGTTGGAATCTAAGATCCCGACTCTTCTTTTCCCTTCAGATATAACTCAGAACTTTTCAACACCTTCTCCATCTCATCTTGCAGTTCAAACAGTTCAGGCTCAATGTCTTCCAGACTGTCCCCCGCACGCAGGGCTTTCTCTATCGTCGCACAGATGGATTTGAGTCGTGGTACACCGCAGTATGAGCAGCTGCCATGCAGCTTATGGATTAGGTGGATCACTTGATCCACGTCGTCAAAGCCATTGTCGAGTATGTTGTCGGCAAGCTCACCCACCTCAGGGATAAAGTCGACCAACATTTGTAGCATATCGATGGCGAGGTCTTCTTTATTGGCTGCTTGTTTAAGCGCTGCATTCCAGTCAATGACTTGTGATGTTGGCTTTTCCACCACGATAGGTGTGGCTTCAGCCGCAGCGCTAACATCGGTAGGGGCGACAAAGTCTAAGCAGGCTTCCGGCTCTGCTGGGCGCACAGGCACCCATTTGTTGAGTACCTGAAGTAGCATAGTTTCATCAATCGGCTTGGTGAGATAGTCGTCCATGCCTTCTGAAAGTAGGCGGTCACGTTCACCACTCATTGCGTGAGCCGTTACCGCAACCACAGGTGTGGCTGCGTTTTGCTGAGTCTCTTTAATGAGCTTACAAGCCGTCACGCCATCCATTTGCGGCATCTGAATATCCATGAACACGATATCAAAGTGCTGTTCTTGCGCTTTTTGCACTGCAGCCTGACCTCTCGTGCAAGACACCACGGTTTCGACGCGCTCAGAGAGCAGCGCAGTGATAAGCTTAAGGTTTGCTGGGTTATCGTCTACAGCCATGACGTTGAGGCTGCGTTTTTCTGTTGAAATCACCTCGACTGCAGGCGCTAGCTGAGCAGGCTGTTTATCGACTAACGATTGCAGCAGCTTTTTGCGTGACAGGGGTTTAGTCAAACATTGCACTTGGTGCGTTTGCATCAGGTAATCTGACAGTGCCAACTGGGTGCTAGCCGTACCTATGATGATGTTTGACGTCGATTGTTTGCAGCGTGTGATCCACTCTTCAATGACTGCGAGCGGCACTTCTTCATTGGTCGGTAAGCAAACAATAATGTAATCGAACGACTCGACACGCTCTGGCAATGTAGAGCGGTAGGTGACCATCACGCCTTCGTTGGTAAGCGTTTGTTGCAGCACCGACGCTGCTTGCATGTTCGGCTCTACCAGCAGTAGTCGCTTGTTATGGATAACTGCAGGGTCGATAGGGTCGAGCATTGGAATGTCGGTTGAGCTGAGTTTCACGGTAAACCAGAATGTAGAGCCTTGGTGCAGGCGACTGGTGAGGCTAATATCACCGCCCATTTGACCAACTAATTTCTGGGTAATAACCAGACCAAGACCGGTGCCGCCATAACGTCTTGAGATACTTGCATCGGCTTGACTAAACGCTTGGAACAGCTGCGCTTGCTGGCGTTCGGAGATGCCGATACCGGTATCGCGAACCATAAATTGCAGCTCGACACGATCCTCTTTACTGCTTTTTAGCTCCACCGAAATGTCGATATTGCCGCGCTCGGTAAACTTAATCGAGTTGCCAACTAGGTTAGTTAAGATCTGTTGAATACGCAGCGGGTCGCCGACTAGGCCGCTTGGGATTTTCGGATCCACTTTCAACGTCAGCTCAAGGCCTTTTTCGTGGGCGCTGGTGGCTTGCAGAGCAACCACTTCATCTAAGCTGTCTTGGAACTCAAATGGGATGTTTTCTAGCGCCAGTTTACCCGCTTCAAGCTTCGAGAAGTCGAGAATATCGTTGATGATGTTGAGCAGGTTGTTGGCCGATTTTTCGATAGTCTGTAGGTAATCAGTCTGGCTGTTGGTGAGTTGAGTTTTTAGCATCTGACGGGTAAAGCCAATCACGCCGTTGAGCGGTGTACGTAGCTCGTGAGACATGTTGGCCAAGAACTCAGATTTCACCCGAGCAGCTTCTTGAGCGCGCTTTTTAGCGATGTCGAGTTCCACGTTCTGGATTTCAAGCTGCTCAAGCGTCTCACGAAGGTCTGAGGTGGCTTGGTCGATACTGTGCTGCATCTCCACGTGGTATTCAGACAGTGATACTGCCATGGCGTTGATACCATTTTTTAGCGAGTCGAGTTCACCGTGCATTTTGCCTTCAATACGCACATCCAGATGACCTCGGCGGATGCGATCCACCATGTTTTTCATGTGTGAGATAGGGCGAGTGACGTCATACATCAAACGATAGGCAAAGATGCCGGACAGAATAAGCCCTAGCACCAAAACCAAGATGGCCGAGAAGACCTCCTGATACTGCTGCAATCGCAGCGAGGATAGGTCAAGCTCAATCGCCACGTAGCCAAGCATTTGACTTGTGGGGGTTAGCTCTCGGGCATCGGTCGCGAGCTGACTCTCTGCAATCACAGGAGCTCTGAGAATTAAGGTGTTGTCGCCAAACTCAGAGGAGCTAAGAAACGGGATGGGTTTGTCCTTGGGAAACGTCAGCGTGTCGAAATTTGGATGAAAGTTGGAGGTAACAAACAGCTCATGAGAAGCGTCGAAGACGGCGATACTGCGGACAAACTTGGAGTTTTTACGGTGCGCGTAACTAATCAGGCGTCTGACCGACTCTCGGTTTTGATTCACAAGCCCCTGCTCACTGGCAATCGCTAGCGGTTCAATAATACTTGAACCAGCATTAAGTACCTGTGACTCAAGGTCGTGATAACGGTTATATGAGAAAAAGGCACTAAGAAGAAGACCGATGATAAGGGTCGGTGCCAAGGTTAATGTGATTACGCGAGCGCGAAGGCCGTATCTGGTCATGTTAATTCGACATCATTATTTACCAACAGAGTGTCATCTGATGGGGGGATATGGGACAATACCCAGTATTGCATCCTCAAGATGACGTAAGCTTAATCAAAGCAGCGCTGTTCGACAATCATTCAGACCCAGAATAGTGAAACTCTAACAATATTTTATAGGCGCAAAGCATTAATGCTTTGCCTTGGAATTGGTCATGGCACGTTTTTTTAAACCAACAAAGAAAACCTCTTTCTCCAAAAAGCACCAAGAAGTGCAAATTGAACGCATGGATCACCACGGTGCCGGTATCGGCTACCTCAACAACAAACCAGTGTTTGTTGAGGGCGCGCTTGCGGATGAGAAGGTGTTGGTGCAGCTGACCGAAAGCAAAGCCAAATTTGCTAAAGCGAATCTCATCAAAATACTCAAGCCCGCTGAGCAGCGTGTTGAACCATTTTGCCCGCACTACAATGAGTGTGGTGGTTGTAATCAACAGCACTTAGAGCGCGAAGCACAAATTACCAACAAAGAGCGCGTATTGTCGCAGTTGATGACAAAGTTTGCCGGCCAAACGCTGGATTTATCCCCATCCATTACTGGCGAAGGGCTAGGTTATCGCCGCCGAGCAAGGCTTAGTATCCACCTCGAGAAGCAGCGCGGTCTAGTGATGGGCTTTCGCCGTAAGCAGAGCAATCAGATTGTCGATGTCGACCATTGCCCTGTGCTTGATGACAAGCTCAATGCTTTGATCCCTCAGCTACGTAGTATTTTTGCTGACTTCAAGCAGCCAGCGACTTTGGGACACCTTGAACTTGTGCTTGGTGACGCTGAGCCGGTTGCGGTAATTCGTCATACCAAGCCTTTGACTGGTAAAGACCAAGCGCGTTTGAAAGCATTTGCAGAGCAAGCCGGCGTGACGCTCTACCTTATGCCAGAAGCAAATCAGCTCGATAGAGTCGTCGGCGAGCAGCCGTTTTATGGCGAAGTCGGCGTGAAGCTGCCATTTTTGCCATCGCACTTTATTCAAGTTAACCAAGCGATTAATGCGCGTATGGTGGCTCAAGCGCTTGAATGGCTAGCACCAGAGTCAACCGAACGCGTACTAGACCTGTTCTGTGGCCTCGGCAATTTTACCTTGCCGCTTGCTAAGCAAAGCGCCCATGTGGTTGGTGTTGAAGGGGTACAAGACATGGTCGATTGGGCGGCGGACAACGCGAAACTTAATGGCCTTTCGAATGTCGAATTTTATCAGGCGAATTTGGAACAAGAGCTGTCGCAGCAGCCTTGGGCATCCCAGCAGTTTGATAAGATTTTGTTAGACCCAGCGAGAGCGGGTGCGAGCGGTGTAGTGGACCAAGTTTCCGCATTAGGTGCGACACGTGTCCTTTATGTTTCTTGCAATCCTGCTACCCTTGCGAGAGACAGTCAGAGCCTACTCGAACAAGGCTATACATTGACTCGTTTGGGTATGATGGATATGTTCCCTCATACCAGTCATCTTGAGTCGATGGCGTTGTTTGAAAAATAATGCAGATGTCATAGTAATAACGCTAACTGGGATAGGTTAGCGAACCAATAAACTAGGAAGAAAAAGAAATGGTTGCGGTAAGAAGCGCGCATTTGAACCCAGAAGAGCAGTTCAATTTGGATAATTGGATTGCGTCACTTAAGCAAGATAAAAACACCTCAAAAAGATTGAAAGACGTTTACCGTCAGTGTGAGGAAATCGTTGCCGATAGTGAGCAAGGGGCCTTGCTGTTGTGGCGCGGGAGAGAGATGAATGAAATCCTCATTACCCTGTCTATGGATAAAGCCACGTTGGTGGCAGCACAGCTCTATCCAGTCGTCTCTAGTGGCCTTTACGATCGTGAGCTACTAGAAGAAAACTACGGTAAAGAAATCATCAAACTGATCGACGGCGTTGAAGAAATGGCCGCCATCGGTCAGCTCAATGTCACCCTTGAAGACTCTGAGGCGTCGGGACAGGTCGATAATGTACGTCGCATGCTACTTGCGATGGTAGACGACTTCCGCTGCGTGGTGATTAAGCTTGCGGAGCGTATCTGTAACCTACGTGAAGTGAAAGATGAGTCAGATGACGTGCGCCGTGCGGCCGCAAAAGAGTGTGCCAACATTTACGCACCACTCGCTAACCGTCTGGGTATCGGTCAGCTCAAATGGGAAATCGAAGACTACGCCTTCCGCTACCAGCAGCCAGATACCTACAAACAAATTGCCAAGCAGCTTTCCGAGCGTCGTATCGTCCGTGAGCAATACATCAAAGACTTTGTTGATGACCTCACCAGTGAGATGCAAGCCTCTAGTATCCTTGCAGAAGTGAGTGGTCGTCCAAAGCACATCTACAGCATCTGGCGTAAGATGCAGAAGAAGAGTCTGGATTTTGATGAGCTGTTTGACGTGCGTGCGGTGCGAATCATCGCCGAGCGTTTGCAAGACTGCTACGCGGCACTGGGCGTCGTGCATACCAAATATAAACACTTACCTAGTGAGTTCGACGATTACGTCGCCAACCCAAAACCGAATGGTTACCAATCGATTCATACTGTGATCTTGGGGCCAGAAGGTAAAACCATTGAAATCCAAATCCGCACTAAGCAGATGCACGAAGACTCCGAGTTGGGTGTTGCTGCGCACTGGAAGTACAAGGAAGGCGGCAGTAGTGGCCGCAGCGGATACGATGAGAAGATCACTTGGCTGCGTAAGTTACTCGACTGGCAAGAGGAAATGTCAGACTCTGGCGAGATGCTTGATGAGCTTCGTAGTCAGGTGTTTGATGATCGCGTCTATGCATTTACTCCACGCGGTGATGTGGTCGACCTACCAATGGGCGCGACACCGCTTGATTTTGCCTACCACATTCACTCTGAAGTGGGACACCGATGCATTGGCGCTAAGGTAGCTGGACGTATTGTTCCGTTTACCCACAAGCTAGCAATGGGTGATCAGGTTGAAATCATCACGGCGAAAGAACCTAACCCATCTCGTGACTGGCTCAATCCGTCAACGGGTTTTGTACACTCTGGTCGAGCGCGCGCGAAGATCAATGCGTGGTTTAGAAAGCAAAGCCGCGAGAAGAATCTCGAAGCGGGTCGTGAGATCCTTGAGGCTGAACTGGCCAAGATCGGAGCTACACTTAAAGACGCTGAGCAATACGCCCTGAAGCGCTTCAACGTAAACTCTGCGGATGAGCTGTATGTAGGTATCGGCAGTGGCGATCTGCGTATCAACCAGATCATCAACCACATCAACGCCTTGGTAAACAAGCCAACCGCGGAAGAAGAAGATCAGCAAGCGCTTGAGAAGCTGCAAGAGTCAGAAAACAAAGCGCCAGCGCAAAGTCGCCCGCATAAAGATGCGGTAGTGGTGGAGGGGGTTGATAACCTTATGACTCACTTAGCGCGCTGCTGTCAGCCAATTCCAGGTGATCAGATAAAAGGCTACATTACCCAAGGACGCGGCATCTCAGTGCACCGCGCCGACTGTGAGCAGTTAGAAGAGCTCAGCCACCACGCGCCAGAGCGTATTATCGATACGGTTTGGGGTAACGGGTTTGTTGGTTCATACATTTTGACAATTCGTGTTGAGGCGATGGAGCGTGGTGGTCTACTTAAAGACATCACCGCTTTGTTGACCAACGAAAAGATCAAGGTGACCAGCATGAAGAGCCGCAGTGATTACAAGCGTCAGCTATCTATCATGGACTTTGATCTGGAAGTGAACAATATTGAGGTGTTGTCGCGCGTGACTAAGCGTATTGAGCAGATTAAAGATGTGATGAATGTGAAGCGGTTGGGGTAGTTTAGCGTACTATTTTAAGCTTGGCGATTTTACCCCCTCTAGCTCCCCCTTATTAAGGGGGAGAACCTATACTAGCTCCTAGCGTCGCATCGTATTTTGTAAGGCGATGCGCAGCGAGCCAGTATGCTCCTCCCCTTAATAAGGGGAGGCTGGGAGGGGTAAAAAACCACGCGCTCCCAACCAAAAAAACACAACCAAGGGCGAGTGCTACCACACTCGCCCTTGTCGTAACCAGGAACTTAACATGACCCAACCTATAGACCAACTCCTCACCATCATGGCGCAGCTCCGCGATGAAGAAAAAGGCTGCCCATGGGACAGAAAACAAACCTTCGAAACCATTGTTCCTCACACCATCGAAGAAACCTTTGAGGTTGTCGATGCGATTCACAACAAAGATTGGCCGAACCTAAAAGAAGAGTTGGGCGACTTACTTTTCCAAGTCATCTTCTACAGTCAGATGGCCAAAGAGCAGGGCTTGTTTGATTTTAATGAGGTAGTAGAAGGGCTTAACGAGAAGCTCACACGCCGCCACCCGCACGTTTTTTCTGACGTTGAGTTTGAAGATGAAGCGGCGATCAATGCCAACTGGGAGGTTGAGAAACAGAAGGAAAAAGCGCAACTAGGCAAAACCGCGCAAAGTATTCTAGACTCAATACCACAGTCGCTTCCTGCGCTTTCTAAAGCCAACAAAATACAGAAACGTTGCGCAAAATTTGGCTTCGATTGGGATGCACTTGGGCCGGTGGTCGAGAAGGTTCAAGAGGAGATTGAAGAAGTCGTTGAAGAAGCGATTCAAGTCGATGTAAACGAAGATAAACTGGAAGAAGAAGTGGGCGATCTTTTGTTTGCAGTAGTGAATCTTGCGCGCCATTTGAAGAAAGAACCTGAAGTGGCGCTAAGAAAAGCCAACGACAAATTTTCTCGCCGATTTAAGGGTGTAGAAACGCGTGCTGCGGGTGAAGGTAAGTTACTGACAGACTTTAGTCTTCAAGAGCTGGATGCGTTTTGGAATGATGTAAAAAAACAAGAAAACTGCTCGGATTTGTGAACGGCTTCTCACTGGTGTACGTTTCTACTATTGATTTGAAGCAAAAAATAAAAATTTTGAATGTGATAAGTTTCACGTTGTGGCGGTAATGGGCTTCTGGTATATTTGCATCCCGTCCAGAAGAAATCCATTTTCCCTCATTCAACCAACTTCAGGTTAAACATGACGACAAATTATATTTTTGTTACTGGCGGGGTAGTATCCTCTCTAGGTAAAGGTATTGCAGCAGCATCTCTTGCAGCAATTTTAGAAGCACGTGGTCTTAAAGTGACCATGATGAAGCTTGACCCTTACATCAACGTTGATCCGGGCACAATGAGCCCAACTCAGCACGGTGAAGTGTTTGTCACGGAAGATGGCGCTGAAACTGACCTGGACCTTGGTCACTACGAGCGTTTCATCCGTACCAAGATGACAAAACGCAACAACTTTACTGCTGGTCGTGTTTACGCTGACGTTCTACGTAAAGAGCGTCGTGGTGACTACCTAGGTGCGACTATTCAGGTTATCCCACACATCACAAACGCTATTAAAGATCGTGTCATTGCTGGCTCTGAAGGCCACGACGTTGCGATCGTTGAAGTTGGTGGCACAGTTGGTGATATCGAATCTCTACCATTTATGGAAGCAATCCGTCAGCTAGCGGTTGAGCTTGGTCGTGAGCGTGCAATGTTCATGCACCTGACTCTAGTTCCTTACCTAGCGGCTGCAGGCGAAGTGAAAACTAAGCCAACGCAACACTCGGTGAAAGAGCTTCTATCTATCGGTATCCAACCAGATATTCTTGTTTGTCGTAGTGATCGTGCGATCCCTGCAAACGAGCGTAAGAAGATTGCTCTGTTCTGTAACGTACAAGAGAAAGCGGTAATCTCAATGAAGGACGTAGATTCTATCTACAAGATCCCTCAGTTGATTAAAGCACAAGGTCTTGACGATCTTGTTTGTACTCGCTTTGGTATCACCGCTCCAGAAGCAGACCTATCTGAGTGGGAACAGGTTATCTACGAAGAAGCGAACCCAACAGCAGACGTTGTTATTGGTATGGTTGGTAAGTACATTGAGCTTCCAGATGCGTACAAATCGGTAAACGAAGCGCTTAAGCACGCGGGTCTTAAGAACCGTCTGAACGTGAAGATCAAGTACGTTGACTCACAAGATGTTGAGAGCAAAGGCGAAGAAGCACTAGCAGGTCTAGACGCTATTCTTGTTCCAGGTGGCTTCGGTGACCGCGGTATTGAAGGTAAGATCCTTGCTGCGAAATACGCTCGTGAGAACAAAGTACCTTATCTAGGTATCTGTCTAGGGATGCAAGTTGCGCTTATTGAATACGCTCGTAACGTAGCGGGTATGGAAGGCGCACATTCAACAGAATTTAACAAAGAGACGAAATACCCTGTGGTAGGCTTGATCACAGAGTGGGTTGATGGTGAAGGTAAAGTTGAAGAACGTACTGAAACCTCTGATCTTGGCGGTACAATGCGTCTAGGTTCCCAGCTATGTCACCTTGAAAAAGGAACGAAAGCGTACGAACTATACGGCAATGCGAAGATCCACGAGCGTCACCGTCACCGCTATGAAGTCAACAATGTACTTCGTCCTCAGATTGAAAAAGCAGGTCTAAAAGTTTCTGGTCTATCAGCAGACAAGAAACTGGTTGAAGTGATCGAGAACCCAGCACACCCATGGTTTGTTGCTGCGCAGTTCCACCCAGAATTCACTTCAACACCACGCGATGGTCACCCACTATTCTCTGGCTTTGTTAAGGCAGCAGGTGAATACCAGCGCGGTACTGAAGAAAAGTAAAAAGGATACGGGCGGCAGCGAAGGTTGTGCGGCTGCCCTAAATTTGACATTTATATTTAATGAGAGGAAACATTAATGTCTAAGATCGTTAAAGTTCTAGGTCGTGAAATCATCGACTCACGTGGTAACCCAACTGTTGAAGCTGAAGTTCACCTAGAAGGCGGTTTCGTAGGTATGGCTGCGGCTCCATCTGGCGCATCTACTGGTTCTCGCGAAGCTCTTGAGCTACGTGACGGCGACAAAGCACGTTTCCTAGGTAAAGGTGTTCTTAAAGCTGTTGAAGCTGTGAACGGTGCAATCGCTGAAGCTCTAGTTGGTAAAGACGCTAAAGCTCAAGCTGACGTTGACCAAGTAATGATCGACCTAGACGGTACTGAAAACAAGTCTAAGTTCGGCGCGAACGCTATCCTAGCTGTTTCTCTAGCAAACGCTAAAGCGGCTGCAGCGGCTAAAGGCATGCCTTTGTTCGAGCACATCGCTGAACTAAACGGTACTGCTGGTCAGTTCTCTATGCCTCTACCAATGATGAACATCATCAACGGTGGTGAGCACGCAGACAACAACGTTGACATCCAAGAGTTCATGATCCAACCAGTTGGTGCTAAGACTCTTAAAGAAGGTCTACGTGTAGGTGCTGAAGTATTCCACAACCTAGCTAAAGTTCTTAAGTCTAAAGGCTACAGCACTGCAGTTGGCGACGAAGGTGGTTTCGCTCCTAACCTTAAGTCTAACGCTGAAGCTCTAGAAGTTATCGCAGAAGCTGTTGCAGCTGCTGGTTACGAACTAGGTAAAGACGTGACTCTAGCTATGGACTGTGCAGCATCTGAGTTCTTCGACAAAGAAGCTGGCATCTACAACATGAAAGGCGAAGGTAAAACTTTCTCTTCTGAAGAGTTTAACCACTACCTAGCTGAGCTAGCGAACAACTTCCCAATCGTTTCTATCGAAGACGGTCTAGACGAGTCTGACTGGGATGGCTTCAAGCACCAAACTGAACTACTAGGTGACAAGCTTCAACTAGTAGGTGACGACCTATTCGTTACTAACACTAAGATCCTTGCTGAAGGTATCGAGAAAGGCGTAGCTAACTCTATCCTTATCAAGTTCAACCAAATCGGTTCTCTAACTGAGACTCTAGCTGCTATCAAGATGGCTAAAGACGCAGGTTACACAGCTGTAATCTCTCACCGTTCTGGCGAAACTGAAGATGCAACTATCGCTGACCTAGCGGTAGGTACAGCTGCAGGTCAAATCAAGACTGGTTCTATGAGCCGTTCTGACCGTGTTGCTAAGTACAACCAGCTAATTCGTATCGAAGAAGCTCTAGGTGAAAAAGCACCTTACAACGGTCTTAAAGAAGTTAAAGGTCAAGCTTAATCGCTGATTTTTAAGACTATTTAATGAAGCCGCTCTGAAAAGAGCGGCTTTTTTTGTACCTGATTTTTGTGAGTAGGTTAACTAAAATGGGTAACGGTGGAGTAACAGTATCCAGTATGTTACTTATGAATTAGCTCAGATGCGCTAAAGTGATAACAGTTCAATAAAACGTATCCCTACTTACTAGAGGAAAAGATCATGGCTAAAGTGACCAGCCCTACTACTACGTTTAACAACGAGTATTTCTCATTCATCGTTTCTGAATCTTGGAAGCACATCGGTGCTGACCAAACTCACGCAGATATCCTAGCGCACAACCTACTAGTAGGTGGCCTGCAAGGTAAACTACACCAAGGTCTTGGTGTAATCGAAGCGGTTACGATCCCTTACGAAGCTGGTATCCTAGATCCATCTACTACGCCGGAAATCGAGTCTGAAGGCGATACTTGGGCAGTTTACAACGGTAAGAAGTCTTCTGGTCACTATGTTTGTACTCTAATGGCACAAACAGCTATCGAGAAAGCTCGCAAGCACGGTATCTCTATCGTATTTGGTTACGACCACTGTGACGGCGGTAACTTCTCTAACTACACACAGATGGCAATGAAAGAAGGCATGTTCGCAATGTCTTCAAACAACTCTGTACCTCTAAACGCACCATTCGGCGGTATGGATCCAGCAATGTCTTGCCCTCCGTTCGATGCTGCACTAGTAGGCGGTGAAGAGCTACCTCTAGTAACGTCTATCATGATCGGTGAAGGTTACGACTCTCACATCTGTGATGCTATCGTAAATGACCGCGACCTACACGTTGCAGCTCTAGTTGACCAAGATACTGGTGAGCTAACGGCTGACGCGCGTAAATGGGGTTCTCTAATTGAAGGTTACGGCCGTGTTGCTGACTGTAAAGCACCATGGACGTTCCTAACGCCACGTCTTTACTCGCTAAACATCTGGAACGAAGTAATGACAGCAATCATCAACCCGAAAGGTAAGATTGCTCCTGAGCTTCCAGCAGTACCAAGTGATTTCTTCACTATGGAAGATGCGCCATGTCCAGTAGGTGGTTCTTACATCCTAGTTATCGACCCAAGCCACTTCGGCCCAATCGAAGAAGTGAAGCGTAAGAGCGACATGTTCGTTAAAGCAATCAAAGAAAACCGTCCACGCGCTGGCTTTGACAATGTTTACATCCCAGACGAGTGGGGCCTAAAAGCACTAGCAAACGCAACTGATGAGCACCAAGTAATGGACGCTCACTGGGACGGTTTCAAGTCTTTCCTAGAGCGTTCTGGCACTTCAATCGAAGAGCTAAACGCGAAGTGGGAAGCGAAAGTTGGCGCTGAGCGCGCTGCGGAAACTATCCGTAAATAATTGAAAATCATACGCACATGATTTTAAGCCCAGTCCTTTGGACTGGGTTTTTTTTGCTTGTAACCAACTGTTACTGGCTTAGTGAGATTGGTAGGGTTATTTTGAGGCGGACTGTCTGTATTGCTTTGGGCTACAGCCCTCAAACTTGTTGAACGCTCGAAAAAAGGGTGGTGCAGAGTGGTAGTTGAGTAGCTCTGCAATTTCAGCAATCGGCAGCGAGGAATTCGCCAAATACTCTTTGGCAAGCTGCATTCGGGTATCCAATACCAGCTGCTTAAAGGTGGTGTGTTCCGCTTCGAGTTTGCGTCTAAGCGTGCGAGAGGTCATGTTGAGGTCGTCTGCCACCATTTCCATGGTGGGTAAGCCATACTTCATTTGACTGAGTAGTTTAAAGCGAATTTGGTAGCTCAGCGGAGAGTCGAGGCTATTGTCGAGTCGCTGGCTTTGCACGGTGGCGATATGAGCAATGATCGCGGGTTGTAGCGTAATGTCATGGTGCACCCAATTGACGGGAAAGCGCAATTGATTGTTGTTGGCGTTAAAACTCAAGTTGTCGGTAAATATCTCTCGATACAATGGAGCGTAACTTGGCTCTTCGTAGGAAAAATCGACAAAAACATATTGAGATTTGAACAAGTCGCCAAGAAAATTTTTGAGTCCAAGGTAGTAGTGGCACAGAGACTCTTCAACATTATAGTGCTGCGCAGAACGTCCTTCAGAGCGGTCAACAATGGTGATGTAAGCCCATTCGCTATCGTAGCCAATATGAATATCCACATAATCTTTGGTCACAAACGAAAATTGTAACCCGGTATCGAGCAACTGCTTAATATTTTGACAGTTGATCATCGCATAGCCCCAGGCGCCCATATCTTGTAGCTTGAGTCGCTTTGCGATGCGCAGCCCCAGTCCATCGATGTGCAGTTGGTTTACCGTTAGATTGATCAGTTGGTGCACCTGGGAGACTTGGATTGGGTGGTAGTGCCCTTGATTGATACGCATGATGTCGGCTTTACGTAAAATCTGCTGAGCGTTGAAATCATGGCCTAGAGATTGGCGTACGATCGATTCCCAATGACCAATAATCGCCTGTAAAAAGTGCTGGTGGTTCAAAGAATACACAGATGTTGTCCCGAAATGTCACTTTGCTGTCCTGAAGTGTAATTAATAAATCCCAGTTTAGCCACTATAATAACCCTATCTTGAGAAGTCGCCTGAGCGGTTGCTCCAATAACTAGAGGAATTATCCATGTTTAAGCCAAAACGTGTTGAAATTGCGAAAGAGAAATTAGACCTATACCAAGACATCTACTGGAACAAGTCAGATGCGGATTTCTACATCAACGAAGACATTGCTCCTATGCAAGCTCGCATGGCTGAGCAAGGCGTTGAAGCATTTAGTTTGCTAGGTAAGCAGCACGTTGGTGCATTTGGTGCGCCATATGTGAACAGCTTCGAAGGCGTTGACATTGCAATGTACGGTCTAACCATGGATAAGTGCTCACCAAACGCTGGTGGTCACAAGTTCGGTCCTGCTGCTATCCGTGAAGCATCAAAAACGGGTATGGGCATGATTCACCAAGATGGCACTATGCCGTTCGAACTGTGTAACATCATCGACTACGGAAACTGGGATGGCCTAGGTCAATTCAACCTAGATGAAGAAATGCGTGCCGCGCAAGAAGTTGTTGATGACATGGTTATTAATCACGGTATCACGCCATTCTTCTTTGGTGGTGACCACACTGTGGCTTACCCAGGTCCTGCGGCACTGGCTAAAGTTCACGGCCCTGTATCGCTAATCCACATTGACGGTCACTTTGACCTACTGACTCGCAAAGATTTTGACTACGAGTCATACTCAGGTAACTGGTACTGCCGTCTCGCATCAGAAGGTGCAATGGATCCATCTACCAGTGTCAGTCTTGGTATGCGTGGTCGCTGGTGTGCATCACAGCAAGGTAAGGCGAAAGCGATTGGTGGTAACTTCTTCCTAGCGGATGAAATCTACGACCTAGGCATCGACTACATTGTTGAGCAGATCCTTGAGAAGCAAGGCGATGGTCGTCCAGTATACCTAACGTTTGACCTAGATGGCCTAGATCTTCTCGATCACAGTGCAAACTCAAGCCCAGATCCATTCGGTGTGACTGCGCGCATGTACTACGATATCTTCCGTAAGCTTCGTGCGACTAAGCGTATCAACCTAGTCGGTGCTGATATTGCTGAATTTGCTCCTCAGAAGAACTCTGACGAGAAAGATGCGCTACTAACAGCAGCATTCGGTTGGGAACTACTGACATGGTTGGCAGAGTGTCGCCACATCCGTGAAGGCAAAAAGAACCCAACAAACTGGCCAATGAACTTCGGTCGTAACATCGAGTTCTAAAAAGACCTGATACGCCTAAGTCGACGTCATCCCTGCGCAGGCAGGGATCTTTTCGCAACGTTCACCAAGCCTTTAGCCGATTCCTGTCTGCACAGATACACGGCTAGTGGAATGACATAAAAAATGCCCGCTCAATTGAGTGGGCATTTTGTTTTTGTAGTAAAGGAAACTATTTGCTGAAGTTCATCGCCATCGCAACAGCGATGTTGCGAGATGTCATCTCGACATTAAATGCCGCTTCTTTCAAAGCTGTTGGCAGGTCAGTCGCACCAAGTACTACGCTGTAAGCTGCATCGATACCGTGCTCATGCACCACCTCACAATCTTTTGCCGTGCTACCCGCTATCGCAATAACTGGAATATCGTATTGCTTAGCGGTGCGCGCCACACCAATTGGCGTTTTACCATGGATAGTTTGGCTATCAATTCGACCTTCACCAGTAATCACAAGGTCGGCATCTTTTACCACTTCGCTAAGGTTGACTGCATCCATTACGATCTGAATGCCTGGACGAAGCTCGGCATCGAATAGACCTAATAGTGCAGCACCTAGACCACCCGCAGCGCCAGCGCCAGCGGTATTCACTACGTCACGACCATTGGTCGATTTAATCACTTCTGCGTAGCGCGCAAGGTTACTGTCTAGAGTTTCAACCATCTCAGGCGTTGCCCCTTTTTGCGGGCCAAACACATGAGAGGCACCTTTCGGGCCGCATAGCGGGTTATCTACATCACACGCCACTTCTAGCTTGATGTCCGCTAGGCGAGGATCCAGCTCAGCAAGGTCGATACTCGCAAGCTTGCTTAGCTCACCGCCACCAAACCCCAGTGCATTGCCGTCGGCATCAAGCAGTTTTGCACCTAGAGCTTGCGCCATGCCAATACCGCCGTCATTGGTCGCACTACCACCGATGCCGACGATAATGTGTTTTACGCCACGATCCAGCGCTGCTTTTACTAATTCACCGGTACCAAAGGTGGTGGTTACCAGTGGGTTGCGTTTTTCTGGTTCTACCAAATGAAGACCGGATGCAGCCGCCATCTCAATGATGGCGGCTGAACCATCACCCATCAGACCGAAGAAGCCCTCAACGGTTTGCCCGAGCGGTCCTGTTACGTCACAACTAACAATAGAACCGCCAGTGGCATCAACAAGCGACTGCACTGTGCCTTCGCCGCCATCTGCCATCGGAAGTTTGATGTATTCGGCGTCGGTGAAGATTTTCTTAAATCCTGCCTCAATAGCGTCGGCAACTTCCATGGCCGTAAGACTTTCTTTGTATGAATCTGGAGCGATGATAATTTTCATAATTAAACCTTAAACAAATAGACCGAATACACCGAAGATCATTACCGAAACGAACGCGATCATTAGACCAACCGCAGACTCGTAAGGAATGAGTTTAAGACGCTCGCGAATATCCATATGCACGGCGCCACCTGTGGCGTGAAAGAAACTACCGTGTGGCATGTGATCCAATACAGTAGCACCTGAGTGAATCATGGCGGCACCCGCTAGAGCAGGAACGCCGAGTTCAAGAATGGTTGAGCTAAATACGCTGGATGCAACCGCAGTGCCTGCTGTGGTCGATGCCGTTGCCAATGCCATCATGGCACCAGAAATTGGCGCGAGAAGGTAAGAAGGCAAGCCAGACGCGGTTAGCACATCAATAAGACCGTCTTTAAGACCTGAGTTAGCGATGATGCCAGCAAGAGTACCTGTACCAAGAAGCATTACAGCTACTGGCGCCATGCGCGATAGGCCAGATACTGCAAAGTGGTTGGTATCGGCAAAGCGTCCCATCACGACAGCACCGATTAGGCCACCTAGTGGCAGTGCGATAAGCGGGTCAACGTTGATGCCAGCAATAGGGCGAAGCGCAAGTAGTGCGATAGCAACGAGAGGGGCAACAATGGCAGCGCCAAATGTAGGCAGCTTAGAGTGGTCAACCGCAACCACTTCGCTTTCTGCTACTTTAGAGCCTTTGTTTACCAGCTTTTTCGCGATGAAGTAGGCGAAGATCATGCCACACAGACCAGGGATAACACCCGCGGCCATTACCGAGGTAAGAGGAACGTTGAATGCGTCTGCAGCAGCGATCGCATTTGGGTTTGGCGACATCACGTTACCCGCTTTACCACCGCCGACCATCGCCAGCAAGATTGCAGTTTTAGAGATGTCAGCACGGCGTGCAATCGCCAGTGCTATTGGTGATACAGTAATAACCGCCACGTCAACGAATACGCCAACCGCAGTTAAAATCATAGTGGCAATCGCCAGGGCGAGAAGCGCGCGAGTTTCGCCTACTTTCTTGACAATGGTTTCAGCAATAGAAGTTGCAGCGCCGGATTCGATTAGCACGCCGGCCAAAACACCCGCTGCCAGAATACGTAGCACTGCAGTGACAATGCCTTGTGCACCACCGATCATTAGAGCAACAGTATCGGTGAGAGAAACGCCGCCGACAACACCACCGACAAGGGCGCCGATGATCATGCCGTAAGCAGGTGGAACTTTCTTAAGAATAAGGGCAATGGCAACAATCAGAGCTGCTAGTGCGCCTAAGGTAGAGACTTCAATCATGGTTTGTTTTCCGCAATTTTAATAATTTTTTCGTTGGGTCTAAAAGCCCTTATTGAGCGGAAGAGTAGCCATTTAGGGGGAGGTTTTCTTTATGCGAACTGACGAATTTATCACTGATGGTTATGGTTAATTTGTGCAGATGCACAAATTAACCATTTTGTTACAAACATTTTAACGCGAGGTAGAGTTGTACTTTTTCATCTAAGTTATTGATGTTTAAGTTGGTTAATTGCTCTATTTTGTCGAGTCGGTATCGCAAAGTGTTACGGTGTATATGGAGGGATTCACAAGTTTGAGCTAGATCGCAGTTTTGCTCAAAAAAAGTGCGCAACGTCTTCAACAGCGCGCCTTTGCTGTCCGCGGCAATCAGTTTTTCAATCGGAGTCTTTAGTTGATTGGCGCGCCATGGGTCGTGTTTGATGCTGCTTATTAGTACCGATAACTTGCGGTCTTGATAGAACAAAATAGGGCCATCTAGACTGTGGCTACTTTCGATCGTCGCTTTGGCGGTTTCATAGGATTTAGCAATACCGACCAGCTCTGGGAAGTAGTCACCTATCGCCATTTGAATTGAAAAATCACACTCTTGGTCGATACGTTTTAGCAGCTTTGCCACACGCTTCTCTTCTTCTTTGCGGCTCCACGAGTCATTGATAATCGTCACCGGCTTTAATACCACGATCTCATTCATTGATACCGAAGCGATCCCGACGATGTTATCGCGCTCCGGATACTCCAATAGATGCACCAGCTTTTGTAGGTGTTCAAGCGTTACTGGCTCTCCTGGTCGTGGGATCACTTTGATCACAGTAGCAACACGAGGCTGAGCAAGGTCGAGATCAAGCCTTTGCGCGATAGAGAGCAATTGGCCTTCGTTTAAACTCGAGCCTTCTATTAGTTGTAAAAGCAGCTCTTCGCGATGTCGTTTATTCCATTGCACCTGCGACATTAAGGCCGCCTGTTCTACGATAAGCTCTGCGGTCATTTTGACCAGCTCACCATAACTGCGTACCTCTTCCGGTGTACCAGAGATACCCACAACTCCAATCACGTTCTCGTCGTAGATAATAGGTAGATTGATGCCTTTTTTAACCCCTGAAAGGGTAGAGGCAACGGAGTCATTGATCTCTAAGGTGCGGTTATCGCGGATCGCTAGTAGCGCGCCTTCGTGGATCTGATGCAGCCTCGAAGGATCACTTGAGCCAATGATGACACCATTTTCATCCATCACGTTAATAGAGTAATCGATGATCTTTTTCGCACGATCGACAATTTGTTTAGCAATGAGAGAGTTAAGCTGCATACGTTGAACATGTTATCGGAAGATGCTTTTGAGTATACCCGATTGTCTTGCAAACTAAGGTATACTCACCGCGAGATTACCAAGAGAAACAGTGATGGAATTCGAGTTTATTAAAAACAGCTTTACTGGGGAGTACCTAGTGAGATGTGAAATGGGCCAAGAAGTGATAGCCCGATTACTACAAGAAGAGATCAGTACCAGTGACCACACCATCACGGAAATAACAGCTTTGCTCACTAAAGCTGCCCAGTTTTCGGGCAATGAGTTTAAGTGGCAAGGTAAAGAGATCTCATTAAGTGTGGTGGACTCGGAGGTTCATGTTTACGAAAATTCCTTAGCTTTTGATAGCTTAATGGAGATGGATGAAGAGTTTTCTGTCTACGAGAGCGAGAGCCATAGCGAGTGTGGACTGGAAGATTTTTGTTCAGTTTTGGAGCAATGGGAGCGCTTTATTCATAACAGGTGCTGATCGTTTGCCCCAAATTTGCACACTCCTAGTGCTAATAACATTAAACGCATTATTTTTGTGAATACCTTGCACCAACTAAGTGCAAGGTATTTTCATTTGTGCAACATGAAAATATCAATCCTTTGTTTTTCAATGAGTTAAAAAGTTGGCACGTACCTTGATTACTAGAATACGTAACAGGGATAAAAGGCGAAGGGGATGCCATGAAACTTATTAACGCAATCATTAAACCATTCAAACTCGATGATGTAAGAGAAGCACTTGCAGATGTTGGTATTGAGGGAATGACCGTTTCTGAGGTCAAAGGATTTGGCCGTCAGAAAGGACACACAGAATTATATCGTGGTGCGGAGTATCAAGTGGACTTTCTACCGAAAGTAAAACTTGAGATTGCGACGCACGCAGACAACGTAGACCGAGTTATTGAAGCGATCACTAACGCTGCTCAAACCGGCAAGATTGGCGACGGAAAAATATTTGTGTACGACCTAGCCCAAGCAGTACGTATTCGTACGGGCGAAATGGACGCTGAAGCACTTTAAGGGATTGGAGAACTTATTATGGAATTAGCAACGACTGTGAGCGAACTGCGTTACGCGCTGGACACTTTTTACTTTCTTATTTCAGGCGCATTAGTAATGTGGATGGCGGCAGGTTTCGCCATGTTAGAGGCGGGTTTAGTCCGCTCAAAGAACACAACAGAAATCTTAACCAAAAACTTCTGTCTTTACGCGATTGCGTGTACTTGTTACCTCATCGTGGGCTATCACATTATGTATGTTGATAACGGTGAAGGCGGTTGGCTACCATCATTTGGTGCGCTAATTGGCACTCAAGGTGAAGGCGCAGACCACTCTCTAGAGTCGGACTTCTTCTTCCAGGTAGTATTCGTAGCTACAGCAATGTCAGTTGTTTCTGGTGCGGTTGCTGAGCGTATGAAGCTTTGGTCTTTCCTAATCTTCTCTGTAGTGCTAACAGCGTTCATCTACCCAATGGAAGGTTACTGGACATGGGGCGGCGGTTTCCTATCAGAAGCTGGCTTCAGTGATTTTGCAGGCTCAGGTATCGTTCACATGGCCGGTGCGTCAGCAGCTCTAGCAGGTGTTCTACTACTGGGTGCTCGTAAAGGTAAATACGGTAAAAACGGTGAAATCCACCCAATCCCAGGTTCGAACATGCCGCTAGCAACACTTGGTACGTTCATCCTATGGCTAGGTTGGTTCGGTTTCAACGGCGGTTCTCAGCTAATGGTTTCTGACTTCGAGAACGCAACAGCGGTTGGTCAAATCTTCCTAAATACCAACGCAGCAGCAGCAGCGGGTGCAATCGCAGCAATGCTAGTGTGTAAGACAACTTGGGGCAAAGCTGACCTAACGATGATTCTTAACGGTGCACTAGCTGGTCTGGTAGCAATCACAGCAGACCCACTGTCTCCATCACCAGTTTACTCTGTAGCAATCGGTGCAGTAGGTGGCGCGCTAGTGGTATTCAGCATCATCGGTCTGGACAAGCTTAAGATTGACGATCCAGTGGGTGCTATCTCAGTTCACGGTGTGTGTGGTTTCTTCGGCCTAATGGTTGTTCCACTAAGCAACGGTGATGCAACGTTCGGTGCACAGCTTTTAGGTGCGGCAGTTATCTTCGGTTGGGTATTCGCAGCGAGCCTAGCGGTATGGGCGGTACTGAAAGCAACCATCGGTATCCGTGTAACGGAAGAAGAAGAGCTAGAAGGTATGGACATGCATGACTGTGGTGTAGGTGCTTACCCAGAGTTTGTTAGCATGAAGTAACGTTTAGTTACACTTTTATTAAAAACCTGCCATATTTGGCAGGTTTTTTTATATCAGATCATTGTTTTCCAAATCATTATGAATATAATAACGCAACTGATAAACGTTCTCATTATGAATTAAAGGAACTAAACAATGAAAAAACTGCTAACTCTTTCTGCAATCGCAGCAAGCTTTGCCGCTCCAGCGATGGCTGCGGAAGAAGTCAACGTTTACTCTTACCGTCAACCTTTCCTTGTTGAACCAATGTTCAATGAATTCACTAAAGAGACGGGCATCAAGGTAAACGTTAAGTTTGCTAAGAAAGGCTTGGCAGAGAAGCTTGCGCAAGAAGGCGAATACAGCCCTGCTGACGTTGTGCTAACAACGGACATCAGCCGCCTTGCAGAGCTGACTGATAAGGACGTTGTTCAAGCGGTAGATAGCGACGTGATTAACGCGAACGTTCCTGCTCAGTACCGTGATAAAGAGAATGAGTGGTTTGCACTGACTCTGCGTACTCGTAACGTTTACTCATCACGTGACCGTGTTGGTAAGCTAGGTGCAGAGTTCAACTATGCAGACCTTGCTAACCCAGAATACAAAGGCAAAATCTGTACTCGTAGCGGTAAGCACCCTTACAATGTATCTTTGGTTTCATCTATGATTGCTCACCATGGTGAAGCAGAAACGAAAGAGTGGCTAGAAGGCGTAAAAGCGAACCTAGCTCGTAAGCCACAAGGCAACGACCGCGCTCAAGTTAAAGCGATCAAAGAAGGCCTTTGTGATGTTTCTCTAGGTAACAGCTACTACCTAGGCAAAATGGTTAATGATAAAGAGCAAAAAGCGTGGGCTGATGCGGTTTACATCAACTTCCCTAATCAAGAAACCACTGGCACACACGTTAACGTGAGTGGCATGGCAATGGCGAAATATTCGCCAAACAAAGAAAATGCACTGAAGCTAATGGAGTTTCTAACAGGCGAAAAATCTCAGCAAATGTACGCAGAAGTGAACTACGAGTACCCAGTGAAAGAAGGCGTTAAGCGCTCTGAGCTTGTGGAATCTTGGGGTGACTTCAAAGCAGATACTATCTCGCTAGACGACATTGCTGGTTACCACAGCACAGCGATCAAATTGTTAGATGAAGTTAAGTTCGACCTATAATCGAAAAAAGGGGGTATAATGCCCCCTTATTCAATCTGGTTTATGACTTCTCGACTTCGCGTCGCCTGATGTATGTTTAGGCAATGAAAGAAAAAAATGTTGTTTGGAAAACCAGTAGTGGAGTGCTTACTCTGCTACTGGTTTTGCCTATTTTAGCGATCTTCTATACCGCACTTGGTGAATCAAGTGATCTTTTCGCACACCTGATGTCGACGGTGATGCCCACCTATATCCTCAATACCATCAAATTGGTGGTTGGCGTTCTACTGCTTTCGCTTATTTTTGGTGTGCCAAGTGCTTGGCTGATGGCTATGTGCCGCCTGCCGACGGAGCGAGTATTGCAATGGGCGCTGGTGCTGCCTTTGGCGATGCCGGGCTATATTATTGGTTATATCTTCACCGATTGGTTTGATTTTGCCGGCCCTATTCAAGTGTGGTTGCGTGATGTGTTTGCCTGGCAAGCGGGCGATTACTGGTTCCCGGATATTCGCACGGTTGGTGGCGCCACGGTTGTGTTGTCTTTAGTGCTTTATCCTTACGTCTATCTGCTGTGCCGCGCGGCATTTATGGAGCAAAATGTCTCTTTGCTGCAATCGGCAAGGCTGCTTAAGTGCTCGCCGTTGGAAAGCTTTTGGCGTATCTCATTGCCACTCGCTCGCCCATCAATTGCAGTGGGTTTGTCGCTGGTGGCGATGGAAACCATTGGTGACTTTGGTACGGTAAGCTACTTTGCAGTCAGTACCTTAACCACGGCGGTTTACGACACTTGGCTTGGCTATTCCAACTTGAGTGCGGCAGCCAAAATTTCCGCCGTGATGATGGTAGTGATTGTACTCCTGCTAGGTGCAGAGCGTTACAGTCGCCGCAAGCAGAAACTGTTTCAAAGTCAGTACAATAGCCATGAAGATTTTCGTTATGAGTTACGTGGCTGGAAGAAGTGGGCGGCATTAACTTGGTGTTGGGGATTGGTATCGGCAGCGTTTATCTTCCCGCTTGGTCAGTTAGTGATTTATGCCTACAAGTACTTTGAGCAAAGTTGGACAGAAGAGTTCCAGACTTATGCCATCAACAGTTTGCAGGTCTCTATCATTGCCGCCATCATCGGTGTGATCGTCGCTTTGGTGGTTAACTTCTATCGCCGCCTAGATCCAAGTCGCAAGGGTGTTGTTTTCATGCGAGCCTCGTCTCTGGGTTATGCCGTACCAGGAACGGTTTTAGCGATTGGTGTGATGGTGACCGTTCTGTTTATGGATCATTCGGTAAATGATTTTGCTAAAGCAATGGACTGGCAGCGTCCTGGCCTGATCTTCTCTGGCTCGATGTTTGCGCTGATTTTTGCCATGGTGGTGCGTTTTTCTGCGGTAGCGATTGGCAGTATTGAAACTAGTCTCAGCAAGGTTTCCCCTTCGCTTGATATGGCCTCGCGCACAATGGGTTGTAAGAAGAACCAGATGTTGGTTCGCGTGCATTTGCCGCTCATTAAACGTGGCGTTTTGATTGCAGGCCTTTTGGTGTTTATAGAGTCGATGAAAGAGCTCAATGCTGCACTGTTACTGCGTCCATTCAACTTTGAAACCTTGGCCACCTACGTATTTAACTTTGCCTCAGATGAGCATCTGGAGCTTGCTGCGATGCCAGCCGTCTTGTTGGTACTAGTTGGCTTACTGCCGCTCATTATTGTAAACCGTTCATTGGAGCAAAATCACTGATGACCACTGCACTGTCGATTGAAAATTTATCTTGTCAGTATGACGATCAAACGATCCTTGAGAACTTGTCTCTAGAGGTTAATCAAGGTGAAATTGTTTGTTTGCTAGGCGCCAGTGGCTGCGGTAAGACGACTTTACTGAAAGCCATCGCCGGTCTATTGCCGCTCTCAGCAGGTAAGATGACGCTGGGTGAGCGTGAGATTGATAATGGTGAAACTTGGATGCCGCCAGAGCAGCGCAACATTGGCATGATCTTTCAAGACTACGCGCTGTTTCCTCACCTAACGGTGGCGCAGAACGTGGCATTTGGACTTAAGGGCATTTCGAAGTCAGAGCAAGATACAATCGTGAAGGAAATGCTGTCACTTGTGCATTTAGAACAGTTCATTGACCGTTATCCTCATCAGTTATCGGGTGGTCAGCAGCAGCGAGTAGCGATCGCGCGCAGTTTGGCCTACAAACCGGATCTATTGCTACTGGATGAACCATTCTCCAACATCGATACCCAAGTGCGCCACGAGCTGATCCGCGAGATCCGAAAAATCTTCAAAAAGCAGGGTGTGACTGCCATTTTCGTGACTCATAGCCGCGAAGAAGCGTTCGCGTTTGCCGACAAAATGGCAGTGATGAACCAAGGTGTGATTGAGCAATATGGCTCGGCATCGGAGCTCTATTTCTGCCCATCAAGTAAGTTCGTTGCGGACTTCTTAGGAGGTGGCAGCTACTTGCAAGCCAAGCATGTCAATGACACAACCTTCGAGACGGCTATCGGCCAAGTTGAAGCCCAGTCCTGTGCCTTGATTGAACACGGTGCTGATTGCCAACTCTTGGTGCGTCCACAGCACATTCAATTGACCCAATCAGATAAAAGCACTATTACGGTTATTGAGCAGCAGTTTATGGGTGATCATTGCCGCTATGTGGTGGATATTGAAGGCACCCGCGTACTGGCGACCTCATTACAAGCACTTGATGTTGGCCAAAGTGTCGCGGTGAGTGTTGATGCCCAAGGCATCGTTGCTTTTGCTTAATGCGTGCTGTGGAAACTAGAGCTCGATACGCTGACCATTATTCAGATAGGTGGTGCAGGCCACACGAAGCAGAGAGGTGAAGTTACCGATTTCGCCTCGCTTTTCGACCACTTCTCGATAAATCCTCGATAGAAACTCCGCCACCGATATCTCGGCGTCTTCCGCAATCTCTTCAATGATCTTCCAAAATACGGCTTCCAGTCGAATGCTGGTGACGACTCCGTCAATGCGCACGCTACGCGACTTCAATTCAAACAAGTTAGTCTCAGCACCAGAGTAGATTTCACACATTTGTGAGGGCTCCAATGAACAGTGGGTTTGAATAGCATAGCGGCTACTTCGTGATTGTCTGTTGTGCTTTAGTCTTAGGTTAGCAGTTTGTTGAATTGAGCTAACCAAGCCGGATGCGCAGGCCATGCTGGCGCGGTGACAAACTGGCCGTCGGTAACAGCGTCGGTGACCTCAATATCAGCGTAGCTGGCACCAGCGAGTTTCACCTCTGGGGCACAGGCTGGATAGGCTGAGATAGTGCGCCCTTCAATGACGTTGGCGGCTGCAAGTAGCTGTGCGCCATGGCAAATTGCGGCAATCGGTTTTTGCGTTGCTGCGAACGCTTGTACTAACTCGATCACCTCTGAGTTCAGTCTTAAGTATTCTGGTGCACGTCCGCCAGGGATAAGTAGGGCATCAAAGTCAGTGGCATCAATGCTGCTGAAGTCTGCATTGAGGGTAAATAGGTGCCCCGGCTTTTCGGTGTAGGTTTGGTCGCCTTCAAAATCATGTATCGCGGTTTTGATGGTTTCGCCTGCTTTCTTTTCAGGGCAGACCACCGAGACTTGGTGTCCCAGCATGAGTAGCGCTTGGAAGGGCACCATGAGTTCATAATCTTCCACAAAGTCGCCTGCAATAATAAGTACCTTAGCCATCGTGTTCTCTCCTTGTTGCTTGTCATGGTTGGGAAGTGAATCGCCGAATTCTGACGTTAACAAATTTTTTACAATGTTTGGTAGTAGTGGATTACTACAAAAAAGCCCGGAGACAGTCGTTCCGGGCAAAGATGTTCTCCACCTATAGGGAGCTTTTTGCTAATGGGCGGTCAAGAAGGTGAGTCGAGACCGCTTAGGGCAAAAAGAAAAGGAAACAGTGACTACAAAGACAAAAAGTCTTTCATCTGTTGAAGAACATATTCTGCTTGTTCCTTGTCTTCCATTTCACAGAAGATGCGTAGCAGTGGCTCGGTTCCAGAGAAGCGAGCAATCACCCAGCCGCCATTATTAAAGTACACTTTCGCGCCATCAGCGTAGCTAACCTTATCAATATCGTACTCAAACTCAGGGAGCAGTTTTTCGATGTAGAGTTTGTGGTACAGGCTGTCTTTTTGTGATGGTTTAAAGGTGCAATCGCCTTCGGCGGTATAGGCGTAGCCATACTTGCCGTAGATCTCTGATAGCAGTTCCGAGAGCGTCTTCTGAGTAACACTGAGCATTTCGACCAACAGGCTAGAGGCAAATACGCCGTCCTTACCTTTGATGTGGCCGCGAATGGTTAAACCACCTGAGCTCTCTCCGCCAATCAGTGAGTCGTCGGCTTCCATTTGGCTACTGATGTGCTTAAAGCCTACGGGAACCTCAAAGCTCTTTTCACCGTAGTCGGCTGCAACTTTATCCAGTAGGTGCGTGGTAGCGATATTGCGAACCACCGAGCCTTTCCAGCCTTTGTACTCAAGTAGGTAGTAGTAGAGCAGTAGTAAGACTTCATTAGGGTGAATGAAATTACCTTGCTCATCAATGATGCCAAGACGGTCAGCATCGCCATCGGTACCAATACCGATATCGTAGCCCTCTGCCGCCACTAGATGCTTAAGACGATATAGGGTTGCCGCACTTGGTGAAGGCATTAAGCCACCAAAGTCTGGGTTTTTGCCATCGTTGATGACGTCCACATCACAGCGTCCGTTGATAAGTACCGTTTGCAGTGCGTTTTTCGCCACCCCAAACATCGGGTCGATGAGCACTTTAAGATTGGCTTGTTTGATAGCATCGATATCGATAAGGTCGATGATCGAATCAACAAACTCGTTCATTGGGTTAATAACGGTGATAGCGCCGCGCTCGACGCACAGCTCGAAATCGCCAGAAATGACTTCTTGATGAGTCAGGGTAGCTATTTGTGCTTCGATTTTCTCGGTGATCACCTCATCAGCGTCACGACCACCTTCAATAAACACCTTGATGCCGTTGTAATCTGCCGGGTTATGAGACGCGGTGATGCACGCAGAATACGCACAGCCCATGCTTTTCGCCTTGTACATAACAATCGGGGTAGGTACGAACTTATCGATAAAGCTCACTGGGATACTGTTGGCAGCCAATACTTCTGCAAACCAACATCCCGCTTTGTCGGATAAAAAACGGCGGTCATAGCCAATCACGAACCCGCGATCGGCAACATTTTCAGCTTTAATAATGTTGGCGAGCGCCTGAGCGACGAGCTTCACGTTGTCCTTAGTGAACTCTTCGCCAATAAAGGCGCGCCAGCCGCCTGTTCCAAATTTGATCATCTCTCTCTCCTAAGAGGTTATCTGCTCATGCAGTGTGACCAATGATGAGCTCACACAAGAGCTCATCATTGCCGAGCGAATTAGCCCAATACCACATGAACTTGGTTCACGCTGCCTTCCGCTTGCGGTGGAATAGCACCCTCAATCGCTTCGCCGTTTAGGGTGATAGATTTCACGCCTTTGCTGACGTTGTTTGGGTTGTCGACTTTGATTTGATACGTCGCACCGCGCCATTGGCGAGTCACTTCAAATCCCGGCCACTCTGTTGGAATACATGGGTCAACCACGAGGCCATCAAAGCTCAGTCTTACACCTAGGATATAGTTGGTCGCGGCGAAGTAAGCCCAGCCAGAGGTACCCGTTAGCCAAGGGTGGTTAGCACGGCCATGGTCTTGGTGGTCACGACCCATGATGAACTGCACGTAAGAGTATGGTTCTGTAATGCGCGTTTCGATCATGTCGTTTTGGTTATACGGGTTGAGCGCGTCATAGTACTTCATCGCTTGATCGCCGCGCCCCAGTTTCGCTTCAGCGACCCATGCCCATGGGTTTGGATGCGAGAAGATCGCGCCGTTTTCTTTTACGCCCTGATAAACACGAGTGACAAAGCCGATATCATCGTTTGGTGTCGCGAATGATGGCGCATTAAGGTGTAGGCCGTAGTCTGAGTAGAGGTACTCATCAACCGCATCCATGGCTTTCTTGCCGCGCTCATCGCTCACTGCGCCAGACACCACCGCCCAGGTGTTGGACTCAAGGTGAACCTTACCTTCGGTTTGTTTACTGGTACCGACCTTGTCGCCGTTTTTGGTGATACCGCGGATATACCAGCCACCGTCTTCATCCCAAAGATGCGTTTCACAGGCGTCTTGAACTTTTTGCGCCATTTGTTGGTAGTAGGCGACATCATCAAGCTCACCACGGTTGCGTGCGAGGTCAACAAAGTCTTGCAGTGCCCAGAAATGTAGAAAAGCCACCATGGATGACTCACCACCGCCTAGGTTTAGACAGTCATTCCAGTCCGCGCGCAGACCTTTGGCGATACCTGTGGCACCCACGTGCTCATCGGTAAAGTTAAGTGCCGCTTTCATGTGCTCGTAAACGGTCGCATTGCCGCCGTCAGCGTAAGGGATCACCTCATCAAAGAAGTCTGTTTCGCCTGTTTCCATCACGTAGCGACAAATCGTTGGTACTAACCATAAATGGTCATCGGAACAGGTATCGGCAATGCCGTGGATCTTATCTTCATCACTTGGGGTTGGAACCACCGTTGGTGATTTTGATGGTTCAACATCGGCTTTTTCAGGATCGAACCAATCTGGATCGAATAGGTGCAAACCATAACCCGCTTTCACCTGACCACGCAGTAGATCAACGATGCGTTTACGTGTCATTTCCGGTGCTGAGTGAGGGACAGCCATCGCATCTTGCGCGGTATCGCGATAACCCAAACCAGTACGACCGCCGACCTCAATGAAAGATGCAAAGCGTGACCAAACTACACAGGTTTCCGCTTGGTACAGCGTCCATGTGTTAAGCATGGCGTCCAGACCCTCGTTAGGCGACGTCACTTGGAACTTAGCACAGCGCTCATCCCAGTGTGCTTTAATCGCATCAAAGGCTGCATCGACTTCAGACAAGTCTTGGTACTTGGCACGCAGACGCTCGCCGTTGCCTTTACCAATACCCAGTACGTATGCGAAACGCACTTCTTCACCTGGGGCAATAGTAAATTGCTTATGCAAAGAGCCACAATGGTTGTAACAGGTTTGGGTATGGTTCGAACATTGACCTTTTTCGACGGCAATCGGGTTTGATTCATCGCGGTACAAGCCAAGGAAGTTATCACGCTGACCATCGTAGCTGTCCGGAGTGAACGTAGACGCTAGGTAGTAGTAACCTTCAAAGTCATTGGTGTTGTAGAACAGGTCGTACTCAATCACGCCATCTTGATAGCTGGTACCCGCAGAATAGAGTGACATCTGATGGTTTTGGTTGTCTGAGGCAATGTGGCTAAACGAGAACTCGACAAATGAGAACGCGCTGATAGTGCGCGGTTTGTCGCCTGTGTTGCGGATCACTACATCCCATACTTCCGCATCTTCACCTTTTGGCACGAATAGGGTTTTGGTGGCTTCGATGTCGGAGTATTGGCATTTGAACTTAGAGTAAGACAGGCCGTGACGCACTTCGTAATCGGCTTCATCTAGGCTTTTTGCCACAGGCTGCCAAGAGATTGACCAGTAGTCGCCCGTCTCATCATCACGTAGATACACATAGTGCCCAGGACGATCAAACGTCGCGTTAGGACGGAATTTGGTGACGCGATTGTATTCTGGGGAGTTGTAGAACGAGTAACCGCCCGCGTTGTGCGAGATGACGGTACAGAATTTTTCTGTCCCTAGGTAGTTAGTCCAAGGAGCAGGGGCATCGGGACGAGTGATAACATATTCTCGGTTCTCGTTATCGAAGTAGCCGTATTGCATGATGATATCCTTATTGGGGAAATTAAAACCGGTTGTTTTGTTGTTGGCGCTGCGTTTGATATTGCGCGCCTTGTATTCCTTGCCCTGTCGGCCAAGGGTGCTTGTATTTCACGTGCTGCCTGTCGAGTAAACTAAGATGGCGTTTAAGCCGCGACAGAAAGGCGCGATAATCTTTGTGGTTACTGGTGCTCCACGCAGTTTCTGCTAATGCAGTAAGGCGTGGGAACATCATATAGTCGAGTGTGTCAGGTGAGGTGATCCTCTCTGTCCAGACAGCCGCTTGCATACCCAAAATGCGTTTCTTTACGGGATCATCTGGATGCAGCTGAGCCAGCGGCTCATAGTGATAGGCTTTCTCTAGGGTAATGGCGTTCGCGCTATGCACGCCGAGTTCGGTGGTGTTGTTGTCTTGCGCCATGTCGAGATAGGTGCTTTGACCTGGCTGTAGAATGACGTCGTAGCCGAGCTTGGCGGAGTTAATCGCCGCTTCTTCGCTTAGCCAAGAGTAAACAATGGTGTCTTTACTGACTTTGTTGACTAGGTTGCCTTCTTCCCAACCCAGCATGCGCTTGCCGAGTGATTTCAGTTTATCTTCAACATGACGCAGTAAATGGCCTTGGAGATCTTTTGGATTGTGATAACCATGCTCTGCCATCAATGTATGGCAGCTTGGACTGTCACTCCATACTCCAACCGGAACTTGGTCGGCGCCAATATGAATGAAAGGTGAAGGAAACAGAGCCGCCACTTCTTCAAATACAGTATCAAGAAACTGATAGGTGCCTGGTAAGCCGGGAGAAAGTACGTTATCGCAGTAGTTCTGGGCACTGCGATAGCTAGAGCTGTCTTCTTTGTCGACAAGCAGATGTGGCAACGATTTGATCGCGGCACGGCTGTGACCCGGGACGTCAATTTCAGGTATGACTTGGATGTTGCGCGCTGCGGCGTACTCAATAATCTCAGCCACCTCTTGCTGGGTATAGTAACCACCATAGTCGCGCTGGATACTGTGCAGTTGAGGCTCTAAAGCGCGCTCAGCACCGCGCCACGCACCCACTTCAGTCAGTTCAGGAAAGGCGTGGATCTCAAGGCGCCATGCTTCATCGTCAGTCAGGTGCCAATGAAAGGTGTTGATCTTGTAGTGAGCAAGGAGGTTCAAAAGACGCTTGATTTCGCTTATTGGCTGAAAGCTGCGTGCACTGTCGAGCATGACGCCGCGATAGCGAAAACGCGGAGCATCGTGAATTTGAACGTGAGGGACATACAAGGTGTGACGGTCTTTATCAAAGTCCATCAATTGCATCAGCGTTGCGCAGCCATACACAAACCCGGCGTTGCCATTGGATTCAATTTCAATTCCGGTGTGATCAACACGCAGTTTGTAGGCTTCATTGTCTAGCACTGGTGAGTGTCGAAAACGAATATCTTGCTGACCGATGGACTTGGTCGTGATCGAGAACAAACGATCGATCTCATCCTTAAGCCAATTGGCGACCGATTGCATCGCTTGATCTTCGACGCAGATCTGGCTGTAACGCGTTAGCTCATACACGCTGTCGCCAAGTTCGATGGATTGTGGCTCTGGGATCAGACCGTGTCTGCCTTCAAAGACATCGCCAATTGGATTAGATTTGTCTTCTCCTGAACCAAGTACAATAGGGGATGTGGTCACCGGATACTGGGTTAAGCTATCAGTATTGAGGTAGGCCTCTCGAATGCCATCATTGAGTGATTTTAAAGGTGCTGTGGCAATACAAAATTCAACGTATACATGGTTGTTAGCGTATAGAGGCGTCCCTTCAATGTTGAGGCTACAGAAGGTGCCGACCTGCGTAAGGTTGCCTTGAGATAAGCTGTCTGGCGTAATAAAACGCTCGAAAACAAAATGCAGCTGCCAATTGGTATGGCTTTTCTCAGACAAGTTATGCAAGGTTAAGCCAAAGCGGCAGCCTTTTGGCAAGCGTTCTACAATGGCTAAATCGACACGAAAATCCATATCCGCCCCTTACTAGTACAGGTTGTGTTTCTCAGTGCCTGCCATCATCAAGGCACCATCCATCGCATCTCCTTGTGGAGCGACGATCCAGCGCTGTGCGGCAGGCGATAACCAATCGAAGATGCGTTCAGCGATGCTGCCCATCAGGCAGATCTTGTCAGCACCGCGCTGGTTTAGCGCGCAAAGGAACATTTCAATATCGTCTGCAGTCTGTTGCAGCAGCGATTTGGCTAAGTTGTCGTTGAGGTAGGCGTATTCAAAAATTGCCGGTGAAAACTGCCCGTAATCGCGCGGTAGTGCGCTCTTAGACCACTCAACAATTGCATCAATATCGTGGTTGAAATGGGTCATAACAATCTCAGCGAGAGGGGAAGGCGGCTTGATGCCATCTTGAATGAGTAGCACTTGCTGAATCAGTCTTAGTCCCATTACTGCGCCGCCGCCCTGGTCGGAAATTGGGAATTCTCGGCCACCAACGACATGCTGCGTATTACCTTGAATGTAAAGGCCAACAGAGCCGGTGCCAGCAATCATAATTGCGCCATCTTCGCCTTGGTGGGCACCTAAACAAGCGCCATAGCCATCAGTATTGAGCGTCACACTGGCAAACGGGTGTGCGGTATTCATAAAGGCGTGGTAACTGGCTTTGTGTTCGGCACCGGCAAGCGCAAGGCCAACGTCCATTTGTGAAAACGATGACGCGTCTAAGCCGCCTTGCGTTGCTGCTTGCTCGATGGAATCGATGATAGATTGCATCGCCAGTTCTGCGCCTAGCATGATGTTGGCACTGCCGCTTTTGGCTTCGCCAACGAGTTGGTTATTGTCATCGATAATTCGAGCGCGGCAGGAGGTTCCCCCACCGTCGATACCTACTTTATACCGAGCCATGATGATTCCCTTTATTTTTTATAGTGTTGTTGCCACAGCGCTAGAGCCAGCAGAAGCCAGCCTGCGTGAGGGATCCATTGCTCTCCCCAGCGCCAGTTCTGTAGCATGTCGTCTTTGTGTTTTTCGGGTTTGAAGGCGATATCGGATTCATCTTCAAATCCAGATGTGATGCCATTACACACCCCCCCTAAGGCGTTAAAAAAGCCAATCTCAGGTAGGTAATCTGGATTGTTATGACCATGCCCATCGAGCATGCACATGTCGTATGGGTTAGCGCCGAGGACCCAGTTGATACAGTCATTGGCGTAGTGTTCGAGCTGAGCTTTAAGCTCATCATTAACAAGATGTGGCTGAGCTAGTAGCGCCATGGAGGCAAGGGAAGCGATGCGAGCATTTTCACCTTGCCACCAGTAACCAGATTCGTTGTTGTGCGGGACGAAAAATGCATTGTGTTTGTCTCCGTCTACCGCTTTTACATACTGTCTTGGATAACCAAATGGGTTGTAAACATCATCAGTGATGGACACTTCAAACTGGCAGGCTTGAGTCAGCAGTGATTGAACTTGCAATGCACGCTGGCGATCTGGCTCGATGGCGAGATATTCGGTCAGTGCTATCACGGGTAGCCCCGCCTCGGCGGCGTGGAAATAAGGGCGGCTACCATCTGAGTTCGCTGACCAGTAGAAGCTGTGCTGCTGGTCACTTTGAGCGCGTTGATTTAGTGCCTCTACCCAGTCGCGAACTTCGCTCAAGTATTGCTGCTCGCCGCTGGCTTGGAATAGGGCGATGCTGGCCATGAGTGCGCAGTATTCGTCGATAATGTTAGCTGTTTGGTCGTTCAAATAACGGTTGTTGTGCTCTTTGAGGTGCCAGTAGCCTTTTTTTGCTGCTTCCAAATAATCGTGTGATTGTTCGCGAGTCAGGCTCGCGACCTGACTGGTTTTCGCGAGCGCTGCGATGCTCATGCCGCCGCCTTGACGAAAGCCTGCCTCATAGTCATTTCTCTTATGACCAAGCTGTGTTTCGTAGGCACAGATTTCTCGCTGCGCGGTATCTTTGCTCCACTTATCAAATACCGTCATGTAGAAGAAACCACTAGGGTGCTGCATGCGTTTAAGGAACTCTGCGCCATGCAACGCTTCTTCAAGTAGTCGTGAGGTGACGAAATTAGGTTCTGCTTCTTTGCCTACCAAGTCGTGGGCTTTGAGCATATTCCAAACCACCATAGGAATTTGCTGGGGGTTTAGGTAGTTGGCATAGGACAGGTGACTTAAGTACTTGCTCACATCACCAGACGCGTCATACCAGCCGCCGTGCACATCAACGCGTTGTGAGCTCCCCACAATGGGAGCGCTCTTGTCTGCGATATCAAATTCACCGCCACAGCGCTGCGATTTGAAGTAGTGAATAATGTCGGAGAAACTGCGGTTGTGGAGCGAGGTGTCGCCCACTTCAAACGTCTGTGATTTGATGTTTTGGTAACGTAAATAGTAGCGGCCTTGCTCTGTCCACTGACTAAAGTCGATGGTGAAGAAAACACCCATGTGCCAATTATCCACTTTGGAACCACCGATAGGATTAAGCTCAAGCACAATCTCATCACTTTGCGCATCGATTAAGAATGCGCTTGCGACTTCGTGTTGAGCGAGTGATGCCATCAAAATGGCACGCTTCTCGCTGTTCGCATGGTAGCCAATGTGGTTGGTCAGCAGCTGCATGTTTTCTTCCATTACTTCTCTCTCGGTATGGATGGGCTCCCAAAACGGGAGCCAAAAAGTTTAGTTTTCGTATAAATAACAACGGACAAAGTGGTTGTCAGACAGTTTAGTGACACCAGGCAGTGCTTCACGACATTTGCTGGTAGCGTGTGTACAGCGACCTGAGAATGGGCAGCCGACAGATTCTGGCGTCCAAAGCGGGATCTCACCTTTGTTACCAGCCAGTTTTTCATGAATAGACTTCGCTGGATCAGGTACAGCTGAAACCAAAAGCTGGGTATACGGGTGTTGTGGGTTAGCAATGACCTCATCGGTATCGCCCCATTCCACCATATGGCCGACGTACATCACTGAAATGTCTTCTGCTATGTAGCGTGCGGTTGCAATGTCGTGGGTGATGTAGAGCAGCGACATTTGCTTCTCAAACTTCATCTCTTCCATCAGATTGAGAACACCGGCACGAATCGATACGTCGAGCATCGATGTTGGCTCATCTGCTAGCACGACTTCCGCACCTACAGCGATGTTGCGGGCTAGGTTAACGCGCTGTCTCTGACCGCCAGAGAGTTGGTGCGGGTATTTCGCTGCGGTCTCTTTTGGCGGGATCAAGCCCACTTGTTCTAAAAGACTGTATACACGCTCTTCGAGTTCTTTTTTGTTGCCTTTGCTGACCTTGTTGTGGATCAGCAGCGGACGCGCGATGTGGTGGAAAATGGTATGGGTTGGGTTTAGCGAGCCAAACGGGTCTTGCCATACCATTTGTACGCCTTCGCGGTATTGCATCAGATCGCGGTTTGATTTGATCTCTTGAATGTCACGGCCGCGATATTTGATTTCGCCGCCGCTTGGGGCATACATCTTAGCGATCATCTTAGCGGTCGTTGATTTACCCGAGCCCGACTCACCAACCACGGCAAGGCCGCGGCTCTTGTACATTTTGAACGAGACATCGTTAATGGCTCGCATCATAGGTTGAGATAGGGCATTACTGTTGATAGGGAAGTCCTTAACAACATTGTTGCCTTCTATCAGTAGTTCACCAAAGTTGCTCATAATGGTTCTCCAGAAATCCTTGTTAGTACTTACTTATTTCGCTGGTGGTCGTTATGACAACTCTTGCGCAACGGCAATAGGTTCACCGTACAAGTGGCAGTTAGAAAAACGGTTGTGCTCGATTTGACGCAGCTTAGTGGGTACTCGCGTACACGCTTCGTGGACACGTTCGCAGCGAGCTTGGAATCGGCACCCTTGTGGTATTTCCAGAAGGTTCAGTGGGTTGCCTGGAATACCCGTCAGCTTGGTTTTTGGGCCCGTCAAAGGTGGGAATGAGCTACCCAGACCTTTGGTGTAAGGGTGGTATGGTGACTCAAGGATCTGTTTTGACGGTGCCACTTCGATAAGCTCACCGGAATACATGATGCCAATGCGATCGGAGAACTCGACCATCAAAGAGATGTCGTGGGTTATGAACAAGATAGAGAAACCAAACTCTTCTTTCAGTGCGTAGATCTTTTGTAAGATCTCGCGCTGCACGACCACGTCGAGTGCTGTGGTTGGCTCATCCATGATGATCATCTTTGGATTCAGCGCTAAAGCAATCGCGATAACCAATCTCTGGCGCATACCACCAGAGAATTGGTGTGGGTAGTCGTTCAAACGACTTGGGTGAATATCGACGATTTCTAACAGACCTTGTGCGCGCTTTACTGCTTGCTGACGAGTTAAGTTAGTGTGACGCATAATCACATCGCAGAATTGCTCTTCCATGGTGAGTACTGGGTTTAGTGCGTTCATCGCACTTTGGAACACCATCGACATTTCACTCCAGCGGAACGACTGCATGCGTTCGTCACTGTATTGAAGAATGTCTTCACCATTGAACAGTACCTGACCACCGCTGATGTATGCAGGTGGCTTATGCAAGCGCATCAATGAGAAAGCAACGGTGGATTTACCACAGCCCGACTCACCAGCTAGGCCAAATACTTCGCCCTTGCCGATATCAAAGCTGACGTTGTTACAGGCACGGACATCGCCGGCATCAGTAATATAGTCAACACAAAGGTTACGGATTGAAATTAGTGGGTCTGACATGATTAACGATCTCCGCTCCATAGTGCATTTTGTGGCGCGACTTCAACCTCGCGTTCTTTTTTGTCTTGTGCTTGGATTTTCTTCCAGCGCTTCATGCCTTTGTGTGAACGAAGCTGAGGGTTAGCGATTTCGTCGACGGCAAAGTTAAGCAGTGCTAGGCCCGTTACCAAGAAGGTCAGTGCCAAACACGGTGCGATGACTTCCCACCAAGCGCCAATAAGCATTGCTGATGAGGTTTGCACGTTGTAGAGCATGATGCCCCAGCTGATCGTGTTTGGATCGCCCATACCTAGGAATGAGATGGTCGCTTCCATCAAGATGGCGTACATCACCGAACCGATGAAGCTCGCACCAACGATAGAGATAAGGTTTGGTAGTAGCTCTACAAAGATGATGCGAAGACGTGACTCACCCAGTACTTCTGCGGCTTTTACAAACTCTTTTTCACGTAGAGAAAGGGTTTGTGCACGGATAACCCTCGCGCCCCAGGCCCACGACATACAGCCAATCACCAGTGCGATGGTCAGTGGCCCTGCTTCACCAATGAAGGCTGCCACAACGAAGAGGAGTGGGAATGGCGGAATGACCAACATGATGTTCATCGCTGCGGTAAGTACTTCATCCACTCGGCCGCCAAAGTAACCCGCAGAGATGCCGATAACCGTTGCTAGAAAACACACCGTAAGACCTGCACCAAAGCCAACCATTAATGAAACACGTGCGCCATAAGCGACTTGTGACCAAACATCACGACCCATACGGGTTGTGCCCAGTGTGTGATCGGCTTTTTTCGACATCAGTAGAGTGCGGCGATCATCGGCGAGATTGGTGGCAACCCAACCGTCAGGGTTAGACTGAGCCATTTTCACGATGACACTTGGGTACTCATGAGAGTTACCAGTACGTTTATCTGGGGCATGTTTGGTAATCAGCGGTGCTGCAACCGCCACAAAGACGAACAAACCAATGATTGAGAGTCCAAGTCTGGCCGTTCCATTGCGCCATACTAGCTGTAAGAAACCTTTCATGGTTATTTGCCTCCCTTACGTAGACGAGGATCAAGCACGACATAAAGCATGTCTGCCGCTAAGTTAAAGAAGAGCATAAACAGAGTCATAATGAGTAGCTGCCCCTGAAGTACTTGGTAATCACGTGCGTGAATTGCGTTGAGTAGTACTGAGCCAAGGCCTGGGTAGTTAAAGATGATTTCGATAATCAATTGACCACCGATAGCCACACCAAGAGACATCGAAAGCGCCGTGACACTTGGCAGTAGTGCGTTACGAGCGGCGTAGTTAAAGACCACGCGGTTTTCGCTCAGGCCTTTGCCTTTGGCCATGGTGATGTAGTCTTCGTTGAGCAGGTTAATCATGTTGTTACGCATGTTTACTAAGAAGCCGCCGATTTGAATCACGGTTGCACAGATAAGCGGTAGTACTGCGTGATACAGCACATCTTTGATGAACTCCCAACTTGTCCAGTCAGGGAGCTGGCCGGCAGTGTAAGCGTAGCCTGTAGGGAACCACTTAAGGCCAATCGCGAAGATGAACATGGCCATCATTGCGATAACGACTTGTGGCATTGCTTGAATAATCAGCATGCCAGGAGTGATGAACGTATCGAACTTAGAACCACGTTTCCAAGCGGCGAAGATGCCAAGTACCGAACCAATAGAGAAAGAAAGGATAACCGCGGTACCAGCCAAGAATAGTGACCAGCCAAATGCACTGCCTAGTAGGCTGTTTACTGATAGCGGGAAGTACTTAATAGAAGTACCGAGCTCCCAGCTCAGAATGTTCTTCATGTAGTGAAGATATTGAACGAAATAGTTACCATCGACAAAACCAAGCAGCTCTTTCATTGCTGCAATACGCTCTGGGGTAACCTGTACTGTTGCGTTCGCGAACATCATCGTGACCGGGTCGCCCGGCATTGCACGAGGAATAATAAAGTTGATGGTGGCTGCAACAAGAAGTGCCACCAAATAAAAGGACAAACGTCTTAAAAAATAACCCATAACTCACACCTTAATTACCCAGCTTTTTCCTTGTGGCTGGTAGCCTCATCTCAAAATTTGAAACGAGTAACCCCCTGACGACGAGCGCCACGTATCTATAAATCACGTTTGGGGGAGGAAAGCGGTACGGACGTACCGCTTTTAGTTTGTGTTTACTTACTTAACTGGTTTTAGGTCCAGTACGTGAAGTAGACGCTCTGGGATACCTGCCCAGATGTTTGGACGACCCTTAGGATTTTGCTCGTTCCACCAGCCCGCAAAGCGAGTTGTGTTGTACTGGTACATGTAAGCACCAGACATGACAGGAATTGTTACCTGATCTTGAGCGATAATCTTCTGGATGCCATGAGCGATTTCTAGCTGCTCACCTTTATCTGCTGTTTTGTAGAAGCTGTTTAGAAGCTTGTCTAGCTCTGCATTTTGGTAGAAGTGCATTGCGAAACGTGGCATCCCATCACCCGCTTGAAGCGCAGAGTTATAACCTGTGTTCCAGTACTTGTGTGGATCTGAACCGTGGAAGTAGTTGGTGTACGCTACGTCGTAGTTAGCCTCTAGCATTGCTTGGTTGTACACAGAGAAGTCTGGTGTACGTGCTTTTGCTTTGATGCCAGCTTCAGCAAGCTGTTCTACCGCAAGTTGAACTGTGTTGTTAAAGTCAGTCCAGCCGTTTGGTGATTGAACTAGAAGCTCGAATGACTTACCAGATGGAGTGTCAACAAAGCCGTCACCATCTACATCTTTAAAGCCCGCTTTAGCAAGCAGTTTCTTAGCACCTTCAACGTCGTACGTGTTAAAGCCTTTGTACTTGTTGTGCGTTGTTTCGTCAGACCAAGTCGCAAATGCGTAACCTAGGCCTGATGCGAAATCATTCACTGTACCACCGCCGTAGAATGCGATGTCGATGATAGTTTGACGATCAAGAGCCATAGAGAATGCACGGCGGAAATCAACGTTGCTTAGTGCTTCCGCTTTTACTGGATCTTTGTGCTTAAAGTTCACTAGGAACGCTTGAGTACCTGATGGTGGGTACCAGTACTGGTGGTTAGGTGATGCTGCAGCGTAAGTGCGGTCAATGTCTGGAATGAATGACGACGTCCAGTCCATTTCAGAGTTAACGACTTTACCTAGGAACTGGTCGTTGTTCGCGATTTGTGGAACGCGCAGACAGTCAACTTCTAGGTTATCGTTATCCCAGTAGTTCGGGTTACGACATTGAACGTATAGCTGAGGAGTGAACGTGTCGATTACTGTGAATGGGCCAGAGCCAACTGGGTTCTCATTTAGGAACGTTGTTGGTTCTTTCACGTCTTTCCAAATGTGCTCAGGAACAACAGGTACCTTAACGATTTCATATGGAACGTTAGAGTTAGCTTCTGTCGCGTAGAACTTCACTTGGTAGTCGTTGATTTTCTCAACTTTAGATACCCAAGAGTTGATACCGCTTTGGTCAAGCGCTGAGTTCTCTTGAACAAGCTTGAAGGAGAAAATCACATCGTCCGCATCGAACGTTTCACCGTCAGACCATTTCACGCCTTTGCGGATATCAAAGGTCACTGACATTAGGTCATCAGCGATAGTGAAGTTTTCTGCTAAACGGAATACTGGCTCATTGCCATGCATTTCGTTAAAAACAACAAGCGGCTCGTATAGGAAGTCGGTTGTTGTGTGCAAGTAGGTCGTACCCAAGAATGGGTTGAAGTTACGTACAAAGGTATTGAACTCTTTAGGGTGGATAGTCAGTTCGCTGCGTTCTGCGGCTGTCGCTACAGAGCTAAAACCTGTAACTGCGGTTGCAATAATTGCTGTCGCTAGTGCTGTTTTTTTAATATGCGCAAGCATAGCTATTCCTTACTATTTGCTTTTGTTTCACAGAGAGACCAGTTGCTTCCCTCTCACATGGTTGCTAAAGCCTACCTCTTCAATCATTCCTAAAGAGTGGCCTGTAGGCCTTAGGCGTTACTAAGAAAACACCTTAAAGCACAATTTATCAATTACGCTCTCCGTTAAAAACGTCAAAATAATAACGAGCACTGTCAAAAACGTTAAAAACAGTGGCTTTTGACGGGTTTTTAATCAACTTAGGACGGTGACCTACGTCACTTGCTGAGCTTAAATTATGATTGTGTGTAAGTGCTTACTATCAATATGATAATTTTCTATTCATGGTTTCGGAGTTCTAGCGACAAATGTTGACAAGGATCACTTGCCAGTTTGACTCGTTAATTTACTTTGAAAACTAGGATGGTCGATTTGTTGTGATGACTATCGCAAACTGGTGAAGTTTCATCGTAGATGGTACGTAAATAGCAATAAATGATGATGTATTTTCTGCCATTACTTAACAATAGAAAGCTTATTTTACGCCGCTAAATTTTACGGTGAGGTATCGCTGTGCGCGTTTGTTTTCTCTTTTATGAAGGTGAGGAAAGGTGCGAGCAAAACGTCAATTGCCGTGGTTGCAAGTGAGTATATGAGAAAGCCAATGCAACCCGCACAATGTCGTGTGGAGCGTATAAAAAAGCCTGAGGTACTAAATGTACTCAGGCTTTGTCGTGATTTGTAGAGCCGTTACTTAGTGTGGAAAATCTGCTCAGTTTCCAGTGAAGTGAAGGCGCGGATTTGACGCCATACATAGTAGAAAATACCCATCATCATAAGCATGCTAGGGATCGCGATAGCCGGGTAGCTGTATAAGGTCAGCTTGCCCAATTCTTCGTTAAATGCCGCTGTACCTGCTGGGCTAGTAACTATCCAGGTTGCAAGGAAGTAGTTCATCGCCGATGAAAATGCGAACGTGCTGGCGAATAAGTAGTTCGATGACATTAGACAGCGTTCAAATGCTTGCGTTTTACCGCTTTGCTCTAGGCGCTCATTGATCAGTGCCAGGTTGAGTACAGTATCGTTGAGAAGCAGTTTCTGCATCATTGGATAGCGCGTGAATGTAGAGGCCAGCACAGCTAGACCAATCAAACCCGGAATTAGCGCTTCTTTTAGTGCTAACCAGCGAGTATCTAACTCCAAAAGACCAATACCACCGGTTAGAAGCACGCTGACAAAGCCCAGGGCGGCAATAAAGTTAAACTTCTTATTACGGATCAGATCCATTGCGCCGTAGAGCACAGGAAACAGCAGAGCGACAACCAGCGCCATCGCAGTACCTAGATGCTCATCACCACTAAACTTCATCAGAATGAAAGAGGGGATAAATACGTTGAATAGGATCTCAAATAGGGGATTCGACTTTTTCGCCGTTGTGGTGCTCATAATAGTGTGCTGACTCTAAGTTGTTACTGTTTTGTTTTCTACAGCGCAGTGTTCATCGCTTGATAACAGAAGTAAAGCATTAAACGCGTAAGATGTGTAACGACGTATAAAATGAGACATGGTTAATGCCGCAAGAACACGTGTTATTACGTTAGAGATGTAAAAAAGGCGCATAGATTACTCCATGCGCCTTTCTAGAATTTGGTGGCCCCTCGCAGACTTGAACTGCGGACCAATCGATTATGAGTCGACTGCTCTAACCACTGAGCTAAGGGGCCAATAGGTGGATGATTATAGGGGAAGGCTGCGCGAGTGTCTAGATGCAGTGTAGGCTAATTGCGCTTGCTTTTTAGTCACTTAAACCCGGTAGATACAAAAAAGGTGAGCTAGTGCTCACCTTTTTGTTAAAGCTTGATGCGATTACTCGTCAAGGAAGCTGCGCAGTGTTTCTGAGCGGCTTGGATGACGCAGCTTACGCAGTGCTTTTGCTTCGATCTGACGGATACGCTCACGCGTTACGTCGAACTGCTTACCAACCTCTTCTAGAGTGTGGTCAGTGTTCATATCGATACCAAAGCGCATGCGCAGTACTTTCGCTTCACGAGGTGTTAGGCCGGCTAGAACGTCTTTCGTTGCGACGCGTAGACTTGTCATTGTTGCTGAGTCTACAGGCAGTTCTAGCGTGGTATCCTCGATGAAATCACCTAGGTGCGAATCTTCGTCGTCACCGATTGGTGTCTCCATAGAGATTGGCTCTTTAGCGATTTTCAGTACTTTGCGGATCTTATCTTCAGGCATTTGCATACGCTCTGCCAACTCTTCAGGAAGTGGCTCACGACCCATTTCTTGAAGCATTTGACGAGAGATACGGTTTAGCTTGTTGATCGTCTCGATCATGTGCACAGGGATACGGATCGTACGAGCTTGGTCAGCGATTGAACGCGTGATAGCCTGACGGATCCACCATGTTGCGTAGGTCGAGAACTTGTAACCGCGACGGTATTCAAACTTATCTACCGCTTTCATCAGACCGATGTTACCTTCCTGGATCAGATCCAAGAACTGTAGACCACGGTTGGTGTACTTCTTCGCGATTGAGATTACCAGACGTAAGTTTGCTTCAACCATCTCTTTTTTCGCGCGGCGAGCTTTAGCTTCACCGATAGACATACGACGGCTGATGTCCTTGATGTTTTGAACCGAAAGCGACGTTTCTTCTTCGATGATGTCCAGCTTCTGGATAGAGCGGCGGATGTCATTTTCGTAGCGCTTGATCTTTTCTGCGTATGGCTTGTCTGATGCTAATACTTCGTCAAGCCATGCTTCGCTTGATTCGTTGCCCGTAAATAGGGCAATGAATGATTTCTTCGGCATTTTGCCGTACTCAACCGCTTGACGCATGATCAGGCGCTCTTGAGTACGTACACGATCCATCGACGTGCGCAATTCGTTCACTAGGTAATCGAACTGTTTCGGCGTTAGACGGAACTCGCGGAATACTTCTTGAACAAGCTCATGAGACTTCGCTACTTGAGGACTATCGTAACCAAACTCGTTTACCGCAAGTTGCAGATCTTGGTAAGTATTGCGAAGCGCAGTGAATTTCTCTAGAGCAAGCTCAGGGTCGATACCTGTATCTTCTTCTTCCTCATCATCTGAGTCGTCATCACTTTCTGCATCTTCTTCGTCTTCGTCTTCAAGGTCGGATTCAGACAGTTCAGAGCCGATGTGCGTAGCCGTAGGCGCCGCTGTTTCATCTTCGTTTGGATCTACGAAGCCATTGATAACGTCAGTTAGGCGAAGTTCTTCCGCTTGTACTTTGTCAAACTGTTCGAGAATATAAGGGATAGTACCCGGATACTCTGCCACTGAGCTTTGAACTTGGTTGATACCATCTTCAATGCGTTTTGCGATGTCAATCTCGCCTTCGCGAGTCAATAGCTCAACGGTACCCATTTCACGCATGTACATGCGGACGGGGTCAGTAGTACGACCGATTTCACTTTCAACGCTGGAAAGTGCAGCTGCAGCGGCTTCGGCTGCATCTTCATCAGTAATGTTGTTGTCATCATTCAGTGCAAGGTCATCAGCATCAGGAGCAGTCTCTACTACCTTAATACCCATGTCATTAATCATCTGAATAATATCTTCTACCTGTTCGGAATCGACGATTTCCTCAGGTAGGTGGTCATTTACTTCTGCGTAGGTCAGATAGCCTTGTTCCTTGCCCTTAATGACAAGTAGCTTCAGCTGTGACTGCGGATTTTGGTCCATAGACGATATCCAACTTAAGATCTGGTGAAGGAATTTTAGTATGCGAAATGCAAACCACTAATATTAACAAATTTATTCGTTGCTGACTAACTGAATTGGGTTACGCTTTTAAGTCTAGCATTAAGGCTAGCAGCTCCCGTTTTTCTTCGACTGATAAGCCGACACTTCTTTCTTTGGCCTGCAGGTTTTCAATTTGCTTTTCAATGCATTGAGACAGTATTTTGTCCAATGAATCGATAAATACGTCTTCTTGGTTGTCATCGTCAAGTGGAATTACCCAACTTGCGAGACGAGACAGAAGTGCCTCATTACTACTTCCACGCCATTGTTCTAATAGCTGGCCTGTAGTCATATGGGGATGTGCTTGACATTTATCAACCACTTCCACAAATAAATTAAGTCCAGGCAGTGATAAGTCTCTCACTGTGGACAAATCAGGTACCATTTCAGCATAGCTCGGATTTTGCAAAAGTAGAGCGATGACTTCACGCATTGGTGTGCGTTTGATTTCTTTATGAGGCTGAGCTCGCGTTTCTTGCCGACCTTGCTTGTCAATAAGCTGTTGAAGCTGCCTTTCATCAACCAAGCCCAACTTACGGCCGAGCAGCTCTCTCAAGTATAGTCGCAATGTACCACCAGGCACTTTGTCGATAAGTGGCACCGCTAACGTGCTGAGCTTTGCCATGCCCTCTTTGGTTCGGGTATCCACCTGCTGCATCAGTGAGGTGAACATAAACTCTGACAGAGGCATCGAGTTTTGCACTGCTGTTTCAAACGCGTCTTTGCCATGTTGGCGAATGAATGAGTCAGGATCCTCCCCATCCGGTAGGAACATGAACTTCAATTGCCTACCATCATTGAGGTAGGGCAATGCATTTTCCATTGCACGCCAAGCGGCATCACGACCCGCTCGGTCACCATCGTAACAACACACTACGGTGCTGGTTTGGCGAAACAGAACTTGAAGGTGATCGCCTGTGGTCGATGTACCGAGTGAGGCGACAGAATAATCAACGCCATACTGGGCTAGAGCGACTACATCCATATAGCCTTCGACAACTAAAACCTGAGGCGGCTCGCGATATGCTTGCAGTACCTCATAGAGTCCATAAAGCTCTTTGCCTTTATGAAAGATCGGTGTTTCTGGTGAGTTGAGGTACTTTGGTGTGCCGTCACCTAAAACGCGCCCACCAAATCCAATCACTCGTCCGCGTCGGTCACGGATCGGGAACATAATACGACCGCGAAAACGGTCATAACGATTCCCCTTGTCGTTTTCAATCAGCATGCCGCCGGACACTAGCATGTCTTGCGTCGCTTTTTGCTGACCAAAGTTTTTACGTACACTGTCCCATTCGTCAGCGACGTAGCCGATACCAAACTTTTGGACAATCTCTCCAGAGAGCCCGCGGCCTTTCAGATACTCTATAGCGACTTTATTGGTGGAAACTTTAAGTTGATCGCGATAGTACTGACCGATCGTTCCCATTAGATCATACAAAGATCGTTTTTGTTCGCTATTGGCGGTAGGCCCTTTGGAGAAATTACCCGGTTGTCCACTTTGCTGCTCTCTTGGAACATCCAAACCCAACGATGATGCCAGCTCTTCAATAGCTTCAACGAACTCGAGACGTTCGTACTCCATGAGAAAGTCGATGGCGTTGCCATGCACACCACAGCCAAAGCAATGGTAGAACTGTTTCTCTTGGCTGACGCTGAAAGAAGGGGTCTTTTCGTTGTGGAAAGGACAGCAAGCACCGTAGTTCTTGCCTTGTTTTTTTAGTTTTACGCGCGTGTCAATGACGTCGACAATATCAAGTCGAGCGAGAAGGTCATCAATGAAGCTACGAGGGATTTTTCCTGCCATAAAACCTTTTTACAAGAGAGAGATACAAACAAGCCGTGCGTTCCAAAGGATAGCACGGCTTGCTGCAATTTGGTTGGGCGGTTAAGCGAGTTTAGCGCGAACTAGACCACTTACCTTACCCATATCTGCACGGCCTTGAATTTGAGGCTTAAGCACGCCCATTACCTTACCCATGTCTTGCATGCCCGCTGCACCAGATTCGGTAATGGCACTATCGATTAGTGCTGCAACTTCATCATCGGTCAGTGGTTGAGGCATAAAATCCTCAAGTACGGCAATTTCAGCTTGCTCAGCATCAGCGAGATCCTGACGACCTGCTGCTTCAAATTGCGTGACAGAATCGCGACGCTGTTTAACCATTTTAGTCAGCACAGCAAGAATGTCATCGTCGCCCAGAGTAATCTGTTCGTCGACTTCACGTTGCTTGACGGCTGCTAAGGCTAAACGAATAGTACCAAGGCGCAATTTGTCCTTGGCTTTCATCGCTAATTTTTGCTCGTCTTTGAGTTTATCAATCAGAGCCATAACTAAAATCCTATTGGAACCTAGTTATTAGTACAGGCGAACGCGACGAGCGTTTTCGCGAGCTAGCTTCTTAGCGTGACGCTTTTGAGCTGCTGCTTTAGCGCGTTTGCGAACTGTAGTTGGTTTTTCATAGTGCTCACGACGACGCACTTCAGAAAGGATACCTGCTTTTTCGCAAGAGCGCTTGAAACGACGTAGTGCAACGTCGAACGGTTCGTTTTCACGTACTTTAACTACTGGCATATGCCTTTCACCTCAGGGGTTAACTGTTCATTAATGCTGGCGCTTTTTGGTTAGTACTAAGAGTTCATGCTTGAGCCCTTTGTTCTAAGCGTAAAACCAGCTAGATCAAAAATGGTGCGGAATTTTAATCCGATCGCTAGGGCTTTGTAAAGTACTTTGTCGCCTATCTCTTGTACAAAATTTGTTTGCGAGCCCATGACGCGGTAATATTGCGCCAATTTCGAAATAAGTCGAGAACAATATGCGCATTCTAGGTATTGAAACCTCTTGTGATGAAACTGGCATCGCAATCTATGACGATGAGAAGGGACTGCTATCTCATCAACTTTACAGCCAGGTAAAACTGCACGCGGATTACGGCGGTGTGGTTCCTGAATTAGCATCACGCGATCACGTGAAAAAAACGATCCCGTTGATCAAAAAAGCACTTGCGGACGCGGATCTTACTCCTAAAGACATCGATGGCGTGGCGTATACCGCAGGTCCGGGTTTGGTTGGAGCATTATTAGTGGGTACGACAATCGGCCGCAGCATCGCTTACGCTTGGGGTGTGCCTGCGGTACCGGTTCACCATATGGAAGGCCACCTTTTAGCCCCTATGCTAGAAGACAATCCACCGCCATTCCCATTTGTAGCTCTATTGGTGTCTGGTGGTCACAGCATGATCGTTGAAGTGAAAGGCATCGGTGAGTATCAGATCCTTGGTGAGTCTATTGATGATGCGGCAGGTGAAGCGTTTGATAAAACGGCAAAACTGATGGGGCTGGATTACCCAGGAGGTCCGCTGCTGTCTAAGCTTGCGGACAAAGGCACACCTGGCCGATTTAAGTTCCCGCGCCCGATGACGGATCGTCCCGGCCTAGACATGAGCTTCTCCGGTCTTAAGACGTTTGCCGCAAATACCATTGCTGCCAACGATGATAGTGAGCAAACTCGTGCTGATATCGCTTATGCGTTCCAAGAAGCGGTATGTGAGACGTTAGCGATCAAGTGTAAGCGCGCACTTAAGCAAACCGGTATGAAACGCATCGTGATTGCTGGTGGCGTGAGTGCTAACCGTTTCTTGCGTAAAGAGCTAGAAGCGTTAGCCAACAAGATGGGCGGTGAAGTCTACTACCCACGTACCGAGTTTTGTACTGACAATGGTGCAATGATTGCCTATGCGGGTATGCAGCGTTTGAAAAATGGTGAAGCCGCTGAGCTTTCGGTAGAGGCGACACCACGCTGGCCGATTGATCAGCTAAGCCCGATCAAAGGCTAACCATAAAGGTCACGTAAGTGGCCTTTTTTAATGACATTTTTTCACAAAACTCCTAAAGTCTGTGACTGACAGACCGTGCTAGAGTCTGGGTTAGCAACGTATTGGTTATTATTGATTAGGGAATAGAGTGACATGAAGCAATTTACGATTGAAGGACAAGTTATGGCGTATCAGGATGTCGGCGAAGGCCCGGTTATTCTGTTAGGCCACAGTTATTTGTGGGACAGCCAGATGTGGCAGCCGCAAATTGACGCGCTTAGCCAGCACTATCGCTGTATTGTTCCTGATTTATGGGCTCACGGAGAGTCGCAAGCAGCACCTGCGTCAATGGGTAATCTTACGGATTATGCAAAGCACCTGCTTGCTTTGATGGATGATCTTGGTATTGAAACATTTTCAATTGTTGGCCTATCGGTTGGTGGTATGTGGGGCTCAGAGCTCACAGCATTAGCACCGGCACGAGTCAAAAGTTTGGTGCTGATGGATACGTTTGTTGGTCTGGAGCCAGAAGTAGCGCACGCCAAATACTTCTCAATGCTGGCCACGATTGCTGAGCTTAAAATGGTACCCGCTCCAATTGTAGAGGCGGTCGTTCCTCTGTTCTTCGCCAGTAATGCTACGCAGGATAATCCGGAACTTGTCGCGAGCTTTGAAGCTAAGCTGGCTGCTCTGTCTGGTGAGCAGGCAGAACAAGTGGCACGAATCGGTCGCATGGTATTCGGTCGCCGCGATTTGTGTGATGACATTGAAAAGTTCGCACTACCGACATTGATCGCAGTAGGCGCTGAGGATAAACCTCGTCCAGTGCTTGAGTCATACTTGATGAATGATCTGATCACAGGCAGTTCGATCAACGTGATCCCGTCAGCAGGGCACATCAGTAATCTAGAGCAACCTGACTACGTGACGGCGATGTTGACAGAGTTTTTATCGCAGCATGCCTAGTGGCTATCTACAAATACTAAAAGAGCAGCCACAGGCTGCTCTTTTTTTGAAAGTGGAACGCTACGACGTTTTCTTCTTACCTAGCTTCGGCTCTGTGCCTTCAACCAACCTGCGAATATTCTGATGGTGCCTGAGCAGAATAAGACAACTCAACATCGCAACAGGTAGAGTAAATAAAGGGCGTGCCATCCAAGTGTAAACTGGCGCCATAAGTACCGTTACGATGGCCGCGAGAGAGGAGTAGCGAAATAAAACCGCAACCAACAGCCAGGTTCCGGTAATTAGGCCGGTGAGATCCCAACCTATCGGAGCAATAGCGCCAAGTGCTGTCGCTACCCCTTTGCCACCTTTGAAGTGGAAAAACAGTGGGTACATATGCCCAAGACAAGCGGCAATGGCAATCACGCCAAGTACTACTGCATCGATTCCTAAGTAGTAACCTGCCCAAACAGGAATGGTGCCTTTGAGCATGTCACACAGCAAAACGGAGAGTGCTGCGCCTTTGCCGCCGGTGCGCAGGACATTGGTCGCGCCCGGGTTATTAGAACCGACCGTTCTTGGATCAGGAAGGCGCAGTAGACGACAGATCAACACGGCGCTCGACACAGAGCCGAGTAAGTATGCTGCGATGATCATAGCAAGTGCTATTAGTGTCATGGGTGTCCTTTTCGCAAGAAATTATCCATAGGGACTGATATCATAACGAAAATAGTACGTTTTTTCCCGACAAATGGGTATCCGACCTCTAATCAAAGGACAAATCATGGCATTGGATAAAGTATTCATTGAGCAGCTCGAAGTGATCACTACCATTGGGGTGTATGACTGGGAACAAGAGATTAAACAAAAGCTTATTCTTGATATTGAGATGGCACACGACAATGCGCCAGCAGGCAAAAGCGATGACGTTGCCGATGCTTTAGATTACTCCAAAGTGAGCGAAGCGGTGTTGAATCACATTGAAAATGGCCGCTTTTTGCTGGTTGAGCGTGTAGCGGAAGAAGTCGCTGCCATTATCCAAAAGCAATTCAATGTGCCATGGGTCAAAATCCGCTTGGCGAAACCTGGTGCAGTGCCACAAGCGAAAGGCGTTGGCGTAGTGATTGAACGAGGTCAGGCATGATCACTACCTACATTGGCATTGGCACCAATGTGGAGCGCGAGAAACACATCAAAGCGGCATACCAAGAGTTAAATACTATTGGCGTTAACTTAGCGTTGTCGCCTGTGTACGCGTGTGAGTCGTTTGGTTTTGAGGGCAATGAGTTTTTCAATATGGTCGCGAGGCTCGATACCGAGCTTGCCCTTGATGAATTGTCTTCAGCGCTAAAAGATATTGAAGTGAAGTGGGGGCGCGCTGCTGATGCGGCAAAGTTTCAAGATCGAACGCTCGATCTGGATATATTGTTGTACGGAAAAGAAATCTCACAAAAAAAACCGCTGTTACCTCGCGAAGATATATTTAAATATTCCTTTGTCACACAGCCGCTGTATGATCTCGACCCGCAGTTGGTGATTCCTCAAGACGGACGAACCATAAAACAGATCTTAGAGACCATGTCTGATGTGGACTCGCTGAAAAGAATCGATTTTCAATTTTAGTTGGTAGTAGTTAAACATGAGTTATTTTGAAGCCTTTATTTTGGCACTGGTGCAAGGGTTTACCGAATTCTTGCCTATCTCTAGCTCGGCTCACTTGATTTTGCCTTCCGCCATTTTGGGCTGGGAAGATCAAGGGTTAGCCTTTGATGTCGCCGTACACGTGGGCACGTTGGCCGCAGTGGTGATCTATTTCCGTAAGGAAGTAGTGACCTTATTCAGCGCCCTGTTTGGTTCGATTTTCAAGGGTGAGCGCAGCAAAGAAGCCAAGTTGGCGTGGATGATCGTACTAGCGACGATTCCCGCCTGTATCTTTGGTTTACTGATGAAAGACATCATTGAGCTTTATCTGCGCAGTGCCTATGTCATTGCGACCACGACGATCGTATTTGGTTTACTGCTTTGGTGGGTGGATAAAAACGCCAAGCTAGCGGATGACGAGTATCAAGCGGGCTGGAAAAAAGCCTTGTTTATTGGTCTAGCACAAGCGATGGCGATTATTCCGGGCACGTCACGCTCTGGCGCAACCATTACTGCAGCGCTTTATCTTGGCTTTACGCGTGAAGCCGCAGCGCGTTTCTCATTCTTGATGTCAATCCCAATCATTACATTGGCGGGCGCGTACCTAGGCCTTAAGCTGGCGACTGGCACTGAGCCTATCCATGTTGGCTTCTTGCTTACTGGCATTGCGGTGTCATTTGTGAGTGCCTACATCTGCATTCACTTCTTCCTGAAGCTGATTTCACGCATGGGCATGACACCGTTTGTGATCTATCGATTGATTCTAGGTTTCGGTCTATTTGCCTTCTTGCTGATGAGTTAGAACCTGTTCTATTGCTTGAGCTCGGCGTTTGTCGAGCTCTTCTTTTATCGCCTTACCTTTAAAGCCATCGCCAATGATGGATTGTACATCCACATTAATGGCGGCTTGGTAGGCAAGCCTGAAGCGCGCCGCTTGCGGGTAGGCTTCATTCTCGAGTCCTTTTCTTCCCTGATGATCCGCTTGGCAGCACAGTAGAACGTGCTCTAGCTTTTCTGGCTTTCGCCACACATCCAGCTTGGCGAAAATCTTCACGAACGTGCTTGGCTTGAGTTCAAAGGCACGGTGGACATTGGAGTGCTGGGCACAGACCGCTAGCGCCAAGTCGCGATAGTCATTCGGAACTCGCACTCGCGCGCACAGCGCTTTAATCACTTTCTGGCCAGTGTGGGTATGCAGTTTGTGGCTTGGCCATTCCTCTTTTGGGGTTAGCGCTTTACCTAAATCATGCACCTGAGCGGCGAATCGAACCGTTGTTTGTTCACTCAACTTGGCGGCTTGCTTAGCCACCATGAGGGTGTGAATGCCGGTGTCGATTTCTGGATGCCATTGTTCTGGTTGTGGGACGCCAAATAGTGCGTCTAGTTCTGGAAGCACCACCTTGAGCGCGCCACATTGATGCAGAATGTCGAGAAAAACCTCCGGAGACGAGGTCGTGAGAGATTTATGCCATTCTTGCCACACGCGCTCGGCGGTCAGATACGCCAGTTCACCTTGTTCAACCATTTCTTGCATCAGCGCCATAGTCTCAGGAGCGACGTGAAAGCCGAGGTGCGCCAGTTTGGCTGCGAATCGTGCCACTCGCAATACACGCAGCGGATCTTCACTAAATGCAGGAGAGACATGCCTTAGCACGCGTTGTTCTAAATCGGCTTGGCCATGATAGGGGTCGATAAGATTACCCTGATCATCTTGAGCGATGGCGTTGATGGTGAGATCGCGGCGCATCAGATCTTGCTCTAGCGTCACATCGGGTGATGAAAAGCATTCAAAACCAGTGTAACCATTGCCAGACTTACGCTCAGTGCGGGCTAGTGCGTGTTCTTGTTTGGTTTTTGGGTGAAGAAAAACCGGAAACTCTTTGCCAACCGCTTGGTAGCCTTGTGTCAACATTTGCTCAGGTGTGGCACCAACCACGACCCAATCTTTGTCATAGACTTCAATGTTAAGCAACTGGTCGCGTACTGCGCCCCCAACAAGATAGACTTGCAAATTGGCTCCCCTTTTTACTACTTAGCCGTTGGCATTCCTGTGTGCCAATGGTACTTTGCTTTGACTGATATTGTAAGGTTAACCCATGTATAAGGATTATTTTGGTTTTCGAGAAGTGCCGTTCTCGATTGTACCTAGCTCACGCTACTTGTTTTTGAGTCAGCGCCATCGTGAAGCGATGCAGCATCTGCAAGCCGGACTTGGGCAAGGCGGCGGTTTTGCTATGCTCACAGGCGAAGTCGGTACCGGAAAAACCACAGTGGCGAAAGCCATGCTGGCGTCGTTAGATGATAAAACCGCGTCGGGACTGATCCTTAATCCCACTTTTTCTAGCCAAGATCTCCTTGAGGCCATTTGCGATGAGTTTTCCATCGACTATCCGCCGCAAGCCTCCCTAAAGCAGTTGAGCCAAGCTATCTACCACTACTTGCAGCACAATGAGCAGCTGGGCATCAACACATTGGTGGTCATTGATGAAGCGCAGCATCTATCGGCAGAAGTGCTTGAGCAGCTTCGTCTGCTTACGAATTTAGAAACGGATGACCGTAAGCTGCTTAAGGTACTTCTTATCGGTCAGCCAGAGTTGCAACAGAAACTGCGAACTACGCAGCTTCGTCAGCTCGCGCAGCGTATTACCGGGCGTTACCATCTCTTGCCACTATCTGAAGGTGAGACGCGCCAATATATTGAATTTCGCTTATCTACCGCAGGTGGCGACGCATCGCTGTTCAGTAAATCTGCAGTGGCGGTGATCAATAAAGCGAGTCAAGGTATCCCTCGATTGATTAACCTCATTAGTGATAAGGCGCTGCAATACGCCTACCACTCGGGTGAAAAGCGCGTCTCGAAATCGACGGCTCAAAAAGCGTGTGAGGATATTCTGTCGTTTCAAGCGCCAGGGGTAGGCAACAGCGCGCAAGAATCTGAGCTGCGACAAGCTATTAGCCGCTATGCACTTCCCGCACTGCTGGGTGTTAGCGTTGCTGCCGGGCTCTACTGGAAGGGCGCCGATGCACTGTCATGGGCTCAACAAACTATGTTACTAACCAAAACGCAGCAAGTTGCCAGCGAGAGTGCAGTTTCTCAGCCAGCAGCAATCACCGAGCCTGTTCCCGCGTCCGTAGTTCAGAACCTTCGTACTCAAACTGACTATCCAGTAGAGCTGCTACAATCGCTGTTTGCGCGTGATGACAAGATTGCGGCTATCCAAGAGCTTTACGCGGTATGGGGCTACCAAGCAGGTGTGCTAGATGGCATGTGTGAGTCAGGTGCAAACAGTTTATTCCAATGTCAGAAATATCTTGGCACTTTAGGACAAATCATAGAGCAGAATTTGCCTGTGGTAATGCCGCTGTATCACTTGGGCGATGAAAGCTATGTGGTGCTTTATCGTGTCAGAGGCGATGAGGTGGAAGTCCTCAATGGTCGCGAGCGTATTGTGATGTCAAAGAGTTGGTTAGAAGCTTTGTGGACAGGTGAGTACTACTCAATTTGGCAGCGTGATATCTACACCACATTGCGTTTGAACCAACGGGGAGAGCAGGTCGCTATATTGGACAGCAAGCTATCTCAAGTCTTAGGTGAGCCTGCGTCCGGAAGCGATGTGTTTGATAAAGCCCTAGAGCGAAAAGTGGAGCTGTTCCAACGTTGGCAAAAGATGGATGTAGACGGCATTGCAGGGCGCAATACACTGAAAAAGCTTGAATTGATGACACAAACTGATGCGCCAACATTAAGCGCATCCACGTTAAAGGAACCAAGGTTAAACATTGATGAGCCGCAGGAGGCCTTACAATGAGTCGTATCCAGCCCCTAAGCCTGCTCGTCGCCACACTTGTTTCGCACTCTTTGATGGCGCAGCCAGAGGTTGAGAATAGCTATAGCGTATTACCATACCCAGAGCTAAGCGAATTAAAGCCATTGCCAAAACGCAGTCAATCATCGACGGTAGTGAGTTTGCCAGTGTCATCCGCAGTCACTGTGGCATCCGATTCGGACTTAAATGAACCATTAGGGCAGCAGGTTGTGGTACCGGCCTCCACACAAAGTCGCCAAGCTACAGCTCAAAATGCTACAACGCAAAATAGTAGTGACGAACCGTTTGGGCTCGACGACCTAGACTTATCGGGTTTGGATCCAGAAATCGCTCGTAAGGTCGCAGCAGCGATGAATAATGAGCCGAGCGATCCGCGATTACGTAACGCCGACCACATTGCTCTTGAAAGCAGTGAGGCCCGTTATCGCGGACGGCTACCCGCGCTCAACTTCCAAACTCATATGTATTCTTCCGATGTTAATCGCCGATGGATAAAGGTGAATGGTCAAGAGCTTCAAGAGGGTGACCGTCTAAACTCTATTCAACTCCTGGCGATTGAACCTCAGTCGGTGACTATTCGTTTTGACAACGACATCATAGATATTCCCGCACTCTATGAGTGGGGAGGATAAAAAAACGCTCGCTAGATTTATCTAGCGAGCGTTTTGGTGTCTCTATCTGTTCGGCTACTTATTCTGAGACTCGGCTTGAGATTGCGTCTCTTGAGCATGGCTAACAGGTTTTACCGTAACCAATCCAAAGCTTTGCTGCGGGAAAAGATATTCAGCCTCAGCAAGGACTTGCTGCGCTTTATTTATCTCGCCGCTGCCTTGATAGGCCAAAATTAAATTGCGATAAAAAGCAGGTCTTGGCTTGCTCTTAATGACCTCCACAGACCAATCAATGTAAGGCTGTATGTACTCAGGGTTGTTGGTGGATAAGCCAAGTTTGAGGTAGGTGCTATAGAGATCCCAGTGATAGCGATCTTTCCATACTACTGGATTCGAAACCTTTTCTAACAGACTCGCATTCACTGGCTGTGACTTTTCAAACTGCGTAAGTACATAGTTAGTGTGTAAGGCCGCGACCATATAGACACTGACCAGGATTGGTATCAGTAATGAAAATACTCGGCAGGTGGTTTTAGTAATACTGCTGAAAGAGACGCTTTTAAGCCTTGGTGTGCGTTGGTCGACCCAGTAAATCAATAGCACGAAAGTGATCCAGTGGATCAGCGAGTGATAAAATGGGTACTCCAATTGACTGTGCAGAAAGATAGGCACAAATAGAGCAAAAATCGCTAGTCGAGTACCGGGTTTGGCAGTATAGATACGACTCAATACGAACAGCGCGGCCAGTAAGATCCCTAGAATCGGCAGCAATCCACCTTCGATACCCCATAGCAGAAGCTCGTTGTGAGGGTGATCAAGTGCAGGTATCCCAGGGGCAAAGCTATCATTGAGTTGATGCTGCCTCGCGGTATAAATCAAGTATTCAGATTCGAACTTTCCCAGACCGTAACCCGTAAACGGTTTTTCAATCAGCATATCCAGTGACTGGCCGTAGATGGTTGAGCGGATATCTTCTAGTTGAGCCTTTTTGGTGATCAGGCTCTGACTGCCAGAATTGGCAAAACCCATCAGTAGGCCTAAAGCTAGTCCGGCTAGAGCTGCCAGTGTCCAGCCTCTAAAGCGCTTCCGTGTGGAGTGGCGATAGAGGTAAGGTACCAGCAAGATGAAGCCAACCATTGCTCCGATCCAACCGGTACGAGAGCCGAGAACGACAACTAGAGGTAATACTATGATTGGCATTAAATACAAAATAGAGACATCACTGATGTGCCAGTTGTATTTGTGTTTTTGTCTTGCGAGCAAGTAGCCGGACAGCACAAAACTGGTCGCTAGAAAGCTCGCCATCACATTAGGCTGCTGGAAAATTCCATACGGGCGATTGCTTAGTACGTCGTACCCTAATGGATTGTTAGCGCTAAGAAGGAAATACTGAACATAGCCGAACAGCGCTTGGATACCGGCAGCGAGTACCACCAACCACAGTAAGCGCTGCTTTTGCTTATTGGTAAACTGAAACTGCTGCAATAACACAAACAGTAAAAATCCACTCCATAAGCCGATAAATCGTGGCATTACCGATTCAATATCAGGGTGGCTGTAGAGTAGTGGAGCGCTCATTAATAGACAGGCAAGCCCAAGACCTACAGTCAGTTTGCTGTACTTAAGGGCTTGGTTAGTACCAAGCTGATACAGGCCAATCCCTAACGCGAATGCGAAGGCTATCCAAGCTGTGTTATTGAATGACAGCGCTAGCCCAGTTCCGCCTGGATTAGGCCAAAAGAAATGCGTCGCAACGAGAAATAGCACCGCCATAGCGGTCATAAACTTGCGATTGAGTGGCGGGCGAACCTTAATCGGCTCTAGTTCAGTGCCATTGGTATGAATGATAGCCATAGTTGTGACGAGTAAAATCCAAGAAAATAACGGGGGCCAACATTGGCCTCCCGTGATAATGCTCTAATTTACCCTTTTAGCATAGGTTTTAGGAAGCGTGCGGTATGCGAACCTTCGACTTGGGACACAGTTTCTGGTGTCCCTTCTGCAATGATTTGGCCGCCACCCTGACCGCCTTCTGGGCCTAAATCAATCACCCAATCTGACGTTTTAACGACATCAAGGTTATGCTCAATGACGACAACGGTATTGCCGTGGTCGCGCAAACGGTGCAGTACCGAAAGCAATAACTCAATATCATGGAAGTGAAGACCAGTGGTTGGCTCATCCAAAATGTAGAGGGTTTTACCTGTGTCACGCTTAGAAAGTTCGCGTGCTAGTTTGACACGTTGTGCCTCACCGCCTGATAGGGTAGTCGCAGCTTGACCAAGTCGAATGTACGACAGACCCACATCCATTAGGGTTTGCAGTTTTCGGGCAATCACAGGCACTGGGTCGAAGAACTCACGCGCATCCTCTACCGTCATCTGCAGCACTTCATCAATGGTTTTGCCTTTATAGCGTACTTCCAAGGTTTCACGGTTGTAGCGCTTACCTTTACATACATCACAAGGCACATACACGTCTGGGAGGAAGTGCATTTCTACCTTGATTACGCCATCACCCTGACATGCTTCACAGCGCCCGCCGCGAACATTAAAACTGAAGCGCCCCGGTTTGTAGCCGCGAGAGCGTGCTTCTTGAGTACCAGCAAACAGCTCACGGATTGGAGTAAAGATGCCGGTATAAGTCGCTGGGTTGGAGCGTGGTGTTCGACCAATAGGGCTCTGGTCGATATCAATTACTTTGTCAAAATGCTCTAGACCTTCAATCTTCTTATATGGTGAAGGCTCGGCAGTCGTTGCCCCGTTAAGCCGAGTGTGGGCGATCTTAAAGAAGGTGTCGTTTATTAATGTTGATTTACCTGAGCCAGAAACGCCGGTAATACAGCTAAACAAGCCTACAGGAATAGTGAGGTCAACACTCTTCAGATTGTTGCCAGTCGCACCTTGTAGGGTGACCACTTTTTTCGGATCCATTGGTGTGCGATGCTCTGGAATCGCAATTTCACGCTTACCGCTGAGGTACTGACCAGTTAATGATTGTTCAGAAGCAACGATATCGTCGATAGTGCCTTCGGCAACCACAGAACCGCCATGTACACCGGCTCCAGGGCCAATATCAATGACGTGATCAGCGGTGCGAATAGCATCTTCATCGTGTTCGACCACCAATACGGTGTTACCCAAATCACGCAGGTGGGTTAGGGTGTTGAGTAAGCGTTCATTGTCACGCTGGTGGAGACCGATGGACGGCTCATCCAGTACATACATCACCCCGACGAGACCAGCACCAATTTGACTTGCTAAACGGATACGCTGAGCTTCACCCCCTGAAAGTGTTTCTGCGCTGCGTGATAGGTTGAGGTAATTCAGTCCAACGTTGACCAAGAAGTGCAATCGGTCGTTGATCTCTTTCATGACCTTCTCGGCAATCTGAGCACGCTGTCCTTCTAGCTGCAAAGACTTGAAAAAGTCCATCGCTTCGCTGATGCTCATCTCAACGATTTCTGGCAGCGTGGTATCGTCGACAAACACATTGCGCGCTTCTTCACGTAAGCGAGTACCGCCACAAGTGCCGCAAGACTTGGTCGAGATGTACTTAGCGAGATCTTCTCTTACTGAGTTGGATTCGGTGTCACGATAACGACGCTCTAAGGTATTGAGGATCCCTTCAAATGGGTGGCGTTTCACACGAATATCACCACGATCATTGACGTAGTTGAACTCAATTTCAGTGCGGCCAGAACCGGTCAAAACCACGTCTTTGATCTTTTTAGGCAGCGAGTTAAATGGCGCGAACAAATCAAAGTCATAATGTTTGGCGAGCGAGGTCAGCATTTGGAAGTAGTAGTAGTTCTTCTGATCCCAGCCACGAATCGCACCATCCGCAATACTTAAACTGTCATCAACGATCACACGCTCTGGGTCGAAATACTGCTGTACACCCAAGCCGTCACAGGTGTGACAAGCGCCCGCTGGGTTGTTGAAAGAAAACAGTCTCGGTTCCAGCTCTTGCAGGCTGTAGCCACAATATGGACATGCAAAGTTCGCTGAGAAGATAATGTCTTCTTTCTCGGGTTCATCCATCCAACCTACGCCGACAATACCGCCAGAGAGTTCCAGTGCCGTCTCAAATGACTCAGCAAGACGTTGCTGTAAATTGTCGCGCACTTTAAAGCGGTCAACGACCACTTCAATGGTGTGTTTTTTATGCAATTCTAGGGTGGGTGGATCGGAAAGATCGCAAGTTTCACCGTCGATACGAGCGCGAATGAAGCCTTGTGCGGCAAGGTTTTCTAATGTTTTGACGTGCTCACCTTTGCGCTCTTTGACGATTGGCGCCAGTAGCATCATCTTTGAGCCTTCCGGCAGCTCGAGCACCTTGTCGACCATTTGGCTGACCGTCTGGGCTGCAAGTGGCACTTTGTGAGTAGGACAGCGCGGCTCACCGACACGCGCATAAAGCAGTCTTAAATAGTCATAGACTTCGGTGATTGTACCTACCGTGGAACGTGGGTTATGAGATGTCGATTTTTGCTCAATTGAGATCGCTGGTGACAGGCCTTCAATATGGTCAACATCAGGCTTTTCCATTAAGGATAGAAATTGTCTTGCATAAGCGGACAGAGATTCCACATAGCGACGTTGCCCCTCGGCATAAAGAGTGTCGAAGGCGAGTGATGACTTGCCAGAGCCTGATAGGCCAGTGATCACTGTGAGTTTGTCGCGAGGAATTGTCAGGTTGACGTTTTTCAGGTTATGGGTACGAGCACCCCTAACTTCGATATTGTCCATTATTGCCACTCATGTAAAACGTAGTGTGACAAGTATTACATAGTGTGAAGTTTGTGCAAAGAAATACTGGATAAAAAAACAGGTCAAAAACAAAAGCGCGACGTAGTGAAATTACGTCGCGCTCTATTCAATGATTATAGACTTGAAATTCGCTTATGCTTTTTTTGTCGCGTGCTTACCGAGCTCAGCGGCTTTCTCATCTTTTAGGTATAGGTTTTCAAAGCAGTAGTTTGTCGCTTCGATGTAGCCTTCTACGCTACCACAGTCAAAACGTTGACCTTTGAACTTGTACGCCAATACGCAGCCCGCTTTCGCTTGCTTAAGAAGAGCGTCGGTAATTTGGATTTCGCCACCTTTACCTGGTTCAGTCTGCTCGATCAGCTCGAAGATATCTGGAGTCAGGATATAACGACCAATGATGGCAAGGTTGCTTGGCGCAGTACCTTGTTCTGGTTTTTCTACCATGTCATCAACACGGAACAGGTCATCTTTGATCATCTCGCCAGAGATCACGCCGTATTTGTGGGTTTCATCTTCCGGTACTTCTTGTACAGCAACGATTGAGCAGCGGAACTGCTTGTATAGCGCTACCATTTGCGCCAATACGCCTTGGTCTTCGTTGACGCAAAGGTCATCAGCTAATACAACGGCAAAAGGTTCGTCACCGACGAGCTCACGACCTGTCAGGATCGCGTGGCCAAGACCTTTCATCTCGCGCTGGCGAATGTAGGTAAATTGTGCAGAGTCGATGATATCGCGAATATCAACCAGTAGCTCTTCTTTGTTGGTGCCGCTGATTTGGTGCTCAAGTTCGTAGTTTTTATCAAAGTGATCCATGATGGAGTGTTTGCCACGACCCGTTACGATGCACATGCCGTCCATACCAGCCTGAATAGCTTCTTCTACACCATATTCAATCAGTGGTTTGTTCACCACTGGCATCATCTCTTTTGGCATCGATTTCGTTGCCGGAAGAAAACGAGTTCCATAACCCGCTGCCGGGAATAGGCACTTCTTAATCATGATAAGACCCTTTATCTTTATACGTTTGAATTCATTGCCAACTGTGGCGAATGGGATTAAGTCTACAGACTAACGAGCGGTTATGACAGTAGAAATGTTGTGAAGTTCGGTTCACATACAGACAAAGAGATCGAGTGCAAAAAAGCGAGTTATTTGTGAATCGAGAGCCTAAACGATGACAAGCTTATAAGGCAGTAATCGATGAAGACAAAAGCCATTCAAGACAATAGGTGCTGATTGGCCCAGGCGATGGCCTGCAGTCTATTTTTTACCGATAGCTTGCGAAATATCTGATACAAGTGTGACTTGACCGTTGACTCGGTAATGTAGAGGTCTCCAGATATCTCTAGGTTACTGGCACCTGACTGCAAGCAACGCAGAATCTCAATTTCACGAGAGGTTAAGTCGACCACGGTCGTGCACGTGTTAGCAGAAACCACGTATCGATAGTGGTGCAGTAATTGACTGGCGACATCTCTTGGCAGCCAGTTTTTACCATTAATTATCTCACCGAAGCCAAAAGTAATCTTATTGCCATCTTCATGGCTGTAGAACAGCCCTTTTAAATGGCCGTACTTGAGGATCTCTTCAGTGGTTAAGCGGTGAGGTACATTGATCAAAATGGTCTCAAAGTTTTTGCTGGCAAGGGGGAGGTTCAATACCTGCTTAAATAGATCTAGCGATTCTTCGTAGTCAAACAGTAAGATTCGATTTCTAGGTCCTGTCGCTGCGTTCAATAGATCTTGGGGTTCAATGGTCTCGATAGGATTAATGCAAAGATTGGAGAGCGCCTCAATTCGTTCGGTAACTTCGAGATCTTGACCGAGGCTGACGTGTTGTATGGTGCGTTTGTAACTGTTTCTTCTCATCGTCACTAATAATTTTTATCGCTGAATTAATGTGCATGTTGGTGTATATATGGGTGAGCGGCTAGTGTTGGCAGCACGAAATGAGAGAGACTTAAACTATTTTAAGTAATTGATATGTGTATAAGGTGGGCGGTGTGCCTAGATGGGTTGAAATTTCGGCGCTAGACTTATATTCAAACACCGAGTTGGGATTGTAGGATAGTTCACATAAGCGCTGTTGCTGTCTTGTGGGTTCATGGTATCCTACTGGGCTATTTTAAAACACACTGTGGTTACGGAGCAAAACATGGCAAGCCGTGGAGTAAACAAAGTCATTCTAGTGGGTAACTTAGGTAACGACCCAGAAATTCGTTACATGCCAAACGGCAGTGCCGTGGCGAATATTACAATCGCGACCTCGGAATCGTGGCGTGACAAAGCGACTGGTGAACAGCGCGAGAAAACTGAGTGGCACCGTGTTGCGTTATTCGGCAAGCTAGCGGAAGTGGCTGGTGAGTACCTAAGAAAGGGTTCTCAGGTATACATTGAAGGTCAACTACAGACTCGTAAATGGCAAGATCAAAATGGTCAAGACCGCTACACAACTGAAGTTGTAGTACAAGGCTTCAACGGTGTGATGCAAATGCTAGGTGGCCGTCAAGGTGGTGGTGCTCCTATGCAAGGTGGCATGAACCAAGGTGGCATGCAGCAGCAAGCGCCGCAACAGCAAGGTTGGGGTCAGCCACAACAACCAGTTCAACAGCCAGCTCAACAACCCGCTCAACAAAAGCCTGCTCAACAGCAGCCACAATACAATGAGCCACCAATGGACTTCGATGACGACATTCCGTTCTAAATCGAACACCCTTGTGCGCAGTGAAGCCTATTCACAGTACAGATGCTGAAAGGCCGCGACATTTGTCGCGGTTTTTTTTGTTTCTTAGAACCCTGCCATGGCTTGTGACTTAACGGTTTTGGCTAAATTTGATATAACAAACAATCAGCTGCCTGGCTGTTTTACTCTTGATAATTGGCAGGCGATAGCGACACTTCGTTCAAAAAGGACTTTGGCAAACTATGAGGCAAACCCCCACTCTAAAACTGAGCACGCGCTTGGTCGCTTTTGTTACAGTCATTGTAATGAGTGCGGTTTTTATTCTATTCGTGGGTGGTACCTTGTCCATCAAGCGTATGGGACAAGAGTATCTCAATCATCATCTTACAGGGATCATAAAGGTCATCGATAAAGAGCTTGAGGATCCCGATGCCGCCTACATGATGCAGCGCTGGATGCCCAAAATGCTGCAAGCCAGCAATATTATTGAAATGCAGCTGAAGTCTTCAGCTGGCGTCGTTTATCGTTATAAAAATACCTCGCCGATGCTCGACAGAACCATAGTGTACGAGCAAAGCTTCGATCTCGAGCGAAACGAAGGCTATCGTGTCGAGTTTGTTGCATTGCCTCCTTATCTTGATGTGCGCTACTCCCTTGAAGCGATGTGGTCGGTGACACTCGCGTTTGGCCTCATCGTATTTTGTTTGATGCAAGGGGTAAAATGGCTTCGCCAGCAGCTCGTTGGCTCAGAGCTTTTGGAAGAGCGAGGAAGGATGATCCTCGGCGGCCGAGTTGAACAATACGCGAAAGGCGATGAGCGTGAATGGCCGTACACCGCCAGTGAGGCGTTAGATATTCTGATTGAAGAGCTGCAAGATGCGCGTCAAGAACGTAGCCGTTTTGACACCTTTATCCGCACCCAGACGTTTTTAGATCCTCTTACAGGCAGTGCCAACCGAATTCTGTTTGATAGTAAGTTAGAGTCTGCTCTGCAAGAGAGTGGTGCGCAAGGTGGCGTGATCTTGTTCCGTATCGAAGATTGGGATCAAGCACAAGAGAAGCTTGGAAAATCTGAGGCAGACGATTTTCTCATTGAAGTTGGGGAAGTGCTGTCTCAAGCGGTACAAAAATACCCCGATGCGATTTTCTCTCGCTATTACGATGCAGACTTCGCCATATTTATTCCCCATCAAAGCTCTAAAGATGTCGCCGCCTTGGCAAGTCAGTGCATCCGTCAAATGGAGAAAGCGCCGCCGCCGGTTCCTTTGGATGAAGACAACTGGTGCCACATTGGCGTGAGTATGTACTCAGAAGGTGAGCGTCGCGGACGCATTATGGAAGAGGCGGAAACGGCGCTTAAGAGTGCGCAGCTGCAAAAAGTGAATAACTGGAGCCGCTTCCAAAAACAAGTTCAGAAGTTTGACGAGCGCGGTAGTGTTCGTTGGCGTACGTTATTTGACCGTGCACTGCTGCCTGAAAATCTGCTGATTTATGCTCAGCCCTGTTACTTGTATGAAAAGGGCAAAGAGCTCGCTCCGCTGCACAAAGAACTGTTTGCACGTATCGATGATCCAGAGCGAGGCACCGTCAAAGCCTCTCGCTTCCACTCAGCTTTATTGCAAGTGGGCTATGAGTCTAATTTCGATCGCGCTGTGTTAGGTAAAGTATTCAGAAGCATTAAGCAGGGTAAGATTACTCTGCCAGTGTCGATTAACGTATATGTGGTGCCCTTTGCTAACAAAAACTACTTCAAGTGGTTCAGGGACGAGCTACTGCAGTTGCCTGTCAGTGTCCGCAGTCAGCTTAGTTTTGAGTTTTCTGAGGCGCGCTTAGTGCAGCATTTGGACTACATCCGTCCGGTAGTGAAAATGCTGTCTGGTTTGGGATGTACCGTCATCGTTGGTCAGGCGGGTCGCTCGATCGTCAGTACTCACTACATTAAAGATCTGAAAGTGGATTACCTGAAACTGCATCGCAGCTTGGTTAAGCGTATCGATCAGCGCGACGAGAACCAATTGTTCGTGCGCAGTATGGTGGGGGCGTGTGGTGATGCACCTACCCAAGTTATAGCCGTTGGTGTTGAGACCAAGAAAGAGTGGCATACGTTAATAGACCTTGGTGTCAAAGGTGGTCAAGGGCGCTACTTTGCAGCTGAGACCCACTTGCTGCCAGAGGCGCAGGCCAAAACCACATCGATTAAACCAGGGCGCCGTAATCGCTGGAAGCGAACCTAACGGTGAGTCAAAAAATAAGCGCCTTAAGGGCGCTTATTTTTTATCAAGCAACTTACGAACGACTAGTTGATACGCGGTCGGTACTCAGTCCAAGACTGGTCATCGAAGCTATAGAACTGAGTGTCATTCACTTCGAGCATAGTCGTACCTGAGTTCTGCGAGATAACCGGCGTCGTCGGTAAGCCCTGGGTCAGTGACGTCAGAGACGTTGCGTTGCCCTCATACATGTTGCTAGTTAAGATATTGGCAAGCAGATCGCTTAGCGCTAAGAAGCTTACTGGCTGCTCTACATCGATTTGACTGCGGTTTTGAATCGCTACGTCACCAAAGAACTTTATGCCAACCGGTACATTAGTAATGGCTTTGGTTGGTATTTCACGCATTCCAGAGATTTGCATGCGATCGCCTCGCACCGCCGCACCGTGCTCGGGCAGCAGCACGACAACGACATTGCGTTTACTCGTCTTTAAAGCTTGGAAGAAGGCATACAGCTCATCTAGCAAGATTTTTTGTTGGCGTTTGTAGGTTACTAAACGTGAACCAGATTGACCCACCACTCGGTTACCATCGTGAATACTAATGGTGTTATATAGACTGACTGTAGGCTTGGTATGGTTGATTTGCTCCCACTGAGAGAGGATTTGCCCATCACTATAAATCCGAGTGCCATCGAACGCATATTGCGACGGTGTCATGGTCTCAATATCAACGGCTGGCGAAAAGTTGCCGATGTTATTGGCAATGTGTTTGTTGAAACCATCGAATTTACCGTCATGGTTCATAAACACTTCTTTCTCATAGCCAAGGCGTGCAAGCTGATCAAACAAAGAACATTGCGCAGTCAGATTGTCATTGAATAAGTCGGCGTGAGACTGCTGACCACAGTTAGCTCGCAAAATACGCAGTACCGCAGGTCCGCTGTAAGACGTTGCTGAGTTAAAGTGCTTAAACAGGATATCGAATTCTTTAAAGATCGGGTGATCGATGTTGCCCGAATACTCCAAGTCATCCCAAGCCAATGAGCAGACACTCAGAAACAGAATGTCAAAGTTAGGCTGCGTTGTTAGTGCGTCTATGTTCGACAGACTCGATGTCTTAGAGGCTTGGTCGCGAAAGAATTGTCCTACATACGTGGTGAGACCTTCTGATGAAGTATCCACGGCAACTTGAGTAGGTGCCGTTGTAGTTGGTGTATTATTGCTTGCGTTATTGGCTGTCGTCTCTACGGCTTGGCTGGTGGTTAATGACATCTGCCAAAATGAGCTTGGAATAGACGCGATCACCATACCTATGACGACAAACGCGGATAAACGTAGGATCTGGCTCAAATAGAGATAGCCAACGATGAGTACAAAGCCAAGTAATAGGAAGTCTAGGGAAATAAAATCTTTAGCCAGTGACAACAGATAGACGGTGTCGAATTGGCTGACTAAATCCCACTGGCTAAATAGCCGCTCCAGTGGTGGCAAATAGGAATCATGGTGTAGCAGTAGCAGTGCTAGACCAATCGCAATCATATGTCGGGTAATGTTGAGCCAGCGACTGTGCAGTGGTATCACTACAAAGCAGAGCAAACTGAAATTGTAGAGCGGTGAAAAGCTCAGAGTATCGCTGGCGTACAGTGCCAATTTCAGGGCAAAGTAGAGTGTCCACCAACCGAGTGAAATGTGAGCTGAGGGTTTGGTTCTATCCATGATTAAAACTTGGTTTCTCGTAAATGCTTAGGACGTATTTTGAGTTTTATAATTAGCCTTGATAAGAGACGCACGATACTTGGTGCGACGATACCGAGTGCTAGGCCAACAGCGGTAAATACGCCTGCGACCGTTAAAAAGTCTTCAATATTCATAGTTGATCCCAATCTACACGGGAAGCAAAACGACTGGCCGGTATCGCATTGTCAGGTTCTGCTTCTGTGATGCTTGGTTGTTCTGGGTAGTTGATACCTTGTATGTTGGAAAGTCGCGCTACGATCTCACCAGCATCCGTGTATTGTGACTGTTCGATAAACAGTTCATTCGGCGCCACCGCGAACACGTTCAATAACGCTTGATGGATCTCATAACGTCTTAATGAGCTAAAAAATATCAAAATGCGGCCATCAATTTGACAGGCAATATCCCCTTGGCGCTTCATTTGACTATAGGACATCGCCTCACTAAGTGGTACTGAAGAGAAAGGGGTTAACTCGACCAACGCATACTCAATCTGCGTATTACGACAAACCTCGATGGCATTTAGCGTGAGTGATTTAAATGAGTCGTAGCTAATAAACCCACTTTCATTGATAGGGCTTTCAAACTGTCGAAACAGCGAGGTTTCTGACAGGTAATTTGCCTCCATTTTTGTCATCGACGCCAAGCGTATTTGGTCGTAAAGCACCGCATTGCTTTTCGTGTGATCGACAATGCTTTGAGCACCTGCGGTGATGAACATGTGGAAATCATTGTAGCGAATACAAGGTTTTAGCTCTTTAACGACAAAGTGCACACTGTTCCCATAACGCTTCTTGTTATGGAGAATTGTTTTAGCGATACGCTTGATGTCATCAAAACCGCTGCAAGGGAGTACAACAACAGTGGCTACACTGGTTTCGAGTACCGCATTAGGGATGTCAAATTGCTCAAATAGCTGGAATCCATGCTCATCGATAAAGTCACGACTTGCTGCTTGAGAGGAAACCAGTACGGGCAAAACCTGCTTGTTAACTTGATCGCTCTCATTATCTGATAATAAAAATAGCTTATTGGCCAATTGAGTTTGACCATCTTGATAATGGATAGCCTTGATAAAAGTTTGTTGATTATGCTGTTTTAATTCACCAAGAAATATCCTTTCCCCCCGTAATGATTGTTTATATTCCTCAGGATTAATCGAATTATTAATATCTAGTAACAGAATTGTAATATTTATAAAATCAATTGTTGTTTGTTCGATCGCAAAATTAACATCTAGTTTTGAACTCTGCTCTAAGTCGAGCAATATACAGATATGAACATTGTTATTAATAGGCAATCTTGATAGGTCATCCAAAAACTCAGCCATTGATATAGCTGGGCTAGATAGGAATATCCGCGAGAAGTTTTGATTGATTAGCTCGGTAGATTTAACACTGAGCTTGTCAGATTGTGTAAGAAAATCCTTACCAGATGGAGAGGTAAATAGGTCAGCTTTAGTCTCAAAAAGTGGGGCTTTTTCGTGGTGGAATAACAGATTTTCCAAAGCTTGCCAAGAGTTAATGTGCATGATTTGCTGAATCATTAGCCTAATTACCATAAGTAATAGTGATATTAGTTGGAGCGTAGTGTACTATGCGTACAAATTTAGAACAAACTTATCTTAAGCTGAGTAGTAGAAGGTAATGCAAAACCATACCACCGATGTCGAACAAATTTATAAATCGTACGGCATTCCTATTTCTGGGTATCAGAATCTGGAACGTAGCGACGAAATAAGGTTATCGCAAAGTAAATGGAATTTTTTGCAATCAGAAAATACAGCGCAGAGTGAATCGCCAGAGCCAGCATTTGCTACGCTTAATAATAAGACGACGCCATCTCTGGCATCGTTAAAAGAGGAATAAGTTTTTCATGTCCATATTGTTGGTAAAAGGTATTCATGCGGGAGTGGGGGCAAGCACTGTCGCCGCGAACCTTGCGGCTGCCTATACCGTACTTGGACATAAAGTACTTTTGGTTGACCTTGACCCTAAGAATCTTAAGGGACCCTGGTTTGGCCATCCAACGGATAAAGCTTCTGGATGGACAGATGCTGTGCGCTGTGATGAAAGCTGGAAGCAAGCATTGCTAAGAGATCCGATTGGCAGTTACTTCTTGCCTCACGGCAGTACAATGCTGACCTCGAGTGAGTACGCCAGCTACTTAGATGAAATGCTAGCGGCTGCGCAGGATAAATTTGAGATCATCATTGTTTCTGCGCCGCATGATATTGAGCTGTCACCAACACATGCTAGCGCGTTGCTGAGACTGCGAGTTGTCAATCCAACTCCGATGTGCGTAACAATGTTAAACCGTCAAATTGCGCAGAACCCTCCCGACGACAAAACCCTATTTGTTCTTAACCAGTGCCGTCATGACATTGCCTTGCTGCGAGATATGACCTTGGTGCTGGAAGAGGCGCTCGGTACCCGACTTATTTCTGCACATCTCTATTATGACATTGCGATTCAAGAAGCTTTTGCCATGCTTGGTAATGTGATGACTGCTGCAACACGCTCCAATGCGGCGGTTGAATTTAGACAGTTGGCAACCGTTGTGTTGTCTCAGGTAGAAAAGAACCAGCTTCGCTCATAATCATGTTTGTCGCCCGATTTGTTTCACCAGACCTGCTTCGTCAGTTTAGCGGTTCGATTCAGTTACCCGAGTTAGCGTTAAAGAATCGACACACGCTGCTGTTGCTATGCTTTCTGATTTTGCTGGCAGGCACACGGGTGATGCCAACACGCTCAGACTGGGAGCGCGCGTTCCCACAGATTGACTTGAATCACTTCCGCTTTAGTGACAACTTCCGCCTGCTCATTCAGTTGTGTTGGTTAGCATTAATTAAGCAAAACTTTACGTGGCAGCAGTGGCATTTAACGCGTCATCTCCGCGCTATCAATCAGGTGATTTCGCGTTTCTTCACCGTTTGTCGACGCTTTTCGGCGACTGCCGTGACAGCCATTGATGACCAACTTGAAGGGCAGGGTGTAAAGCGCACAGCAAACCATTTCATCCCTGATAGCTTGCTCTATATCGTACTTATTGTGTTGACGATACTGTGTTTGACCGTACCATTTTCCATTACTGCGCAAATTGTGTTTGTGGTGGTGCTAGCTGCAGTTGCTGCTTCTGTCCGCGGGGTAAAAGGTCGCTTGCCGAACATGCTGCTGATCATTCTCTCTCTTATCGCTTCCTGTCGGTATTTGTGGTGGCGATATTCGTCGACCATCAATTGGGACAAAGATCTGGATATGATGCTTGGCTTGGTGCTGCTGATGGCAGAAACCTATTCTTGGATGGTGTTGATTTTAAGTTACTTCCAGACCATTTGGCCGTTGAATCGCACCCCGGAAACCTTGCCCGACGATCCAAAAACTTGGCCGAGTATCGATCTTTTCATTCCCACCTACAATGAAGAATTGGATGTGGTTAGAGCCACGGTACTGGCGGCAACCGCGATCGATTGGCCAAAAGACAAGCTCAATATCTATATCTTGGATGATGGTAAACGTGATTTATTTCAGGCGTTTGCTGAACAAGCCGGGGTTGGCTACATTCGTAGGCCTACCAATGAGCACGCTAAGGCCGGTAACCTTAACCACGCACTAAAACAAACTCGTGGTGATTATGTCGCCATCTTCGATTGTGACCATATTCCCACTCGAGCGTTCTTTCAGGTGACGATGGGCGCGTTTGTAAAAGATCCCAACTTGGCACTGGTACAAACGCCACACCACTTTTTCTCGCCGGATCCGTTTGAACGTAACTTGTCGCGTTTTCGCCAACTTCCGAACGAGGGCAACTTGTTCTATGGTTTGATTCAAGATGGTAATGACATGTGGGATGCGACGTTTTTCTGTGGCTCGTGTGCGATTTTGCGTCGAGGTCCGTTGGAAGAAGTGGGCGGCGTTGCAGTAGAAACCGTGACGGAAGATGCTCACACCGCACTAAAAATGCATCGATTAGGCTATCGCAGTGCTTATCTCAAAGAGCCAATATCGGCTGGTCTTGCTACGGATAGTTTGTCGGCACACGTCGGTCAGCGTATTCGCTGGGCGCGCGGCATGGCGCAAATTTTTCGAACCGATAACCCGTTACTTGGGAAAGGATTATCTTGGCAGCAGAGATTGTGTTACCTCAACGGCATGATGCACTTCTTAAGTGGTATTCCACGGCTGATTTTTATGATCGCGCCTCTGGCGTTTTTGATTTTAGATGCCTACATCATCTATGCCCCAGCAATTGCCATCGTACTGTTTGTACTGCCGCACATGTTTCACGCCAACGTGGCTAACTCACGGATACAGGGTCAGTACCGCCACTCGTTTTGGGGGGAGGTGTATGAAACGGTATTGGCTTGGTATATCGCGATTCCAACCACCGTGGCTTTATTCGCACCGGGACGCGGCCGATTTAACGTGACGGCGAAAGGTGGATTGATTGACAAGCGTTTCTTCGATTGGGACATCAGTAAACCTATTATCGGTTTGCTACTACTCAATCTCCTCGGGTTTGCAGTGGGTGTTTATCGTTTGTTTGATTACCAGTTTACCGACACGACTACCGTACTGGTGAATTTGTTCTGGGTCATCTACAACTTAATTGTGCTCGGAGTTGCATTAGCGGTTGCTGCCGAAGAAAAACAAGTGCGTATGGCGCACCGTATTGACGTCAATTATCCAGTGTCGTTTATGACCACATCGGGACACCATTACCCGGCGACACTTAAAGATTTTTCGTTTAGTGGCCTTGGTATGCAGATAGATCCAGCCATTGAAATTCAACTTGGTGACGAGATCCTAGTAGCGCTAGAGCGCTATGGCATTAAAGAGTCGTTTCGCTGCGTCGTACGCTTTAGTCGTGATGGAGTGGTCGGCACCCAGCTCTTGCCTATGACAATGGAAAAAGAAAAACGTTTTGTTCAGTGTACGTTTGCCCGCTCAGACACATGGTCTAAGTGGCAGCAAGCCTATGAACACGACAAGCCGCTAGAGAGTTTGAAAAGTATGCTCTATGCCAGCGCGGTTGGAATAAGAAAAATGATTGAGTTTAGCCCCTCGGTAATCAGAGTGGCAGTTTTTAAGTGGGTCGATATGATGAGGAACCTTGCCTCCTATCGTCCTCGCTGGATTGTATAGGATATTAGAATGAAACTGATTCACGCGTTAACGCGAGTGATGCTCGGGGCGAGCTGTTTGCTGTCTGCCTCTGCTTTGGCCGATTTTGTTGATACGTCTCCCAAGCAAGTAAGCTATACCTTCAGCGAGATTGCTGGTCCTTCGTCGATCACTATTCGTGGTAGCGGTGGCACTGCTTTTCTTGGGTTTGGCTCTCGCCTTGATCAGATCATAACGGGTGGCGAGCTAGAGTTGTATTTTTCGCCTTCTCCAGCATTGCGCGCACGCGTGTCACACCTTCGTGTCTATCTCAATGAAGAGCTGATGGATGTCGTCGACTTCCAGCAAGATGGTGCCCACAAGCTTGAGAAAACCATCCGTCTCGATGGTCGTTTCTTCAAAAACTACAATCAGATAAAGTTCGAGCTCATTGGTCGCATCGACCAAGAGTGTAGCGATGCCAGCGATCCGGCATTATGGTGGGAGCTAGGTTCAGCGAGTCGCATTACCCTTGATGTGCGTAATATTGATGTGGCTAACGAACTTAGTTTACTTCCCGCGCCGTTTTTTGATGCACGTGACCTAAAAAACGTCACCATTCCAGTGGTATTGCCGAGCGATTTTGGTACTCAAAATCTGCATTCTGCTTCAGTAGTGGCGTCTTATTTTGCTAGCCAAGCAAAATGGCGAGAGGTGAGTTTCCCTGTTTACCAACAAGATGCGCCGAGCCAGCATGCTATTGTGCTTGCGACCAATGATCATCGACCAGACCTAGTTAAAGATCTACCAGAGATCACTCAACCAACGATCCAAATGGTCACACACCCGACGGTTCCGGGAAAGAAGCTGCTGTTGGTATTGGGTAAAGATGAGCAGCAACTGGAATTAGCGGCACGCGGTTTAGTGGCTGGCAGTCAGTTGATGTCGGGCGAAGTTGCGTACATCAACAGCGTGACGAATGTTGCTCCGCGTAAACCTTACGATGCGCCCAACTGGTTGCCGACAGACAGAGCCGTTAAGTTCTCTGAGCTTATTGAGGGGAGTTACCAGCTTGAGTCGCAAGGGGTCGAGCTAAACCCTATTCGTGTTGATTTTACTCTGCCACCGGATCTGTTTACTTGGAACGCGAACAGCGTTCCAATGAAACTCAGCTATCGCTATTCGCCACCACTAAAAGGCACCAAAACCTCGCGTTTGAATATTTCCGTTAACGATCGCTTTGTACGTGCGTTTCCGCTCGATGAAAACAGAAGTGAAGGTGAGCAAGACACGTGGCGAGTACCTATCTTAGGCACCGAGTCGTTTACTGGTAAGTCATCGACGCAACTGCCAGGGTTTAAGATCTCACAAAACAACACGCTGGCGTTCAATTTTCAAATAGCCAATGTATCTACTGGTGTTTGTGAAGGGATTGGACCTACAATCAATTATGCGGCAATTGACGGTGCGTCGACACTCGATTTTTCTGGCTTCCCACATTACATTCGCATGCCGGATGCACAGTCCTTTGTAAGCTCGGGCTTCCCATATTCACGAATGGCTGACTTGTCTGAAACAGCTGTAGTGATCACTCCGAAGCCAAGTGCAAAAGAAGTCGAGCTACTGCTAAATACGGTGGGCTTTATCGCTAAGAAAACCGGTTTACCTGCTTATCAGTTCAGTTTGTCTGAGCAATGGGATGAGTCGGCTTTAAGTGACAAAGATATTTTGGTACTGGGCGTGCAGGCGGCGACTAAGCTCGATCTCACATCGACGGCGTTAACGCACGTTAGCTCTAGCGAGGCCGGTCGCTTTATTGAGGCGACAACCGTGTCTGAAAAGCCACAAACGCAAGGGCTGGCAAAGCTATCGGGTCGCCAAGCAACGGTGAGCGCCAACGTGCGTGCTCGCGGCGAGTTTGCGTCTATTGCCAGCTTTGAATCGCCGTTTTCTAAACAGCGCACAGTAACCGTGTTGTCTGCTCGTAATGATGGTTCCGTTCCTCTTCTGTATGGTGCAATGAACGATCGAGCCAATAACGTTAGTGGCTCAGCGGTGGCGATCACCCTAAGTGACATCGTGAGTCATCAAGTTGGTGACTACTATTATGTCGGTTCACTGCCGCTCTATGACCTGGTTTGGTACCACTTCTCTGATAGACCTATGTTGATGGTCGCCATCGCACTGCTATTGGTTGTGGCCTTTACTATGGTGATGTGGCGTATGCTTTCACGCTATGCAAGACGCCGCTTGGCGAGTCAGGTTAGCACTCACAAAGGAGCCTAATGATGAGAACATGGTTGTTCGCATTTGCCATGATGCTAAGTACTGTTGCACCCGTGAGCCAAGCCGAGACTTGGCAGCAGTGGCAGGAGTTTAAATCTGTCTACATGACCGCTGAGGGGCGCATTGTCGATGGCTCTGACGCCAGACTTATCACCACATCGGAAGGGCAGTCTTATGCGATGTTTTTTGCCCTTGTCGCTAATGATAAAGCCGCGTTCGATACGCTATATAACTGGACTCAACAGCACCTTGCTGGTGGCGATCTTACTGCTCGCCTGCCTGCTTGGTTATGGGGTAAAACGTCGCAAGGTTACGGCATTATCGACAGCAATTCGGCGTCAGATTCGGATCTGTGGATAGCGTATACCTTGATTGAAGCGGGACGCTTATGGGGCAGTGATTACTATCAAAACGTTGGATACCTATTAGCCAAGCGCATCCTCAAAGAAGAAACGGTCTCTTTTGGTGCGGGTAATAGACAGCTTCTGCCCGGCAAACAAGGCTTTGAGCAAGGTGACAAGGTCAAACTTAACCCAAGTTATGTACCGTTACCTGTTTTAGCTGCCTTCGCCCATCACGATACTGCGGGACCGTGGCGCGAACTGTACTCCGGCTCTCTCGCATTGCTTCTCGACAGTCAGCGCAAGGGCGTGAGTCCGGACTGGTTGCTCTATGATGGTAAGACAATTAGTTATGACGCAAAGACCACGGATATTGGCAACTACAATGCGATCCGTAGTTACCTTTGGGCTGGGATGATGCCAAGTGACATGGAAGGCGCACTGCCAATTGTTGACTCGTTTAAGCCTTTTGTCTCACTGGCCATTGAGCAGCAGTACACACCGCTTAATACTTATGCGCAGAGCGGAAAAATGGAGCAGAGTGCTCCTATTGGCTTTGATGCAGCGCTATTACCTCTGATCGGCTTGAACGCAGACGAAGAGGTGACATCAAACTGGGCAGAACGAGTGCGTGAAAACCTCGTCACCGATCGCAATAACGAGTATTACAACAATGTGTTAGCGTTATTTGGATTAGGCTGGTACGACAATCAATATCGATTCAATGGCCAAGGAGAGTTGTTAGTGCCGTGGGCGGAGAGTGGTCAGCCGTGAAGGTAACGAGAGCATTGAGCCAAATTTCTGCTGCGCTTTTGAGTGTACTTTGCTCCTCCGCGTGGGGCAGCGATGTACCTTCGGTGTTTTACCGCTCAGCACCAGACTGGCTTGAAAATCAGATAGTGATCGGTGAGCTCAAACAGGACGAGACCTTAGTTGAAGCGGCAGTAGAGCGTTGGCTAGCGATCACTCCAGAGAGTCCCGAAGCCTTGTTCGCGAAGGCGCGCTGGTTGGTAAGAAACAATCGATCTGATGAAGCAAGTGTTCTTTTTAAGCAATTGAATAATCAGGCCGATCCAGCTTTGGTTTCAGCCTTTGGCAATTATCTTGAATTACATACCACAGAGCGCGATCAATACAATCAAGCCTTGCTGTTGCAGCGCGGCGGTCAAAACGAAGCTGCGTTAAAACTGTTTGAGGAGCTTTATGGTTCCGAGCGTCCAGATATTATTAGTGAGCTTGATTATCTTGGACTCAAATCGACATTTCCACAGTACCAAGAGCAGGTACTTGAAGCGTATCAGCAGTTGGATCGCGCGTTTCCCAATGTGGGTGAAATTCGCTTAGGTCTTGCTCGGCACCTCTCGCGCTATGGGCGAGAGCCAGAAGCGTTAGCGATTTATCGTGACTTAGCGAATGACTCTCGTCTTGGCGTGTTCGCCAGTACTCTTTGGATGACTGAGCTACAAACTGAGCCTATGTCTCAACAGTGGATGGATACTCATGAGCTGATAGCCAGTTATCATCCAGAGAACTTAGGTATTCAACAGCAATACGAAACAGCTAAGCAGCGCTGGGATCGAGAAAAGATGCTGCGCAAAGACCCCGTATACCGTGGCAAGCTCGCTGCGTTTGCGCGCATTGAAAATCGTCAGTATGACGCCACCACATTCAAGGCACTGCAAGCGGCCAACCGCAAGTACCCAAACGATCCGGAAATCTTAGTTGCACTTGGTCGCTACCATTACCATAACAATAATTATCGAGCTTCAGTGAATGCGTTTAAGCAAGCGCAGCAGCTTGATGATTCGCCAGACCTCATCGATTTTTACCAATCTGAGATCAATTCGATTCGCTTTTGGCAAGCACTCGATGCTTCGAGGCGTGCTCTGAGTGCTGAGCAATACGATAAGGCAATGCAGCAAGCGGACTTAGCATTGTCTCTCGACAATAGTGAGCCTTTTGCTTATATCATCAAAGGGCGGGTTTATCTGGCGCAGCAAGAGTATTCCCAAGCGCATCAGGCTGCCAACAAAGCACTGACCTTGGCGCCAGACAACAGTTCTGCGCTGCAACTTTGGGTGCAAACTTATGCGCCAAATAAAGGGCATGCGGGGGAGTATGCTGCATTGCAGACGCTCAAACCGGCACAAATAGAGCAAATCGGAGCGTATGCAGCCGAGGTCGAGCACCTTGTGGTTTATGATAAGCTGCTTAAAAGCAAGTCTCTGCCAGAAAATGATCCGCTATTTCGCGCGCAGTTTAAACACGTACTCGACAGTGATGCTTACCTACCTTGGTTAAACAAAGACATTGCTGAACAGTTGCTGCGTTTAAACCAGCGCCGCTTGGCAGATACTGTGATGAGCCGTGCTTATCAACAGCACCAAGATAATGAACATACTCACGCTTATACCTTGTATTTGTCGGGTCAAGGGCGCTGGGATGAAGCGTTCGCGGTTGTGAATCAATCGCCCGCTCAGCAGCTTACGTCTGCGGAGCTTTCTACCTATTCTCGTGTAAAACTTGAATACTACCGCCAACAAATCGCTGAGCAGCAGCTTAGAGGTGATGAGCTGATCGCCTTTATTGAGAATGTTGCCCGTCATGATCGTCCAACTGCGATTGTATTGTGGTCAGAGACACCATTTGATGAGCGCGCTCAAGCAGAAATGGACGCAGTGGATATCGCGTCGCTTAGTACGCCAGAGCTTGAGCTGATGTCGCAAGCGGCGTTTGATATCGACAGTGCTAATTTTCACCGCGCTATCTATCAAGAAGCAGAGCAACGCAAAGTACTGTCAGACATTATTGAGCAGCGCCAGAGCTTGTTTGATGCCGATAGACTGCTGGCTGAAAACGAGGTTGAAGCAGCGTCAGAGATTTATTTGGCAAGTCTTAACGATGGTGTTGTACTTTCTCAACAGCGGCTGAGCACTTGGCTCAGCGCTGCGCCACAATACATCGACCCTGTGTTGGATATTCAAGCGCAGCGCGTGTTTGAGCTTAGCAACGAGCAAATCGTTAGCAGCTTATCTTTGGCGCTGGAAACCGACAATCAGCCCTACATCAACTTTTTCAACAACCATTTGCCATTAAAACCTCTGAACGCTTTCAATTATTGGCAGTTGCAAGAAGCGTCGTTGTCTCAATCTAGCGATGCGTTGACTCAGCAGTATTCGCGTCAAGCTTTGCTTTTGGATGATAAAGAGCGTTTGGGGCTGACCCGAGTCCGAGATATTGGTAGCGCGTATCGCGATGCCGATGATAACTGGATGACCAACGACATTATTGCCACACTTGATAGAATTGATGAGCGTCATCAGTCCTATTTCATTGTGGGCGGTGAGTTTAATAATGTGCCGGGTGGCTCTAAATACCTCACTGTTCCTTTTGAGCTTGGCATTGCTATCCCTGAGTGGGACGGTCGCCTTAAGCTTCGTACTGACAGCGTTTACCTCAATAGCGGCACGTTAACGTATTACGATACCAATATTGAGTTTGAGCGTGACCGAGTGGGACAAGCCTTCTCTGTTGGTTGGGAAGCTGAAAACTGGCAAGCGGATCTTGGCACCACCCCTGTTGGCTTTCGATATACCGATTGGGTAGGCGGCATTGAAGGGATCACCGAGTGGGGCGATGTGACTTTGCGAGGTAATGTCTCTAAGCGCCCTGTTACCGCGAGCTTTATCTCTTATTCTGGATTATCAGTGACGGATCGCACAGGCGTTACCACCGAGTTTGGCGGTGTGACTCGCAGTGGCGCCACGGTGAGCGCGTCTTGGAATGACGGACGCCCATACGGCGTTTGGGGTTATCTTGAGTACCATCAGCTAACTGGCAACAATGTCGCTGATAACGATAGAACCTCTGGCATGTTGGGTAGTTACTACAACTTTATTAGTAGCGATGATGAGGTGTTCTCTTTAGGTGGGGCTGTGTTTTACATGGGCTACGAGAAGAACGTCAATGAGGTAATTATCGGTCATGGTAAATACTACAGTCCGCAAAACTACACATCGTTGTCTTTGCCTGTCTCATATTATCGTCGCCACAGCTTTGATTGGACATATGGGGTGAGGGGCACGGTTTCTCTTTCGAACGCTTCCTTTGATGCGCCATACAATATCCCAGGCGGCACAGCTTCGTCATCAAGTGGCGTGAGTGCAGGACTGCAGTTTTATACCGAGTATCGAATGAGTGACCATTGGAGCTTTGTTGGCTATGTATCGCAGCAATTTTCGAGTGATTACCAGCCGAGTGTATTCAATGTCTATCTCAAGTATCACTTCGATCCTAACTGGCGTAAGGCTCGGCTACAGCCAGATCCACTAAGACTGTACGCGGACTATTTCTAGTCCGCGCATTTTGCTTTTTGTCGAGTTTACTGCGGGGGCTGTTTGAAGAATTTAGCGCGCTGTTTGACCCATTTGTTTGCCCAGTCAACAGGGGCATTTTGGTAGGCGCGTTCAACGGTTTGGTTTAAAACACGCACTGATGGTACATAGTTGAGTGTCTCTTTAGCACCACCCAGTTTAGCGATGTCGATGTCCGTCAATGAGCGGGCAGCAAACATCAATGAGTTGAGATAAACCGTTCCTGATTCGTATTTGTTGATGGCAGTATCAGTGAACAGCGCTAAGCCTTTTCTATTCATTGCCCATCGCTCACCAAGCCCAGGATAGCGCATAGTGTCAATGTGCTCGCCATCAATGTAGAGTTTGTAGGCGACATCTTCTGTCTCTGACGCAAAAAACACCATGGCAATACGATGCCAAGTATTGGCCTTAATAAGTCCTGCGTAATTCGGTGCGAGACCTATCTCGCCTTCCGGCGATAGGAAGATATCGGGTGCGCTGCTGCTGGTGTCAGCATCGATTATCGCTCGGTATTTACTGCTGTCATTTTCTAGCTCAGGCCATAGAGCATCAAAAACGATAGTGTAATAAGAGAGGCGGTCTTGATCGGCGAAGTCACCGTTAGTATCAAGTTCTGTAGCAAGCTGGAAGCGACCGTTATCTGATGCTCCTAAGGCGCCTAGTTCTATTACCGAAGCGTTGCTACCATCGGGAAGCAGTGGCAGAGAAAAAGATTCACTTGTGCCGCAGTTCAGTAGTTCGTCATTGCAAGATAAAAGTTCATCCGATGTATTCGTGAGCGTAAGGCTCGAAGCGATGTTTTGCTCTGGTGCAAAGATATCGTTCGCATCTTCAAAATTCCAAACAGAGGTAATGTTCGGGGCGTTTTCATCACAGCTGAACAGCAGTTCGTCAGTGTCGATGTATTGGCAGTTTGCGGTACGCTCACGGGCGTAGGCATCAAAAATCTCCCAAGCTTCGCCAACAAATTCTGCATCTTCTTTGCGGTAATAACTGCCATTAAAGAACAGCTCAGGATTCCAAGCAGCCGATTTAAAGAGGCCTACGTGATAGGTTTTGGCTGAATCGATATCGTCTAACGCTGGACCATGGTAATCAAGGCCACTTTCATAATTAAGCATAGCGCTAAGCGCTTCGCCTGATACGCTCACTTGATACAGTGATGAGAAACCTGGCGTATTGGCAGGCTGGCGCTCAATCGGGTAGGCGTGATGAAAGTCTTCTTGGGTCAACGAACCTGGAGCCCAGATTTCGCTATCTTCAATTTCTCCGCGATTGAGGAAGCTGGCATCTATCTGGTAATTGATCCCTGATTTGGGGGCTGTAAAGTCGGTCAAACTGTCATGCAGAATATCCAAGATGCCATCGCGGCTTGGCTGTTTGAGCGATACAGCAATTTCGGTGTTCGCATCGGGAGCGTAAGTTCCCATGATGCCATCAATACGACGTTTGGTTGTCTCGTTAACGGGTAACGATTCGGTAATATCAAGTTCGGCAATGGTTTCGGGCGTTATTGCGGCTTTGGTGGCTAGGTCAAACGTTACGGTGACGTCGGTGTAACCTTTGGCATTAAAATCAGGCAGCAGTACTGTTGTGCCATTTACTCTAGTGGTCTTTGGTGAGTCGTGAGTGTGTCCGCCGAGCACAAGATCGATGCCGTCAACAAAGGTCGCTAGAGCAACATCGGTGCCATGGCCAAGGTGGCTGAGCATCACCATATAGTCCACTTGATCGCCATAGGCGGCGATGATCTCGCGAGCGCGCTCGTTCCAGTCCCAACGCATTCTGAAATCGTCGATAAAGTCTACTTGAGGATTAATCTCTTCATCGAGCTCATTCCATGGCCCCGACGTCATGCCAAAGACACCCACCTTAATGCAGCCCACTTCTGCAATAGCAAAGTCTACCCCTGCAAATCCCGCAGGGTCATTGCCATAGTATTCGGTGTTGGAGGCAAGGACTGTTGATACATCATCTTTTGCGTACTCCAGTAATTGCTCAGGCCCCCAGGCAAAGTCGTGGTTACCAATCACGCGATAATCAAACTCCAACGCTTGCGTGGCCTCAAGCGTGGCATAGCCCCCTGATAATTGCTCGGCAACCGTCCCTTTTTCATAGTCATCACCACCGTTGGTAAACAGGGTATAGGGCTCTTCGGCAAGCGCATCGACATGAGCTTGTTTGATTTTGCTATAGAACTGCTCACGATAACCGAAGTGGCCGTGTAGATCTGCGACGTGGATAAAGCGAATGGTCTGCGTGTCGGCACTGGCGTCACAAGCTGGCCCATGAGACTTAGTTGGTGCAACTGGAATAGGATCGCCAAGCGATACGCTGGTGTCATCGTTACAACCAGAGAGCAATAGTGTGGATAGGGCGCTGCCTAATGCGAGCAATGTGAAGCGGGTACGTGTCATCGAAAAACCATAGCTAATCAAAGTGGAGAGCAAAAGCATGCATAGGATACCAGATTCTGGTTGGTAAAATATCATTAGCAATGGAGTTATTGGTGGGTTTTATGTGGTGGTTCGCATTCAGCAGTATTTGGGGGAGAGGGTTAGAGGGTAATAAACGCATATCGAGATGTATTGGAGCCGCCGTAGGCACTATTGGTTGGGGCGGTATAATGGCTGACTGCCAATAAATCCTGTGAATTTTTTGCGTTAAGTAAGGAAACTGTAAGAAAATGGGGGTTTCCTCCAATGTTTCTGCTTCAATGCCTTGCTGTGATGGCGCGGCATTGGTACATTTAGTGCAATTTTTGTCTTCTAATTCTTGCAGGACGAGCGAAGAATATGTTTAAAAAACTGCGTGGCATGTTTTCTAACGACCTATCGATTGATTTAGGTACTGCCAACACACTGATTTATGTAAAAGGACAGGGTATCGTCCTAGACGAGCCTTCTGTTGTAGCTATCCGTCAAGATCGTGCGGGTTCAGCCAAAAGCGTTGCGGCCGTCGGTCATGCAGCGAAACAGATGCTAGGTCGTACACCTGGTAACATTTCTGCCATTCGTCCAATGAAAGACGGCGTAATTGCTGATTTCTACGTGACTGAGAAAATGCTCCAGCACTTCATTAAGCAAGTTCACGACAACAGCGTATTGAAGCCAAGCCCGCGCGTACTTGTGTGTGTGCCTTGTGGTTCTACGCAAGTTGAGCGTCGTGCCATTCGTGAATCTGCGCTTGGCGCAGGTGCTCGTGAAGTCTACCTCATTGATGAGCCGATGGCGGCAGCAATTGGTGCTGGTCTACGCGTTTCAGAACCAACGGGTTCTATGGTGGTCGATATCGGCGGCGGTACAACAGAAGTGGCGGTGATCTCGCTAAACGGCGTGGTTTACTCATCGTCAGTTCGTATCGGTGGTGACCGCTTTGATGAAGCGATCATCAACTATGTGCGTCGTAACTACGGCAGCTTGATCGGTGAAGCAACGGCTGAGAAGATCAAACACGAAATCGGTTCTGCGTACCCTGGTGACACGGTTGAAGAGATCGAAGTTCGCGGTCGTAACCTTGCTGAAGGTGTGCCACGTAGCTTTAGCCTAAACTCAAACGAGATCCTAGAAGCACTTCAAGAGCCGCTAACAGGTATCGTATCGGCTGTGATGGTTGCGCTAGAGCAGTGTCCGCCAGAGCTGGCATCTGACATCTCAGAAAACGGCATGGTACTAACGGGTGGTGGTGCACTACTTCGTGATCTAGACCGTCTATTGACTGAAGAAACGGGTATTCCAGTTGTTATCGCTGAAGATCCACTGACCTGTGTGGCTCGTGGTGGCGGTAAAGCGCTTGAGATGATCGACATGCACGGTGGCGATCTATTTACTGAAGAATAATGGTTTCTCTCTAGTTTTGGTGTGGTACTGAAACTAGAGTCCGCATCAAGGTTATGAGTACATGAAACCAATATTTGGTCGGGGTCCGTCCTTACAACTTCGGTTATTTCTTGCTGTAACTCTATCAGCCGGCTTAATGCTGGCTGATAGTCGTTTAGACACATTCTCCAATTTCCGCTATCTGCTGAACAGTGCTGTTGCGCCTATTCAATATGCTGCCAACTTACCGCGTAGTATGTTTGATGGAGTCTATGAGCGTCTTAATACGCGTCAAGGCTTAGCTGAGCAGAATATCAACCTTAAACGTGAAGTACTGCGTTTGAAAAGCGACCTTATCTTGCTCGATCAATATCGTGAAGAGAATCAGCGCTTTCGTGAACTGCTTGGCTCGTCTTTTGTGAGGGGTGAGAAGAAAGTGGTCACCGAGGTAATGGCAGTGGACACGTCACCCTATCGTCACCAGGTGGTGATTGATAAAGGCCGTATTGATGGCGTTTACGAAGGTCAGCCGGTTATCAATGAAAATGGTATTGTTGGCCAGGTGACATTCGTTGGTGCGCACAATAGTCGAATTATGCTATTGACGGATACCAACAGCGCGATCCCAGTACAGGTGATCCGCAATGACATCCGTGTTATTGGTTCTGGCAACGGTTCAATTGATGAGATCCAACTGGAGCACATTCCTACCAGTACCGATATTCAGCCTGACGATCTTCTTGTGACGTCGGGTCTTGGTGGCATTTATCCTGAAGGTTATCCAGTGGCACACGTTAAATCGGTGCAACGTGATAATCGTCGTGAGTTCGCTAATATCATCGCTGAGCCCGTGGTTGATTTTGACCGTTTACGCTACCTACTTTTGATCTGGCCGAATAATGATAGGCAGCAGCAGGAAGTGGAAGATATCCTCAATGCAGAATAAAGGATTAACACACAATTATGGCTAACAGCTCTTTTCGCAGTCATATGGTGATTGGCACGTCGCTGCTGGTGGCATTGGTGCTGCAGACCATCCCATGGCCGGGTGTTTTGGATTTTGTCCGCCCTTCATGGCTATTTTTGGTACTCGGTTACTGGGTGCTGGCACTGCCGCACCGCGTTAATGTGGGTACTGCCTTGTTTGTTGGCTTGGTGTGGGATCTGCTGGTCGGCTCGACGCTTGGCATACGCGGCATGATGATGTCGATTGTGGTTTACGTCATCGCGCTTAACTTTTTGGTGTTGAGAAACATGGCATTGTGGCAACAAGCAACCATTATGGCGCTGTTGTCTATGGTGCTCGAAGTATGCATCTTTTTCGGCGAGTATTTGATCCAAGACGTGACTTTTAATCCAATGTCGCTGTGGAGTGGTTTGATTAACTGTATACTCTGGCCATGGATGTTTTTATTGCTTCGTCGAGTAAGAAGGCATTGGCATGTCAGGTAATCAGTCTGTATCACGCGTTGTATTGGCTTCCACATCACCACGCCGCAGAGAACTATTGACTCAACTGGGCTACGAATTTTCCATCGTTAGTCCCGATATTGAAGAGCAGCAGCAAGACAATGAAGCGCCGCAAGAGTACGTGGCGCGTTTGTCGTTAGAGAAAGCCTTAGCAGGTCTTGCTTTGAGTCATCAAGAGAGCGTAGTTTTGGGTTCCGATACCGTGGTCGTGCTCGATGGTCATGTGTTGGAAAAACCGCACGACTTTGACCATGCCAACCGCATGTTGAGTAGCATGTCAGGTCAAAAACACCAGGTGCTGACAGCAGTTAGCGTGGTAAGCAAATTAAAGCAAGCATCGGTGGTGGTGACCACGGATGTGTGGTTCAAAACACTTAGCCAACAAGAAATAGAACGATATTGGCACAGTGGTGAACCGAGAGATAAAGCTGGCAGTTATGGTATCCAAGGATTAGGTGGGCGTTTTGTTACTCGGATCGAGGGCAGCTATTACGCCGTAGTGGGACTGCCGCTGTATGAAACTGACCAGCTCTTGCAAGAATTTATAAATAATTAAAATATTGAGGTGCGCTCATGAGTGCAGAGCTGTTGATAAACGTAACTCCCAGTGAAACAAGAGTTGCGATGATAGAGAGTGGAATTCTTCAAGAAGTCCACATTGAACGCGAAGCCAAACGAGGCATCGTGGGTAACATCTACAAAGGTAAAGTCAGTCGCGTGCTTCCGGGGATGCAAGCGGCGTTCGTCGACATCGGTCTGGAAAAGGCCGCGTTTCTTCATGCCTCCGATATTGTCCCTCACACCGAATGTGTTGCCGAGAACGAGAAAAAACAATTTCAAGTACGCGATATCTCTGAGCTAGTGCGCCAAGGGCAAGACATTGTGGTGCAAGTGGTCAAAGACCCACTGGGCACCAAAGGCGCTCGCCTAACCACAGATATCACCCTACCTTCACGATACTTGGTATTCATGCCTGGAGCGAGCCACGTGGGGGTTTCTCAGCGTATTGAAAGTGAAGATGAACGCCTACGCCTTAAGCGAGTTGTCGCTGATTACTGCGATGAGAATGGCGGGTTCATTATTCGTACCGCGGCTGAGGGGGCGAATGAGAAAGAGTTGGCGCAAGATGCCGCGTTTCTTAAGCGCCTGTGGACTAAAATCAACGAGCGCCGTACTAAATACAAGACACGTTCTACCTTGTATGGTGAGCTGGGTTTAGCGCATCGTATCTTGCGTGATTTCGTTGGTACCGAAATCACCCGCATTCAGGTCGATTCTCGTTTGATATTTGAGAGCCTAAAAGAGTTTACCAGCGAATTTGTTCCAGAATTAGAGTCACTGTTAGAGCTCTATGAAGGCGATAAGCCGATCTTCGACATGTTTGATACGGAGAACGAAATTCAGCGCTCATTGGAGCGCAAGGTCGATCTTAAATCGGGCGGCTATCTGATCATTGATCAAACCGAAGCCATGACCACGGTAGACATCAACACGGGTGCCTTCGTCGGTCGCCGTAACCTAGAAGAGACCATCTTTAATACCAATGTTGAAGCGACTCAGGCGATTGCTCGCCAACTGAGACTGCGTAATCTAGGTGGTATCATCATTATCGATTTCATTGACATGGGGCTGGATGAACACCGTCAGCGTGTTTTGGCTTCTCTTGAAGCAGCACTGTCAAAAGATCGCGTAAAAACCAATATCAATGGCTTTACTCAGCTTGGTTTGGTGGAAATGACCCGCAAGCGTACCCGTGAAAGTATTGAACACGTGCTGTGTAGCGGTTGTCCAACTTGTGAAGGTCGTGGTTCGGTGAAAACGGTGGAAACCGTCTGTTATGAGATCCTACGAGAGATCACCCGAGTCAACCGAGCTTACGATGCTGATAATTTTGTGGTTTATGCGGCACCTGCTGTTGCGGAAGCGCTAGAAGGTGAAGAATCACATGCACTCGCGGAACTTGAAGTCTTTATTGGCAAGCAAGTGCGTATTCAAGCAGAACCACTGTATATTCAAGAACAATTTGATGTTGTTATGATGTGATGAGAAGTTTGTGAGTCCTCGCGTTAATCAAATCATACGCCTATTTCTCTGGCTGTTACTGACCGTGCTGGTGCTACTTGCCTCCACGGTCACAGTGCTGCGTGTCGGCCTGCCTCAACTGAACAAAGTCCAACCTGAAATCGTTACTTGGATAAACCAAGGTACAGGACTGAATGTCTCGCTCAAAGACGTACGTGGTTTCTGGCGTAATACTCACCCGTCAATCTCACTGCAAGGGGTATCCGTCGGTCTTCCAGACAGTCCTGAAACCCAGTTTGAAGTGACCAACCTTGAGCTCGAATTCGACCTGGTACAAACCGTGTTGCAGCGTCAGCCTGTATTGGCGGATATGGTGATCAACGGCATGACACTAGACGTTCGTTCGGTGGATCTGCTCAAGGCGGCGGAGAGTACACCGGAGGAGCCGGTTACCAATGCGCCTGCAAAAAGCGGTGAGCAGTTGATCCAACGTTTGGATAACTTACTGTTGAGGCAGCTTGATCGATTCACGGTAGCGGATTCGACCATTCACTACACCGCTATCTCTGATGAAGCTCGTCAGTTAGATATTGAGAATTTGCAGTGGCGAAACGAAAAACGTCGCCACTTAGCGCAAGGCGTGGTGTCCATCGCCGATGCTAATCTCAATGCGCTTGAAGTGCGAGCGGACTTTGTTGATAACGGCTCTTTGACCAGTGTGACGGGAGATTTTTACGTCACAGTGGATGAAATGTCGTTGTCTCCGTGGCTATCGGATGAGCAGAAGCAGCAAACTGGCATTGAATCTGGGGCGGTCAGCCTAAGAGCTTGGCTTGAGTTAGATAATAGCAAAGCAAAAGAAGTCTATTTGGATGTGCTTCCTTCTGAGCTCAGTTGGGAAAGTGGCAATCAGCAACATGATCTGATAGTTGAGTCTGCGGTATTGCATTTACTGCCATCCACATCGGGTTGGCAGTTGAATGTGCACCAAGTCCAGGCTCGTACTGATGAAGTGACTTGGCCTGAGTTGGATATTGCCGTTGATTGGAATCGTGATAATCAATGGCAAGTCAATGTCTCTGAGCTCGATGTTGATAGCTTAAAACCATTGGCGACACTGGCTAACAACGAGACTATTAACCAATGGCTGTCGAGACTTAACCCGGGCGGCCGCATCGAAGACATTCGTATTTCTCAACTTGCAGGTGCTGATTCGATTAAGTATTCGGCGTCATTAAAGCAAATGTCGTTATCGCAATGGGGACTGTTACCTGGATTTTCTCATGTCTCAGGCCATCTGCGCGGGAACACTGAGCGGGCTTATGCGCGAGTGTCGGTTATTGATGATAAGTTCCCGTACGGCGATGTATTCCAAGCGCCTTTAAATATCAAGCAAGGCTTGGTTGACATTCATTGGGAGAATCATGGTGAGCAAGGCTGGTCACTGTGGTCGGATAAAGTCACGGCTGCCACACCAGATTTGCAAGTGCTTGGTGCCTTCCGGCTCGATTTCCCTAAGAACGATAGTCCATTCTTGTCCTTCTATGCTGAGGCTGACCTATACAACGCAGGGGAGGTGTGGCGTTACCTGCCAACTCTAGCAATGGGGCAAAGCTTAACGGATTACCTATCTGCGGCGATTCAAGCGGGTCGCGTGAACACCTCTAAGCTTTTGTGGTACGGCAAGCTCTCTGATTTCCCGTATCGCGACAACAACGGTATGTTCCAGGCGTTTGTTGGCCTGCGTGATGCCAAATTCAGCTTTGACACCAATTGGCCGCCGCTTACGGATCTGCAGCTCGATTTGTTGTTCCAAAACGAGAGCATGTATCTCGATTCGCGCTCTGCGACTTTAATGGATGTGAAAGGGCAGCGTATTACCGGTCGAATTCCCGAGCTTCGTGGTGATGGTCATCTTGAAATTGAAGCGAAAGCGGCTGGCAAAGGCAGTGCGGTACGTGACTACATGACCGCTTCACCATTGGTTGACTCGGTTGGTGCTGCGCTAACAGCGGTTCAAGTCAGTGGCGACGTTACCGCTGATTTTCAGCTCTACATTCCATTTGGGGGGGATGACACGCCATCTAGAGCTTGGGGTCATGCTGACCTAAGTGACAATCATGTTGAGATTGATGCTCCACCGATGACGCTTGAGCAAGTCTCAGGTCGTATCAAGTTCGATAATGACGTGGTTAAAGCAACGGGATTGTCAGCGAACTTGCTTGATCAGCCAATCAATTTGGACTTCCAAGGACAAAATGCAAGCAAAGGCTATGCGGTGAAGATCAACTCCGTTGGCGATTGGAGTACAGCACCACTTGAACCTTACATTGGTGATAAGGTCGTAAGCCGCTTATCAGGGCATGCACCTTGGCACCTGGATGTCGACATCCAGCTCAATGATGTGGGTTTTACTTATCAGCTTGATTTGGATGCAAACCTAGTCACGATTGCCAGCGATTACCCTTATCCACTGAGCAAGTCGTTTGGTGATGCAGGGAAAGCAAGGCTTCAGGCTTCAGGTAATCAGGAAAATATTACCGCTCGCTTGCAATTGCCGTCGGTAAAATATCAAACTGAAATTGATATCACTCAGCCGGTCCCTGTGCTTAAAGCGACTAACTTAGTGCTTGGTGAGGGTGGATTTAAAATTAGCCCAATTGTCGGCCATCACTTCCAAGTGCGCTCAGACACTATCGATTTCGATAAGTGGAGTGAGGTATTTAAAGAGCCACCGAGTGACAAAAAAGCGGTGCTGGATGACTTGCCGAAGCCCGAACTACCACTGCCAAAGCGTGCCAGTGTAGAAGCTAAAGAACTGATATTAGGCGGAATTGAATGGCACGATGTTAATTTCGATGCTAGATATAAAAAGGGTGGTTGGCAGTTTGCACTGGATAGCCAAGAGGCGAAAGGTGAAGCCAGCTACAGTGATAACAATGAACTCCATGTCGCGTTGAACCGTCTTCATATTTATGTGCCGGAACTCGATGAGATTGCTGACCAAGATGAGTCAATTATCACCCAGGAAAACCCAGAAGCACCAATTGTGACGGATTTTGAGCGTTCGCTATTTAACGCATTGCCCGATACCTTGCTGACCATCGATAACTTTTGGTTCCAAGGTTACAAAGTGGGTAAGGTCGATATGGATGTCTCTAGGCAGGGCAATAAGCTGGTTTGGAACAAGCTGCAGCTTTCTAGTGGCGCCAACCAAGTGGATATCGATGGCAGTTGGATGATGTCTGATGACCAGAATAAGACTCAAGTGAACTTCGCGGTAAAAGGTGAAAACAACAGCGATCTTATGGAACGTTTTGGTATCACAACGGGTATTCAACGCGCGCCGTTTGAAATGAAAGCCAAACTTGATTGGGATGGGGCGCCTTGGTCAATGCGCCTTGATACCGTCAATGGTGACATGAATACTAAGCTTGGCAAAGGGGTGATCTCCGACGTTAGCGGTGCGGCGCGACTACTTGGTCTGTTCAGTCTTGATTCTATTATTCGCAAGATGCAGCTCGATTTCTCGGATGTGTTTGATAAAGGCATGGCCTTTAACTCAATAACAGGCAGCGGCCGAGTGCGTGATGGCGTGTTTGTCACTAACGACATTAAGATGGACGCGGTAGCCGGTGATATGAGAATCAAAGGGTTGGCTGATCTTTCTAAACAAACTGTAGATGCAGAGGTGAGCTTTACCCCAGACATGACCTCTGGCATTCCTATCATCACCGCGTTTGCGGTAACGCCACAAACGGCGCTAGTCGTGTTGGCTGTGACGACAGTGATCTCACCTGTCGTTGAGGTAGTCACGCAAGTCAACTACTCGGTAAAAGGGCCGCTTGACTCACCGACCGTGAGTGAAATATCCCGCAGTAGCGGTGAATACACGCTGCCAGAGGATCTTAAAAAGGAGAAATAAGTCGTCTATGAGCATGGAACGCTTTGGAATCATACAAATGACCTCGGGGCCTGACCCGCAACGTAACTTTGAGCACATTGAGCAAAAAGTGGCGTTTTTGGCAGACAAAGGCATGCGCTGGATATTAATGCCTGAAAATGCGTTGGTATTCGGCCAGCGCCGAGACTACCATCAGCACGCAGAGTACTTGGGGCAGGGTGAGTTTCAAACCAAGCTTGCCAACCTTGCTAAACAATATAGCGTGAATCTGATCATTGGCAGCTTCCCTATTCGCATTTCCGAAAGCGAAGTGTCGACCACCACATTGGTCTTTGACATTAATGGTCAGCGTATGAATCATTACGACAAGCTGCACATGTTTGATGTCGATGTGAATGACGCCCACAAGACGTATCGAGAGTCCGAAACCTTTAAGGCCGGGGGCAACATTGCTATGGTGCCGACAGATTTTGGCGCGATTGGGCTATCTATCTGTTATGATTTGCGCTTTCCGCACTTGTACTGCGCACTTAGGTCGCAAGGCGCTAACGTGATTGTTGTGCCAGCTGCGTTTACCGCGGTGACTGGCAAGGCACATTGGGAAGTGCTGCTGCGAGCAAGAGCTATCGAAAACCAATGTTGGATCGTTGCCGCCAATCAATGTGGTACTCACCCATGCGGTCGAGAGACTTGGGGGCGCTCTATGGTGGTGTCTCCTTGGGGCGAGATCCAAGGTCAACTTGAGCAGCAAGCGGGCACCATTACTGCCGAATTGAATTTTGATGTGGTCGAAGAGGTAAGGCAGAGTATGCCTGTCGCTAAGCATATCCGCTTCGAGCAACATCTCCACTAATTATACTTACTAAGAGCAATCAAATATGGAACGCATAGAAGACGCGCTACTAGGCCCAACTGGTCTCTCTGAGCAAGATATTGAAGCTACGCTGGCGAGCATTGCGACTCGCCAAATTGACTATGCAGATATTTATTTTCAATCCAGCTGGCACGAATCTTTAGTCCTTGAAGACAGCATCATCAAAGATGGCTCTTTTAACATCGACCGCGGTGTTGGTGTGCGCGCTGTAACCGGTGAGAAAACCGGTTTTGCATACTCCGACCAAATCACTCTTGAAGGGCTGAAGCAGAGCGCAGTCGCAGCTCGCGGTATTGCCCAGCAAGGTCAAAGCGCTCAAGTTAAAGCGCTGACCCGCAGCGACAACCAAGCCTATTATGCGGCAGTGAACCCGCTGGAAAGCTGGGAAAAGCAGCAAAAAACCGAGCTGCTGAAACAGCTCGATGCCTACATCCGCACCAAAGAGCCATTGGTCAAAGAAGTGTCAGTGAGCCTAAGCGGTGTGTATGAGCAGATGCTGGTCGCGGCAACCGATGGCACGTTGGCGGGTGATGTTCGTCCATTGGTTCGACTATCTATTAGCGTGCTCGCGCAAAAAGGCGATCGTCGCGAACGCGGCAGTGCGGGCGGTGGTGGCCGATATGGTTATGATTTCTTTCTATCAACGGAAGAAGGTCAGCAGGTTGCTTACAACTACGCAGACGAAGCAATTCGCCAAGCACTGGTTAACCTTGAAGCGATTGACGCTCCAGCTGGCATGATGCCTGTGGTACTCGGTGCCGGTTGGCCTGGCGTACTACTCCATGAGGCGGTAGGTCACGGTCTAGAAGGTGACTTCAACCGTAAAGAGTCATCAGTCTTCTCAGGCAAGGTTGGCGAGCAAGTCACTTCAAACCTTTGTACCATTGTTGATGACGGCACGCTGCAAGATTTGCGCGGCTCACTTAACGTTGATGATGAAGGTGTGCATGGTCAATACAATACCCTGATCGAAAACGGTGTATTGAAAGGCTACCTACAAGACAAGCTCAATGCGCGTCTTATGGGCGTGAACCCAACGGGTAACGCGCGTCGTGAGTCTTATGCGCACTTACCAATGCCGCGTATGACCAACACTTACATGCTGCCGGGTGAGCACTCTCCTGAAGAGATCATCTCAACGGTGAAGAAAGGCCTATATGCGCCAAACTTTGGCGGCGGTCAGGTGGACATCACCTCGGGTAAGTTTGTGTTCTCAGCCTCAGAAGCGTACTTGATTGAAGACGGCAAGATTACCGCCCCTGTGAAAGGCGCAACGCTGATTGGCTCCGGTATTGAAGCGATGCAGCAAGTGTCCATGGTCGGTAACGACTTAGCGATTGACCGCGGTGTGGGCGTGTGTGGTAAGGCAGGACAAAGCGTGCCAGTCGGCGTGGGTCAGCCTAGCTTGAAGTTGGATTCCCTAACTGTTGGTGGCACGGACTAACTTTACACGTACGACTATAATTACTGTCATTCGGTATCCCGTCATTTGATATAACGTTATCCTTGCGAAAGCGAGGATCTCTCACAGCGCGTCATGCGCTGGAAGAGATCCCCCTTTTTCAAGGGGATGACGCCTTCTCTTATGACGCACTAGTTTTATGACCCAGTATTGTCATTCCGTAGTATTGCTATCCCGCGAAAGACTCACAAATTCTCCTCAGCAAACTCCGCCAATCGGCTTCTCACCACACCATTGAGGTGAATATTGGCACTGCCACCAAAGTTCTTAAATCGCTCTACCATGTAAGTGAGCCCTGATGTCACCGGCGTTAAGTAAGGCGAGTCAATCTGCGCTAAGTTGCCAGAGCAAACAATTTTGGTGCCTTCACCACAGCGTGTGATGATGGTTTTAATTTGCGATGCGGTTAGGTTTTGGCACTCATCAAGCAGCACAAACGCATTTTGAATCGAGCGACCGCGCATAAAGTTAATCGACTTAAATTGAATGTTAGCCTTATCGCAAATGTATTTGAGTGACCCTTCAGTACAGTGATCGTTCTTGTGCAGCGCTTCAAGGGTGTCGGTAATCGCCGCCAACCACGGCATCATCTTCTCTTCTTCAGTACCCGGTAGGAAACCAATCGACTCACCAATGTCCGGCGTGTTTCGGGTTACGATGATCTTATCGAACATGCCACGCTCTATGGTCATCTCCAGTGCAGCAGCCATGGCAAGTAAGGTTTTACCACTACCTGCCGCACCCGTGAGAATGACTAAGTCAATGTCCGGGTCGAGTAGGGCATCCATCGCCATGCCTTGGTAGATATTTTTCGGTCTGATATCCCACGCTTGACGGCACAGCATGCGCTCTTGGCTCAAGTCGCGAATCGTCACCTTATCATCGTCGATGTCGGCAACTCGCCCTGCAAAGTCGCTCGACTCGTCGATGAGGTATTGGTTGATGAAGGTTGGGTCAATCGCCTCTCGGTCGAAGGTGTGATAGGTCTTGCTGGCCAAGGTTTTGGTTTCAACCTCATCAATGTGCTCCCAAAACGCGCCTTGCGATTTTTGGAAGCCTTTTGTCAGATACTGCACATCATCAATCAGTTGGTCGGTTCGATAATCTTCAACAAAACGTACGCCAGCCCCTTTAGCGCGTAGTCGCATATTGATGTCTTTCGTCACCAGCACCACCTCGCGTGGTGAACGTTTGTTCTGCAGATAGAGCACTGCGTTCAGTATCCGGTTGTCTCCCTCTTTGTCGGCAAAGGCTTTGACGGTTTCTTGCAGTACGTAATCGGCGAGGATGGAAATGGTGCCCGTTGCCTCGATGTTGCTGGAAAACGGAATGCCTTCTGAAATCTCGTCTGGTGTGGCGTCTTTGAAAATATCTTCGAGGGCTCGAATGGCGACACGAGCATCACGCGCGACATCGCGTTTGCTGTCTTTAATTCGGTCGAGCTCTTCGAGAACCGTCATCGGAATGACGACATCGTGTTCCTTGAAGGAAAAAATGGCGTGAGGTTCGTGGAGAAGGATATTGGTGTCGAGAACGAAAATTTTACGGTCGGTATCGCCCATAGAGTCTCCTTGCCGCAACTGGCGCTTGTCCTTTGCGGTTAACTCAGATGGCGATCGAGTCAGACTGTCTGTCCACATTCGCTGGTTCTAGCCGTTTCACTAGTTCTAGCAATGCTGGGGATCTACGCTGGCTCTGATGTCCTATCTTAGTGAGTCAACCGTGTTACGTTCAATTGGAATGATATCGAATTGAACCTGATTCCCTGTAAGGCTAACGAGAGAGGTGACTATCAGGGCTTGGCGAGTAGTCATATGTCGTTAACGTTTACATTCTGAGTATAAGTGAAAAATGTTACTTTCGTTCTCAGAAATGACACTGTTTTTTTGCAGTTTGATGTCAACCACGACAATTCAAAAAAAACTCAGCTTTTCCTTGTAATTGGCGTGACCTGTATCACGCCTTCAAGTAAGATTAGCGACCTTTCATCTAGGGGATGGGGTGAGCAAAATTTGCTCTATCACCTACTATTATTTGGGCGGAGTATTGAGCTCAGTGCGCCACGATTTGGCAGGCTGTGTTACCGCTGAAATGACAAAAATCGACACGAATTGAGGTAGTCTCTCTATGACATTTGCTTTAGGGCAGCGCTGGATTAGCGATACGGAAAGTGATTTAGGTTTGGGTACGGTCGTCGCACTGGATGCGAGAACAGTATCACTTATGTTTGCAGCATCAGAAGAGAATCGCGTATACGCTCGTAGTGATGCGCCTGTCACCCGAGTTACGTTTAATGTCGGTGATGTCATTGAGTGCCAAGAAGGCTGGTCGCTAGAAGTTGAAGAAGTGATCGAAGACCAAGGTATCTTCACTTACGTGGGTACCCGTCAAGATACTGAAGAAGCGAATGTCGCTTTGCGCGAGATCTTTCTAAGCCACCAAATTCGCTTTAACAAGCCACAGGACAAATTGTTCGCGGGTCAAATCGATCGCATGGACAACTTTGTGCTGCGTTACCGCGCGCTGAGCAACCAGTATGAACAACACAAGAGTCCAATGCGTGGTCTGTGTGGTATGCGTGCAGGCCTAATTCCTCATCAGCTGTTTATTGCCCATGAAGTGGGTCGCCGCTACGCGCCTCGCGTACTGCTTGCCGATGAAGTAGGCCTAGGTAAGACCATTGAAGCGGGCATGATCATTCATCAGCAGGTACTATCTGGTCGAGCGCAGCGTGTGTTGATCGTGGTACCTGAAACCCTGCAGCACCAGTGGCTTGTCGAAATGATGCGTCGCTTTAACCTGCATTTCTCTATCTTTGATGAAGAACGTTGTATTGAAGCGTACGCGGAAGCTGAAAACCCGTTCGATACTCAGCAGTTTGTGTTGTGTTCACTGGATTTCCTTCGCAAGAGCCGCAAGCGTTTTGAACAAGCGCTGGAAGGCGAGTGGGACTTGTTGGTGGTCGATGAAGCACACCACCTAGAGTGGAGCCAAGAGCAGCCAAGCCGTCAATACCAAGTGGTTGAAGCGCTAGCAGAAAAAACGCCGGGCGTGCTGCTACTGACTGCTACTCCTGAGCAGCTTGGCCGCGAAAGCCACTTTGCCCGTTTGCGTCTTCTCGATGCAGATCGTTTCTTTGACTACGACGCATTTGTTAAAGAAGAAGAGCAATATGCTCCGGTTGCCGATGCGGTAACAGCGCTGTTTTCAGGTCAATCTCTGGCGAATGATGCTAAAAACCAAATTACCGAACTGCTGTCCGAGCAAGATGTAGAGCCACTGCTTAATGTGCTAGAAAGTAAGGCCAGTGATGAAGAGAAAGCGATAGCGCGCCAAGAGCTTATCGATAATCTGATGGATCGTCACGGCACAGGTCGCGTATTGTTTAGAAACACTCGCGCCGCCATCAAAGGTTTCCCTACACGTAATGTTAACTTGGTGCCGATGCCAATCCCGCAGCAGTACACCACTTCAATGCGTGTTTCTGGCATGATTGGCGGTAAGATGACGCCTGAAGCGCGCGCCATGAAGATGCTTTACCCAGAAGAGATCTTCCAAGAGTTTGAAGGTGAAGATTCAAGTTGGTGGCAGTTTGACTCGCGAGTTAACTGGCTGATTGAGAAGATCACCGCGAAACGCAGTGAGAAAATCTTGGTCATTGCGTCTCGTGCGAGTACTGCGCTGCAACTTGAGCAAGCATTGCGTGAGCGTGAAGGTATTCGCGCGACTGTCTTCCACGAAGGCATGTCGATTCTAGAGCGTGATAAAGCGGCGGCTTATTTTGCGCAGGAAGAGGGCGGTGCTCAGGTTCTGATCTGTAGTGAGATTGGCTCTGAAGGTCGTAACTTCCAGTTTGCTAACCAGCTTGTGATGTTCGACTTGCCATTCAACCCAGATCTTCTAGAGCAGCGTATTGGTCGCTTAGATCGTATTGGTCAAAAACGTGATATCGATGTACACGTCCCTTACCTAGAAGGCACGTCGCAAGGCATTCTAGCGCGTTGGTTTAACGAAGGTCTGAATGCGTTTGCTGAAACTTGTCCAACGGGGCGCATGGTATATGACCGCTACCAGGAAAGCATCATTAACATGCTAGCCAGCGGTGATATCAGTGAGCTTGATGATGTGATTGAAGGTTCTCGTCAATACAACCAAGAGCTGAAACACGAGCTGGAGCAAGGCCGTGATCGCCTGCTAGAAATGCACTCCAATGGCGGCGAAGCGGCGCAGCAGATTGTAGAGAAGATCTCAGCAACGGACGGCGATACTAACCTAGTGACATTTGCGCTGAGCCTCTTTGACACCATAGGTCTAAACCAAGACGACAAAGGTGAGAATGCTCTTGTGGTGACTCCATCTGAGCACATGATGGTGCCAAGCTACCCAGGTCTTCCATACGATGGTGCGACCATTACGTTTGATCGTGATACCGCGCTGTCTCGTGAAGATATGAACTTTATCAGTTGGGAGCACCCAATGATCCAAGGCGGTATCGACTTGGTGATGAGTGAAGGTGTAGGCACGAGTGCAGTATCGCTACTGAAGAACAAAGCGCTGCCAGTGGGTACGATTTTGCTTGAGTTGGTTTACGTTGTGGATGCGCAAGCACCGAAGCAAAGTGGCATTAGCCGTTTCCTACCGCCAACACCAATTCGCATGATGATGGATGGCCGTGGCAACGATCTCTCTTCACAAGTTGAGTTTGAAGGCTTCAACCGCCAACTTAGCCCAGTAAACCGTCATCTAGCGAGCAAGCTAGTAGGCTCAGTTCAAGCGGACGTTCATCGTCTAATTGAAGCGGGTAACGGCGCGGTTGAAGAGAAGGTGACTGCAGTTCGTGAAGATGCGCACAAAGCGATGTACGCGAGTCTTAACGGCGAGCTTGAGCGTCTGCAAGCCTTGAAAGCGGTTAACCCAAATATCCGTGATGAAGAGATTGAAGCGATTGAGTCTCAAATTGCTGAGCTAGATGGCTACATCAATAAGGCACAAGGTCAGCTTGATTCGCTGCGCTTGATTGTCGTCAGCCATAACTAAGCTTATATATTCGGCTTTTTAATTAAGCATTTCGCCAACCCGAGATGCGATTGATACAATGGCGCAGCGTAAGTTGCGCCTTTTGTTTTTCCTGTCAGCTATTCTGATTTCCATTGCGAGACCTTGTTATGGCCATGCTAAGCTACACCCCACCCACTGATCCTTGGACTGATATTGTCTATGAGGATGAGCACATCCTTGCGGTCAACAAGCCCTCTGGACTGTTGTCGGTTCCTGGAAAAGCGGCGGAGCATTACGATAGTATGTGGAGCCGTTTAGTCACCGACTACCCTGATATTCAGGTGGTGCACAGACTTGATATGTCGACATCAGGCCTTATGCTGCTGGCGAAAACCAAAGAGGCAGAGCGTTCGGTAAAGAAACAGTTTCAATACCGTCTGACGCACAAAATTTACTATGCTCGCGTTTGGGGCACGCCGAAAGAGAGTGAAGGGCTGATTGATCTGCCTTTGATTTGTGATTGGCCAAACCGCCCGTGCCAAAAGGTGTGCTATGAGCATGGTAAGCCGTCACAAACCTACTACCAAGTGGTTGAGCGGGAAGAGGAAACCAGTATCGTTCGTCTGTTTCCGATCACTGGGCGCTCTCATCAATTGCGCGTTCACTTGCTGGCTCTCGGTCATTCTATTGTGGGTGATGAGTTCTATGCTCATGAAGAGGCCATGAACTATTCTGACCGTCTAGAGCTGCATGCCTCAGAGCTCTGTTTCTATCATCCACAAACCGAGCAGCTTCAGGCGATTTTTGTCCCGTGTGATTTTTACCCACAGACCGAGCAACTTGTGATTGAGCACTTTGACCCAGCGCCACAATTACCGGATTATAAGACTCTTCCTCGGCCATAAATAACTGTCGGCCGTGAACATCAAAGGAGAGGTCATGGCCGCCAAAAAGATTGTATTCCTAGACCGAGATACGATCCCAGCTCACATTCCTATACCTACGCCTGCTTTTGACCACCAATGGGTCAATTACTCCAAAACTGAACCTCATGAGGTGAAACAGCGAATTGCTGACGCTGATATTGTGGTGAGCAATAAAGTGGTTTTGGGAGCCGATGTGTTGAGTAACGCAGCCAAGCTTGAGCACATCGCCGTTGCAGCAACAGGCGTCAACAATGTGGATTTGGACTACTGCCAACAGCGTGGCATTCGCGTCACCAATATTCAAGGGTATGCGACCCAATCCGTCCCTGAACACATCATTGGTTTGCTATTTGCCTTAAAGCGAAACCTTTTGGCCTACCATAGTGATATTGCTGCGGGCGAGTGGCTGCGGCAAAACAAGTTCTGTTTCTTTACTCATCCAATTCAAGATATGGCGGGCTCTACACTCGGTATCATTGGTAGTGGTGCGTTAGGGCAGGCTACGGCGGTATTGGCACGTGCCATCGGTATTAAGGTGCAGTTTGCTGAACGTAAAGGTGCTGCCCAGTGCCGCTCAGGGTATGTCGCATTTGAGGAGTGTTTAGCCAGTAGTGATGCGATAGCGCTGCTGTGCCCACTCACTGAAGAAACTCGAAACCTGATTGATACTGCTGCGCTGAGTAAAATGAAGTCGACGGCCGTGCTTATTAATACCGGTCGTGGTGGCTTGGTTGATGAGGCGGCGCTTATCGCAGCACTAAAAGAGGGAGATATTGCCGGTGCTGGCGTTGATGTCTTTATCGAAGAGCCTGCGCCTATGGATAACCCGTTAGTCGCCAATCAGCAACTGCCCAACTTAATACTGACGCCGCATGTCGCGTGGGGTAGCGATTCATCGATAACCAAGTTGTGCGAAATACTGGTCAGTAACCTTGAAGTCGCGATGGAAGGCGTTGATCAGAACCGAGTGGTATAGAGGAGCGCCATTTAGAAACCGCACAAACAAAAAGCCCCACGTGAGGTGGGGCTTTATAGTATGCATACGGTTAGCTTGCCTGTGGCTTAACTTGTCTGTGGTTTTACGACCAGCACGTTAATAGGCGAATTTTGCACCACTTTACTCGCCACAGATCCAAGGACAACCTTATCAATTTTCGAGCGTTTATGGCTTGGCATGACGATGAGATCGGCGCCAAGGCGCTCGGCATAATCAAGGATAGTCGCATAAGGCTTGCCCTCTGCAACATGTACCTTGTACACCACATCTTCGGAGATATGCTGCTCGGCAAACGCTTTTAATTGTGCTTTCACATCATTTTTCATTTGTGCTGCCGCATCTTTAGGGAAGTAGCTTGCGACCATAGACATGTGAATGCCAGGCAGAACATTCAGCAGATGCACTTCTGCATTGGAGTGTTTGGCGTGCCAAACGGCGATTTCGACGGCTTTGTCTGAAAAGCCTTTGTCATTCAGATCGACAGGAACAAGGATTTGCTTGTACATGTTATTTCTCTTTTTGGTTCCTACCCTACTAGCATAGGGTAAAGCATAAGCTTGGCTAGTATTATCCGTTCCGTTTAAAGGTAGAAGGCTCCAAGCATTAAACTTGGAGCCTAACTTACCTATGCGCTCAGGTTTTCACGACGAGCGCGACGCTTTTGATTCATCGCCATAGCAATAAGTAAAAGCAGGGCAGGTACAAATACCCACTCTTTCATTGGTCTATCCGCTTCCTGCACGATAGATTTAATTTCCCAGTCAAAGTCTAGACCAGATGCCTCAGCTGGGCTGCCAAATTCAACCATATCGATAATCATTTTACCGTCAGTTTCATTAAGCATTAGACCCATAGATGAGATACGATCGTCTGCACCAACGGCGTCATCTTCAAATGGTAGACGAACGGTCTTCTCGACGTATTTACCTTCCAGTGTTTCACCGGCGACTCTTAACTCAAGTGATTGTCCAACATTTAGGTTTTCAGTAATTTGAGCTATCTCAACCCCAGGTGAAAGAACCTTAGCTGGATAGATCATGTCCCACCAGAAACCCGGTCGGAAGAAGGTGAAAGTGAGCGCTAGAAGCAGCACCGTTTCCCACCACTTGTTCTTAGTAAACCACCACCCTTGCGTCGCTGCAGAGAAGATAAGCATCGCAATGATCGCTGAAATCACCGTCAGTGCCAAATGCCACCAAGAATCAATGCCCATCATCAATAGCTGTGTATTGAAGATAAACATAAACGGCAGAATGGCAGTACGAATATCGTAGGTAAAACCTTGAATACCGGTACGGATAGGGTCTGACTTAGCAATGGCTGCAGCAGCAAAGGCGGCGAGACCTACTGGTGGCGTATCATCAGCAAGAATACCGAAATAGAACACGAACAAGTGAACAGCAATCAGTGGGATGATAAGACCGTGTGCCGCGCCAAGCGTTACAATCACTGGCGCCATCAGTGTTGATACTACGATGTAGTTCGCCGTTGTCGGTAGACCCATACCTAAGATAAGTGAGATAACCGCGGTAAACAGCAGCATCAAGATGATGTTACCGCCGGAAATGAACTCAACGAAGTCGGTCATCACAAGGCCAATACCGGTTAGAGTAACAACACCCACTACGGTACCTGCAGCCGCTGTGGCCACGCCGATACCAATCATGTTTCGAGCACCAGAGACAAGACTTTCTGCTAGGTCAACGAAGCCCGCTTTAAGTTCTTCGGTAACATCATTGGTTTTCGCCATTAAAGCAATCAAAGGACGCTGAGTGATCAGGATAAAGATCATAAACACAGTTGCCCAGAATGCGGACAGACCTGGTGAGAAACGTTCAACCGTCAAACACCAAACCAGTACCACGATTGGTAGCAAGAAGTGTAAACCAGACTTAATGGTTGGACCCGGATCAGGAACCTCATTTAGTTCTGCATCAATCTCAAGACCGCCCTCTTTGGCGTACTTAGCCGAAATGCGTAACAAGCCAACATAAGCAAGCAGGAGAACTGCACCCACAATAGGTGTTGCTGCATCACCGAACACACCTTTAGTCCAGCCAATACCGTAGTAGACTACGGCGCTGATGACGCACAGACCCAAAATAGTACCGGTAAACGACAGCAGGCTTTGTACCAGTGTTGGGGTGTGGCGACGAGGAAGACCCGTCATACCAGCCTTACATGCTTCTAGGTGAACGATGTAGATAAGAGCAATATAAGAAATCAGTGCTGGCAGAAGTGCAGCTTTAATAACCTCAACGTAAGAGATACCGACATATTCCACCATCAAGAATGCCGCTGCACCCATAATTGGTGGTGTGAGCTGTCCATTGGTGGACGCGGCCACTTCTACTGCACCAGCTTTAGTGCCAGGAAAGCCAACACGCTTCATCAGTGGAATGGTAAAGGTACCTGTGGTTACTACGTTGGCAATCGATGAACCCGACACTAGGCCAGATAAACCAGACGCAACCACCGCGGCTTTTGCAGGGCCGCCGCGCATATGGCCAAGCAGTGAAAACGCAACTTTAATGAAGTATGCACCCGCACCAGCACGTTCAAGCATTGCGCCGAATAGTACGAATAGGAATACAAACGAGGTCGATACACCAAGTGCAACACCAAACACACCTTCAGTGGTGAGCCATAGGTGTGACATCGCTTTGTTAAGGCTTGCACCTTTATGCGCGATGACGTCCGGCATGTATGGGCCACCAAAGGTATACAGCAAGAACACCGCAGCGACCACCATCAGCGGTGGACCGAGTGCACGGCGTGTCGCCTCTAATAGCAACACCATGCCCGTGACTGCAGCGACGATATCCATTGTCGTCGGTGCTCCAGAGCGCCCAGCAAGCTGGGTATAGAATAAATAGATATAGGCGGCAGAAAAACTGCCTGCAAGCGCCAAAATCCAGTCGATGGCAGGAATTCTGTCTCGAGGCGAATTCTTCATCGCTGGATAGGCGGTAAACGCTAGGAAAATAGCGAAGGTTAGGTGAATAGAGCGCGCTTCAGTGTCGTTCAGTACGCCAAAGTTAAATATAAATGGCAGTGGTGAAGCGTACCAAAGTTGAAACAGTGACCAACATAGCGGCACGAACCAAAGAATTTTGGCAGGGATCCCCTTAGGGCTTCGTGCGCCAGTGTCAGCCTGTGCGACCATGTCTTGCACATCTTGCGACGGTTGTGTTGTCTGCGTCATGTACGTTGTCCTTTATTATTTTTGGATTCGTGACGTTTAAGCCAAAGGCTAATTAAAAAGGCACGAACCTATTTCGCATTTAACATTGTAGTCAATGGATGCAAACGTGTAGCAGTTGTTGTGTTTTTGGGCTCTTAATGACGGGCTTGGAAAGAGAGCCCAAATAGCCACACCAGTTGGATGCACTGGTGTTAATTGTTTTGAGTGTTACTCATAATAGAAAAGCTGTAGGGGAAGCGATGCCTCCCCTACGAAGTGGTCTTATTTTAGTAGACCGACTTCTTTGTAGTACTTCTCAGCACCTGGGTGAAGCGGGATAGATAGACCTGCTTTCACCATGTCTTCTTTCTTCAGGTTAGCGAACGCTGGGTGAAGACGTTTGAATGTATCGAAGTTTTCAAATACTGCTTTAGCCACATTGTATGCTGTTTCGTCAGAAACGTCTGATGTGGTTACCATAGTGGCGGCAACACCGAAGCTGTTTACGTCACCCTCTGTGCCACGGTACATACCTGCCGGTACATTGCTGTAAGCGTAGTAAGGGTTTGCTGAAACGATTTCATCGATTTTTTCGCCAGTCGCAGAGATTAGTTTAGCTTCACAAGATGTTGTTGCTTCTTTGATTGATCCGTTTGGATGGCCAACAACATAAACGAACGCGTCGATTTTGTTGTCACAAAGAGCTTGTGAACGTTCAGAACCTTTTAGTTCAGAAGCCAGTTTGAAGTCATCGTTAGTCCAACCCATTGCATCCATGACAACGCCCATTGTTGCGCGGTCACCAGAACCAGGGTTACCGATATTCACACGCTTACCTTTTAGGTCAGTCACGTTGTTGATACCAGCATCAGAACGAGCGATGATGTTGAATGGTTCTGTGTGCAAAGAGAACATCGCACGAAGCTTTTTGTAAGGGCCTTGCTCTTCAAATTTGCTCGTGCCGTTGTAGCCGTGATATTGCCAGTCAGATTGAACGATACCGAAATCTAACTCACCAGCACGCATAGTGTTGACATTGTAGATAGAACCACCAGTGGACTCTACTGAACAACGGATGTTGTGTTCCTTACGGCCTTTATTCACAAGCTTACAGATTGCACCGCCAGTAGGGTAATAAACCCCCGTTACCGAACCTGTACCGATTGTGATGAACTCTTGAGCATTAACAGCGCCTGCGCCCATTATTGCAGCGGCAATAGCACCGATTTTAACAAGTTTCTTAAATGCCATGAATTTCCCTTCCTTATTCATTATTAGCCCTGAATAACTATAGTTGTCTTCAGAGGTTTCCTATGTGGAAACGGCATCTTTTTCAATCCATATGTTGAAAAAGTGGCGCAATCATACCAAATAAATTGGAAGAAAATTACTGGATTGTTAATAGATATAGGGGATTTGTCTGTGCTAGAAATGGCAGGAGGCGATGTATTTTTGGAATATAAGTCAAATAAAACAGATAATTAAGACGAATTTAAGGGGTAGAGTTTGATTTTTTTAAGATGTGATGAGTATCACGGAACGGATTGCTCCGTGACAGATTGTTCTGAATGTTAACGTTTAAAACTTAACCAGCGTATTCAAACAAATCACATACAGAATCAAATAGTTGTTTCGTAGAGACTGTAAGCGTTGGAGTAATAAAGATGGTGTCATCGCCAGCGACAACGCCCAAGATACCTTCAGCTTTACCCAGTGAGTCTAACAATCGAGCGATGAGCTGTGCAGCTCCGGGACCAGTATGAATGACGACTAACGCGTTGTTATGGTCGATATCGAGTACCAGTTCACGCAGTGAACTCGATACAGTCGGAACGCCAAGTTCAGCAGGTAAACAATAAACCATTTCCATTTTGGCGTTGCGGGTTCTCACTGCGCCAAACTTAGTCAACATACGCGACACTTTTGATTGGTTAATATTTTCAAACCCTTCGTGTTTTAACGCGTCGACAATCTCACCTTGAGAGCCAAATCGCTCTTCTTTTAATAACGCTTTAAACGCGCGAACCAGATTATCTTGTTTGTCATTATTGCGCATATACGCCTCTTATTCTTCGTTCTACTCGCAGTGATCGCCGTATTGTGGCACAGAACCTCTATGTTAACCAACTTATCCATGGTTTCTGCCGACAATATCACTTAAACCTATGTCACGGAAAAATACCATAACCTCATAATTAACAAGGTAAAAGGTGGGTTTTAACGAGGGGGTTTACGTGCTAGTTTAGTGGCACGTTATTAGCGAGTTGCGTGACCTCGCAAAGCTGGGGTTAATTGATTGTAATCGATTAGTGAATGCTATAGCTTTTTACTAGCTGATGAAAAATTACCCTACAAAACTATGAATAAGAGATACCAATCTCAAGGAGAACTACCATGAAAGTAGCTGTTATTGGTGCCGCGGGTGGCATCGGTCAAGCCCTAGCTCTACTACTTAAGAACCGTCTTCCAGCAGGTTCTGATTTAGCCCTTTATGATATTGCCCCTGTAACTCCTGGTGTAGCGGCTGACCTTAGCCACATCCCGACGCCAGTTTCCATCAAAGGTTATGCCGGTGAAGACCCAACGCCAGCGCTTGAAGGTGCCGATGTGGTGCTAATCTCAGCGGGTGTTGCACGTAAACCAGGTATGGATCGTTCTGATCTATTCAATGTTAACGCTGGTATCGTGAAATCTTTGGCGGAAAAAATCGCGGTAGTTTGCCCGACAGCGTGTATTGGTATCATTACAAACCCAGTGAACACGACTGTGCCAATCGCAGCAGAAGTGCTTAAGAAAGCCGGTGTTTATGACAAGCGTAAGCTGTTCGGTGTGACAACACTGGATGTGATTCGCTCAGAAACCTTCGTTGCTGACCTAAAAGCAAAAGATCCAGGCGATGTGCGTGTACCGGTTATCGGTGGTCACTCTGGTGTCACGATTCTTCCTCTTCTTTCTCAAGTAGAAGGTGTTGAGTTTACGGCTGAAGAAGTAGAAGCGTTGACCAAGCGCATTCAAAACGCAGGTACTGAAGTTGTTGAAGCGAAAGCGGGTGGTGGCAGCGCAACGCTATCAATGGGTCAAGCGGCGTGTCGATTTGGTCTAGCGCTAGTGAAAGGCCTACAAGGTGAAGAAAACGTCATCGAATGCGCGTACGTTGAAGGCGATGGTGAACACGCTCCTTTCTTCGCACAGCCAGTTAAGCTAGGTAAAGATGGCGCAGAAGCTATCCTTAGCTACGGTGAGTTAAGTGATTACGAGAAAGCAGCTTTAGATGGCATGCTTGAAACGCTAAACAAAGACATCGAGATTGGTGTTGAGTTCGCGAAATAATCACCGAACCTTGCTAATTTAGCCGCTTAATATTCAAACCCAGTCTTTACTAGACTGGGTTTTTTGATCTATCCCTTAAGGAGCACGTAAAAACAGTGTTGCAAGATGGGGGATGGATGATGGAAATAGACAAAGTACGTAAGGGGATGTGGGTCGAGTCCCAGCATGGCGTGGGTCAGGTATTAGTAATCGACAAAACGTCTAATTCGGTATTGGTCGAGCCACTTGGCAGTGATGTTCAGTGGGCGTTAGACGCCGACGAGATCCAAGAAGACCAACAACTGCATAATGGCTGCGAACAATACTACTAGGATAGCGCTGAGCGAAGTCAAAGTAAAAAGGGGTAGCAACTCGAGCCGCTACCTCTTTTTTATGCGCTGCGTTTAACTGCCATATAGGCAAGTGCGACGAGTGCCTCTTTATATTCGCTATCAGGAACCACAGAAAGCGCATCAATCGCTTTATCTGCTTCTCTAAAGGCGATGTCTTCGGTGTATGTAAGCGAGCCGACACGTTCCATTGTCGCCATGATGGCGTCGATTTTGTCCAGGCCATTACCTTTCTCAATCGCTTCGCGAATCATCTCGCTCTCGTGTGCTTCACCGTGTTGCATTGCGTGGATAAGTGGTAGAGTCGGTTTGCCTTCTGCAAGGTCGTCACCAACATTCTTACCCATATCTTCACCGCTAGAGGTGTAGTCCATGACATCATCGATAAGCTGGAACGCGGTACCTAAGTATTTACCGTAGTTTTGTAGGGCAAGTTCTACTTCTGGCGTAGCGTCATTGAGTATCGCGCCAACTTGCGTAGCGGCTTCAAATAGACGCGCGGTTTTAGAATAGATAACCTGCATGTAGCTGTCTTCGCTTGTATCAGGGTCGTTACAGTTCATTAACTGTTGAACTTCGCCTTCTGCAATGACATTCACCGCATCACTCATTAGCTCCAAGATACGCAGTGAGCCGAGTGCCGTCATCATTTGGAACGAGCGTGTGTAGATGTAGTCACCCACCAATACACTCGCCGCATTTCCAAACGCCGCGTTTGCCGTTGCTTTCCCGCGTCGCATGTCGGACTCATCAACCACATCATCATGTAATAGAGTGGCAGTATGTATAAATTCTATAAAAGCAGCAGCTGTCGTGTGAGCATTGCCCTGATACCCCAGCGCTTTGGCTGACAGGATAGCAAGAAGTGGTCTTAATCGCTTACCACCGCTGCTCACGATGTAAAAACCAAGCTGATTGATAAGGCTAACTTCAGAGTTTAATTGTGCTTGTATTGTTTCATTCACTTTTGCCATATCATCGGCAGTCAGTGCTTGGATAGCTTTAAAATCCATTACGTACCCGGTTGAGCTTAGAGCCTGTAAGGCTTAATCGTTGGTTATAATCTGTGAATAATACACTAAAAAACGTTGATTAATACATGGTGAAAGGGCATTATTGCGGCACTTTCGATTGGCGATTAGTGTTTCGCCAATTTTTTCAAAATATGGCTTGTCATAGGGTAATCATTCGCGTAGAATCTGCGCCCTATTGATGATTAGTTTAGCGCACACCCTATTTGTTGAAATAACAATCAAAAGGCTGTGCGGAAAAAGCGGAGTAAAATATGTACGCTGTTTTCCAATCTGGTGGTAAACAACACCGTGTAAGCGAAGGTCAAACTCTTCGTTTAGAGAAATTAGACGTTGAAACTGGTGCAACTGTTGAATTTGATAAAGTTCTTCTTGTTGCTAACGGTGAAGATATTCAAGTTGGCGCTCCTCTAGTAGAGGGCGGCAAAGTGGTTGCTGAAGTAGTACAACACGGTCGTGGCGATAAAGTTAAAATCGTTAAGTTCCGTCGTCGTAAGCACTCTCGTAAGCAACAAGGTCACCGTCAGTGGTTCACGGAAGTGAAAATCACTGGCATCAACGCTTAATCGATTAGGAGAGTTTAACAATGGCACACAAAAAAGCTGGTGGTTCTACTCGTAACGGCCGCGATTCAGAAAGCAAACGTCTAGGTGTTAAGCGTTTCGGTGGTGAGTCTGTTCTTGCAGGTAACATTATCGTACGTCAACGTGGTACTAAGTTCCACGCTGGTACTAACGTTGGTATCGGTAAAGACCATACTCTTTTCGCTCTTACTGAAGGTAAAGTGAAATTCGAAGTTAAAGGTCCTAAGAACCGTAAATTCGTTAGCATCGAAGCTGAGTAATTAAGCGTCTCGCTAAATTACACAATGCTTTCAAGCTGAATTCAAAAGCCCTGCCGAGTCGGCGGGGTTTTTTATTTTTATTGAAAATGAAGGCAGTCGATAGAGACGAAACTCTAGGTTTAGACAGGGTCTAGCTTGGTGGGGAGTCGTCTCTGTCATCTGCTAAAATGTAGTGATAATCGAATGAAGCCATAAGGTGCGTCGTGATGACGTCTTATCCTTATGGTGGGTAAGCGAAGAAGTAGTCGGAGTAAGAGATGAAGTTCGTTGATGAAGCGGTAGTAAAAGTCCAAGCGGGCGACGGCGGTAACGGTGTTGTTAGCTTTTGGCGTGAGAAATTTGTAGCGAAAGGTGGCCCAGATGGTGGCGACGGCGGCGACGGCGGCGATATCTATATCGAGGCAGATGAAAACCTTAACACGTTGATCGACTACCGTTTCCAGCGTTTCTATGAAGCGGAACGCGGAGAAAATGGCCGTGGTGGTAACTGTACTGGTAAGCGTGGCAAAGATAAAGTCATGAAAGTGCCAGTAGGTACTCGTGCGGTTGATATTCACACCAACGAAATCGTGGCAGAAGTGGCTGAACATGGCAAAAAAGTCATGGTTGCTAAAGGTGGTTGGCACGGTCTTGGTAACACGCGTTTTAAATCGTCGGTTAACCGCGCACCTCGTCAAAAGACGCTAGGTACCAAAGGTGAAATGCGTGAGTTGCGTCTTGAGCTACTTCTGCTTGCAGACGTGGGTATGCTTGGTTTGCCAAACGCAGGTAAATCAACCTTCATTCGCGCGGTATCTGCTGCGAAACCTAAGGTAGCCGACTACCCATTTACGACCTTGATCCCAAGTCTTGGCGTTGTGAGTGTGGTTCCTGAGAAAAGCTTTGTAGTGGCTGACATTCCAGGTCTAATCGAAGGTGCTGCGGATGGTGCTGGCCTTGGTATTCGTTTCTTGAAGCACTTAGAGCGCTGTCGCGTGCTGCTTCACATGATCGATATTATGCCTATCGACCAATCTAACCCAATCGAAAATGCATTGACCATCATCGATGAGCTTGAGCAGTACAGTGATAAACTGGCTGATAAGCCACGTTGGTTGGTATTCAACAAAGTTGATCTGATGCCAGAAGAAGAAGCAAATGAAGTGATCCAAGAGATCCTTGATGCGCTTGGCTGGGAAGATGAATACTTTAAGATCTCTGCGGTTAACAAGAGCGGTACTAAAGAGCTTTGCTACAAGTTAGCTGACTTTATGGAAACGCTACCACGTGCGGAAGAAGAGGTCTCTGAAGAAGAGAAAGTCGACTTCATGTGGGATGACTACCACAAAGATGCCATGTCAGGTAAAGACGTGATTACTGAAGACGATGACTGGGATGATTGGGATGACGAAGAAGATGACGGCCACGTTGTCTACGTTCGTGACTAAATCCGCATCTAGAATGAAAAACCGCAATTGTTATTGCGGTTTTTTTGTACCTAAATCATTTCTCTGACTCAGAAACTGAGGCAAACTAACCGGCTCAAACGTTTGCACTTTGTTTGGCAGAAACCAATCGGCCAAATAAATTATGGATTGGCAAAACATTTGCCTAGAACAACATGCTTGGAAGGATACATGGCACCTAATCAAAGAGCAGTCTCTCGGCTGATTGCTCAAGCAGGCCAAATGCTGTTAGCTCATGGCGCTGAAAGCACCCTGGTTGGTCACATTACACATCGAATCGGCAAAGCAGCGGGCATGGATGAAGTGGAAGTATCGCTCTCTGCTAGCTCTCTAGTCGTCACTACTGTTTACAACGAACATTGCGTCACCACGGCACGTCGAAGCCCAGATCGCGGCTTGAATATGCGGGTCGTTACGCAGATTCAGCGCATCTGCATCATGATGGAAAAGGGCATTCTCGACTATCAACTGGCTCAAAAAAAGCTTAACCAAATCAGCCCAGAACGTTACAACCGCTGGTTAGTGGTGGTGATGATAGGTCTTTCTTGTGCTGCTTTTAGCCGCTTAGCCGGAGGAGATTGGGCGGTGTTTGGTATGACCTTTTTAGCGTCTGGCTTGGGCATGATTGTGCGTCAGGAGTTTGGTCATCGTCACTTCAATCCGCTACTCAATTTCGCGATCACTGCTTTTGTCACTACGCTCATCTCCGCACAAGCCGTGATTTATGGAATCGGAGACAAGCCACAGTTAGTGATGGCCTCTTCGGTACTGATGTTGGTGCCTGGTTTTCCGCTGATTAACTCGGTGGCCGATATGCTCAAAGGCTACATTAATATGGGGATTGCCCGCTTTGTGATGGCAAGCTTACTAACGCTCGCGACCTGTTTAGGTATCGTTGGTGCGATGAGCATTACCAACGTATTAGGGTGGGTACAGTAATGATGGAACTGCTACTCGCTCTACTTAATGATATGTTTTTTGCCGCCATACCAGCGGTGGGTTTTGCTCTGGTATTTAACGTGCCGCAAAATGCGTTGGCGTACTGCGCTATTGGTGGCGCGATCGGTCATGGCTCGCGTTTTTTAATGATGCATTACGGGGTGCCGATTGAGTGGGCGACCTTTTTTGCCGCAACTCTGGTTGGTATGATTGGTGTGCATTGGTCTCATAAGTTTTTGGCTCATCCAAAAGTGTTCACAGTCGCCGCTTTGATCCCTATGGTGCCAGGTGTATTTGCTTTCAAAGCCATGATTGCGATGGTGGAGATCAATCACTTAGGCTACACCCCAGAGCTGCTAGCAACGCTTCTTGAGAACTTTTTGAAGGCGATGTTCATTATCGCAGGACTCGCGGTTGGTCTTGCGATGCCAGGGCTGTTATTCTACCGCCGTCGCCCAATCGTCTAATTAGGAATAAACAATCATGATCATCAGTATGATAGCCGCTATGGCAGACAATCGTATCATTGGTAAGGACAACCAAATGCCGTGGCATTTACCGGCTGATTTTGCTTGGTTTAAGCGCTGCACGATGGGTAAGCCTGTGATTATGGGTCGTAAGACTTATGAGTCTATCGGACGCCCACTACCGGGGCGTCGCAATATTGTTGTGAGTCGTAATAGTGAGCTGTCTATCGAAGGTGTGGATACGGTGACCTCGCTTGAACAGGCATTGGAGCTGGTTAGCGATGTCGAAGAAGCGATGATCATTGGTGGCGGTAGCTTCTATAGTCACTGTCTTCCGATGGCAAATAAACTGTATCTGACCCATATTGATGCCAAGCTTGATGGAGATACGCAATTTCCTGACTGGGGAGAAGGTTGGCAGCAGAGCCATAGTGAGCATTACAGTGCGGATGAAAAAAATGCCTACAACATGGAGTTTGTGGTGTTAGAGCGTTAAGTTTTTACAGCTCGCCAGTTCATTGACTGGCGAGTTTTATCGATTGTTACAGCGCAGGCTGACTAAATAGCGCTTTGTCTTCCCAGCGGATCATGGTCAGTTCCCCACCCCATACACAGCCGGTATCAAGCCCTATGACCTCTTCGCTGACATAACCACCCAGCGCTGCCCAATGACCAAAAATCACAGTTTTACTCAGTGGCTCACGTGATGGTAGGGCAAACCAGGGTACATATTCACTCGGATTGACTTCTGAAGGAGGGAGCTTGCAACCCATGTCTAAGCGACCATCAGGAAAACAAAATCGCATTCGGGTGTAAGCATTGATGGTATAGCGAAGTCGCTCAATCCCTTTGAGTTCAGAAGACCAGGCGTCCGGCTCGTTGCTATACATGTTTTTGATCAGTGACTGCCAATCGTCTCCGCGTAGCTTTTTTGCTACCTTTTTTGCGCATTTCTTCGCTTGTTTCAGTGTCCATTGTGGTGAGATCCCCGCATGACAAACGACAAACTCATCATGTTCAAGCAATAATGGTTGTTGTCTTAGCCAGTTAAGTAACTCGTCTCTGTCGCTCGCTTCGAGGATGGGTAACGTTTTGTCCTTTGGCTTTGTTTTGTGAACGCCTAAAGACACCGCAAGAAGATGTAAATCGTGGTTGCCTAAACAAACCTTAGCCGCATCTCCTAGTGATTTAACATACCTAAGTGTTTCTAAAGACTTTGGTCCTCTTGCGACGAGATCGCCAGCGAACCAAATGGTATCTTGTTGCGGGTTAAAGCTAACGCTAGCTAATAAAAGCTGCAGTTCATCGAGACAGCCTTGAATGTCTCCGACAATGTAGTTGGCCACAGTGTTCCTTAATTCAGTATGTTGGGAATGGCTAAGCGGAATGGCTCAATTTCGGCGGTAAACTGTTTGCCGTTGGCATCTAGCATGATGTAGTGCCCTTGCATCACGCCGAGTGGCGTTTCGATCGCGGTACCGCTGGTGTAGGTATACTCATCATTTTTCTCTATCACTGGCTGCTGACCCACGACACCGTCGCCCTCTACGGTAAGCTGTTTGCCATTGGCATCGGTAATGAGCCAACGTCGGCTTATCAGTTGAACCGTTTCCTGACTTAGATTTTTGATAGTAATGATGTAGGCAAAAACATAACGGTTGTTGTCTGGATCGGATTGTTCTTCAACGTACTTAGTGTGTACTTGGCATTTAATGCATGGCGTGGTCGACTCCATGTCAATCTCCTAACTGCTTGAAGTGCATATTCAGATATGACAAAAAAAACGCTCAATAGCAAGCTAGTGAGCGTTTTTTCTGTTATTGATTTGTATTATCCATGGTTGGCGTCGAGCCAGTTTGCCATGTCAACAAACTGTTGCAGCGTCAGGTTCTCTGGGCGCATTGATGGGTTCACACCAAGCTCTTCCAGGGTTTCTGCCGACATGAGTGCTTTATAGCAGTTACGCACGGTCTTACGACGCTGGTTGAAGCCTTCGCGACATACGCGATCGAGCCATTTAAGGCTGGTTGCTGGGTACGGTAGCTCCTCGTAAGGCACTAGGCGCACAACCGCTGAGTCAACTTTCGGCGGCGGCACGAATGCTGTTGGCGGAACTTCAAGTACAGGTACCACTTTACAGTAGTACTGCGCCATGACCGTTAGACGGCCATAAGCTTTACTGCCTGGCCCTGCTGCTAGACGGTTAACTACTTCTTTTTGAAGCATAAAGTGCATGTCTTGAATGTCTTTATGGAATTCAAATAGGTGGAACATCAAAGGCGTAGAGATGTTATATGGTAGGTTACCAAAGATACGCAGTTTGTTGTTTGGCTTCACCAGCTGAGTGAAGTCAAAACGCATTGCATCGCCTTCGTGAATCGTTAGCTTGTCAGCAAGATCTGGGTGAGTACGCAGACGCTGTGCCAAGTCACGGTCGAGTTCGATAACCGTAAACTTGTCGACTTCTTTACCCACTGGCTCAGTAATCGCGCCAAGACCCGGACCGATCTCAACCAGGTTTTGGCCCGGTCTTGGGTTAATTGAAGATACGATACCATCGATGATGTACGGATCGTTCAGGAAGTTCTGACCAAAGCGTTTTCTGGCCTTGTGCCCTAAGTGGACATCATTTCTCATTGTCTGCTCTCTACTAAGTCTATTGCGTACGCCAGCGCTGTCTCAAAGCTGCCAAAGTCTGCTTGGCCTGTGCCAGCAAGATCAATCGCAGTGCCATGATCAACCGATGTCCTTATAAAGGGTAGACCAAGAGTGATGTTTACTGAACGACCAAAGCCTTTGTATTTCAATACAGGAAGGACTTGATCGTGATACATGCCTAAGACAGCATCTGCTTCGCGTAAGTATTTGTCATTAAATATCGTGTCGGCGGGTAGTGGGCCAACAAGCTGATAATTTTTCTCTGTGCGAAGTTTCTCTAGGGTAGGAGTGATGGTTTCAATCTCTTCCATACCTAGGCAGCCATCTTCACCCGCGTGAGGGTTTAGGCCGCAGACATAGATGTTTGGCGTTTTGATGCCAAACTTGGTGACCAAATCGTGATGCAGTATGTCGACGATTCGCGTTACGCGATCCTCGGTGATGGCATTAGGCACCTCCGTTAAAGGAAGGTGTGTTGTAACCAGTGCCGTTCTTAACCCTTCCGTTGCTAGCATCATCACCACAAGTGGTGTATTGGATACCTCAGCAAAGAACTCAGTATGGCCACTGAAGCTAACGCCAGCGCGATTGATCACCCCTTTGTGCACAGGGCCGGTGACAATAGCATCAAATTGACCATTCATACAGCCTTTTGCGGCTTTTTCTAGGGTATTTAGTACGTACTGACCGTTTCTTTCATCCAGAACGCCAGCTTTTGCAGGAACGGATAACGGTTCATGGAGAATGACCAGGCGCCCTTGCTGTTGGGAATCAAAGTTCTGCTCGTCGAAGTCAACCAGTTCGACGTTGATACCAAGTTGCTTAGCTCGATTCGCTATCAGTGACTTATCTGCGCAAATGACCACTTGATGTGGCCATGATTTTTGCGACAAAGCTACCGCCAAATCGGGGCCGATGCCCGCCGGCTCACCGGCGGTAACGATAATGCGCTTAATTGGTTGCATTCTCTTCGTCCTCAACCATCTCTACAAAGGCACTCGCACGAAGTTCTTGGATCCATGCTGATGCTTCTTCATTAAACTTACGGTTAAATAGGATACGGTATGCACGGTTTTGCATCGCAGAACCTGTTTTGTCGACATCGCGGCGATCCAGAACTTCTACAATGTGCCAGCCGTGAACGGTTTTAAATGGTTCACTGATCTGTTTAACCGGTAGGGTTTCCACTTGGTGCTTAAATTCAGGCACATAAAGCTCTGGGGTTTGATAGCCGAGTTCACCACCTTGTACTGCTGAGCCTGGATCTTGGCTGAACTGTTCAGCCATTTCGGCAAAGCTCGCTTCACCAGATTGAACTTTTTGAATAATGGTGTTGAGCTGACGTTTCACGCCCTCATCACTAAGGATAACCGTTGGCTTGATCAGAATATGACGGGCATTTACTTCAGTCACAGAGACGGTTTCTAGACCTTTCACGTCTTCGATTTTCAGGATGTGAAAACCAACGCCGCTACGAAATGGACCAATGATGGTTCCTTTGGTCTGCATGTTGATTTGGTCAGCAAAGATAGTTGGCATTTCCTCTTTACGCATCCAGCCCCAATCACCACCTTCTAGTGCTTTTGGACCTTTCGAGAAGGTATAGGCCATGGTTGCGAAGTCTTCACCGCCGTTTAGTCGTTCGATAATGGTTTCTGCTTGCTTCTCTTGAACGCTCTTATCTTCACCATCGTTAAAGCGAAGCTGAATGTGGCGGATCTTGTAAGTCACTGTCGCGTCACTTTCTTTCGCGAGCAGCTCAGAAAGGTTATCAACCTCTGCAGGAAGAATGTTGATGCGCTGTCTTACCATAGCATTACGTGCTTCACTGGCAGCAATTTCATCACGAATTTGCTCGCGAAATGCTTCCCATGATAGGCCTTCTTCGGCGACCGTTTGACGAAGCTGCTCTTGGGTTTGCTCGTTGTTCGCTGCGATATCGCCAAGGGCTTGTGACAAGCGGTTATCGTCGATACGAACACCGATACGCTCAGCTTCTTGAAGCTGCAGTTTTTCTAGGATCAGTTTATCTAAGATCTGTTCTAGCAAAATATCGTCTGAAGGCAGCTCTTGGTTGTTCTTACGCGCGTTAGCTGTGAGGGTTTTGGTAGCTGAGTCGATATCACTTTGCAAAATCACGCCATCGTTAACAATGACTCTAACACGGTCAAGCTCAACGGGCTCCGCTGCTGCTTGAAACGACATGGCCGCCAATAGGCAAGTTGAAAAGAGTGTACTAATAAATTTCATCGATATTCCCAGTGAAAACTTCACAGACTATGAGTCTGTGAAGTGAATTAAGTTCCTTGCATGATGTCATCGTGTGACGGCTTGGCGATTATTGGTTAAGTATAAACGGTCTGCCGTATTTCAGCGCGTTACCATTTGGTGGCTCAGGGGCACGTGAGCTGCCACCAAGACCTGTGATACCAAAGCTAAATCGAATGTTGTCTTCGAAGTTAGCGCCGCCAATACCCACAATACCAGACTCCCAGCTACGAAGTTGGCGGCTGTAGTCGACACCAAAATACCAACAATCCGATTGATACTCTAATTTGGCCAGCCATTCAATGGATACGCGCTCGGTCATGTCATAGTAATACTGACCAGTTGCGATCCAGTTGCGGTTAATTTGATAACCACCTAAAAGGCCAACTTGGTTTATACCGTTACGTGTTAACTTTGACAGTTCATCGTTGCTATAGCTGTTAATACTTTCGATGTACTCTTTGGTCACGTAGCGATAGTTGGCTTGGATGAAGTCGTCTTCGACCCGATACTCGACTGCACTATTGGCGAGTGATACCGAAGATGAATCAATATCATATTGAATCCCGCCATGGTAGAACACGCGATCGTTGTAGTTAAAATCGGTCTCAATTGCCCATGATGAGTAGTTTGAAGACTCATTGTCGGTGGCGCTATTTGGGTTTTTACTTGCCGGATCAAGGTAGTAAATTTGACCAAATGAGATTGCTAGACGTTCTTTTTGTCCACCATCGTAAAAACGCGACGTCGCACCGTAGCTAATTTGGTTGGCTGCTGCGACTTTGTCCACGCCACTGAAACGGCGGCTACGGAACAGGCCGTAGTAATCGGTTTGCAATAAAGTGGTGTCGTAATTAAAGATATTACTTTGATCAACTTCTGGCACGTACAAGTATTGAACCTGCGGCTCTAGGGTTTGTGTGTAACCATTAATAAAGGCGGTATCGCGCTCAAACACCATGCCCGCATGAGTGCGAAACTCTGGCAATGCACGAGTGACTTTCTCTTCCAACGGACCGACATCAGCGATGTTTAGGTTGTCAATTTCTTGATTATATTGCGTTAAGAGGTAGCGAGCTTCGGTTGTCCAAGTACCCCAAGTATTTGAAAGAGGCAGAGTGATGCCAGGCTCCACGTGAACACGAGTCGCCGAAGGCTTTTTCTCATCGTCGGTCTCAAAGCGAGAGATACTGCTGACCAAATCAAAGTTCAGGTTTTGATAAATTTCAGGGCGGTAGTAGTTAAATTCAAACTGCGGCATTAAGCGGTAAGGCTTAGTATCATCAACCAGAATTTGGAAGTCTTGAACCGTGATCGCTGCATCCCAGAACTGCTCGCGATAGGCAACAGTCCCTTTTTGCGACAGTTGACCTTCTGAGCGGCTACCGATGCTAGAATCGAGATCTTGGAAGTAGTCGTTATCACTTACCTGAGAGTAATCGACATCCAATTTCCAGTGCTGACCAAAATTACTGTTATTTTTGTATTGGAATGCCCAGCGCTGATCTTTTTCAGGGTATTTTTGGTCGTCAGCAAGGTACTCGCCTTTCAATTCACCACTACTGGTTGAGGTCAGATAGCGAAAATCCCCTTTTAGTTGCAAGCCACGCGTTTGCATGTAGTGGAAAGTGGTAAGCAAGTCGTAGTTAGGGGCTAGGTTCCAGTAAACTGGGATCTGTAGCTCCAGGCCGTTTTTTGAGCCTAGTGAAAGTGACGGGAATAGGACACCGGTTTTTCGCTTGTTACTGGTAGGCATCGTCATATAAGGCATGTAGAAGATCGGGACATCTTTTACTTCCACACGACTCCCGTAAAGGGTAGCTACTTCATTGTCTTGATCGACTCGAATGTCATCGGCTAGAAAGCGCCATGAATTGTCATCTTCTGGACAAGTGGTGATCGAGCCATCGTTGATTTGATAGAGCGACTTGCCCGTTTTTGAAATGTACACAGCATCGCCGCGTCCACCCCCACACAACATTTTATACTGCGTGTTTTCAGCAGTAATGACATCTTTATTTAAATCGTTAGTGATTTTGTCAGATACGGCATTAAACTGGCCATCGTCAATGGTGACATTGCCTTCAGCGACGACGACGTTGTCGTCTTGGTGGAGCGTCACGCTGTCAGCAGTAATGGTTTTATTACCTTGGACAACCACCACGTCGCCTTTGTAGGTTGCACGCTCGCCATTGATGGCCTCCAGAGAGTCGGCCTCAATATTGATTGGCTCTTGATTGGAGTCTGAACTTTGTGCAGTATCAACAGAGCACTGCTCTGCTGGTGGCATGGATTGTCCACTGTTTTTCGATGTTTCTTCGGCATTTGCGTAAGACGCTAGCAGCGCAGCACCAATAGAGGCCGCTAGATAAGTGCGGGAAAAACGTGACATCGAGTTGTACTATCCTGTTTAACTTGATTCATTCAGTTGAATTCGATTGATATTGAATCGTTTATAAGACGGTCTCTATCATAAAGGAAATTGACCTCAACGACACTAGTAGACTGCGAATCAGCGCAAAAATTCATAAATAAAGAGCACATACATCACATGATAGGTAAAATTTTAGGCGTATTTTTCGGCATGTTGTTTGGTGGCCCGTTAGGGGCGCTGTTTGGCTTGTTTTTGGGGCACCAGTTTGACAAAGCGCGCCGACTCAACCAATCCGGCTTTGCTCGTGGTGGGTTTAATCGCGGCGGGTTTGGTGGTGCGGACCAAGCGCAGCGTCAAGAAGAGTTTCTCAATGCTGCTTATGCGGTGATGGGGCACGTTGCCAAAGCTAAAGGGCAGGTGACACCAGAAGAGATCCAGCTAGCGACTATCATGATGGATCGCATGAACCTCAACAATGAGCAAAAACGTGCGGCACAAGAAGCGTTTCGTGATGGTAAATCAGCTGAATTTCCGCTTGAACGTGTACTTGATAAAGTACGTATCTCCTCTGGTGGTCGCCATGACCTATTGCAGTTTTTCTTAGAGCTTCAAATCTCGGCTGCGTTCGCAGATGGTAGTGTTCACCCGACAGAGCGAGAGGTCTTGCATCGTATCGCACAAGGCTTAGGCTTCTCGGCTCAACAGCTTGAACAGCGCCTGCGTATGCAAGAAGCGGCATTCCGCTTCCAGCAAGGCGGTGGCAACTTTGGTGGTGGTCACTACCAAGGTGGTCAGCAGGGAAATTGGCAGCAAGCAAGCAGCGCCTCGCAGCTTTCTGATGCCTATGATGTGCTGGGTATTTCTGAGGATGCTGATTCAAAAGCCGTTAAACGTGCTTACAGAAAGCTAATGAATGAACACCACCCAGATAAGCTTATGGCGAAAGGTCTACCTCCAGAGATGATGAACGTAGCAAAAGAGAAATCGCAAGAGATCCAAAACGCTTATGATCTCATCAAAAAAGTGAAAGGGTTCAAATAATGCTAACCGACAAGGATGTACTCGATTTCTGGTTTCAAGAGTTATCACCAAAGGATTGGTTTTCTGGAGATACAGCGCTAGATGAGCTTATTACTCAAAGGTTTGCAGCGCTTCATGAACAAGCGCGCCAAGGGGAACTCTATCATTGGCGCTCAACGGCCGAAGGCAGACTTGCGGAAGTGATCGTTCTTGATCAGTTTTCTCGAAATCTGTTTAGAGGAACCCCCGAGTCTTTTTCCTCGGATCCTATGGCTTTGGCATTAGCTCAAGAGGCAGTCGCGAGCGGTGCTGATGAAAAGTTAACATCCGAACAGCGCACCTTTCTTTACATGCCCTATATGCACAGCGAATCGTTGAAAATACATGAAGAAGCGGTACGGTTATTTAAAAGCAATGGAATAGAAAATAACCTAGATTTTGAGTATCGCCACAAAGCGATTATCGAGCGATTTGGACGATACCCTCACCGAAATGAGATTTTAGGTAGAGCCTCTACCTTGGACGAAATCGAGTTCTTGAAGCAGCCAGGCTCAAGTTTTTAACCCTTACTTACTGTTTAAGTTCCAATCGTAATCGTATTTGATCTTGCCATCGAAATTGGCAAGATCAGGGCGATACTTCGCCATATGCTTCAATGCACCGCCATCTTGCACAAAGTCTGCCTCAAACCACTCATAAATAGACGACAGAGTTATGGTGTCGCCAGAAATGCTAGCGCCTTTCGATGAGTTCACAAATGCATTGGCTGCACTTTCTAGCAGTGCTTCGGTGTTATCGGTAGTGAATGCCTGAGTCTGCAGATTTGGGCAACCAAGGCTGGCACAGTTAACGGCATAGTGTGTTCTAGGATCGTTCCAAATTGGGCGCAGTATGCGGTGCTCAATATCGTTTAAGGTGAGCGCTTGCCCGGTAATAGTAATGACCTCATCACCCCACGGTCCAAAGCTAAATAGCCCTCCAAGCTTAGTGATGGATTTCACTGGGTACTCATCAAGGATCAAATCGACAGTGATGGCGTTATAGAGGTTGACCCAGTAGGCATACTGCTCAGCGCGGCTGAGCAGTCTAGGGTCTATTCGGGCTAGGTCGTTAATGTAAGTTTTGAGTGCTTGCTTATCGTTGGGAGAAACACGGACATAGCGCACTAGAGTATTCTCGCCTTCGGTGACCAAGTAGCGGTCTAGAAAGCTCTGCCAGTCTTGATGGGAGACACTTTGCGTGTTGCTGTCATTACTTTTATCCCAATACGACCAAAGCTCAGATTTTGGTGCTGCGAAAACACTGGTGGTAAACATGAGAAAAACCAAAGAGAGAACACGTAGCATAGCGAATATCCATTCCGTTAAGTGATTAATCCAACAGACCCGACTCTTGGCCGAGTTCTTTCAGTGTAGTGACAATCTATATAAAAAAATCCCAGCCTTACTAAGAAAGTAGGGCTGGGATTGGATAGTTCAACTAAATCGTTAGCGATTTATTTCAAGAAGCTAGGGATCTTCGCTTCGTAAGCCGCAATCTTCTCTTCGTGTTGAAGCGTTAGGCCGATGTTATCAAGACCGTTCAGTAGGCAATGACGGCGGAACTCATCGATTTCAAAGCTGTAAGTTTGACCATTTGCCGTCACTTTCATTGCTTCTAGATCAACGGTGATCTCAGCACCCTCATTCGCCTGAACATAAGTGAACAGCTCATGAACTTCTTGCTCGGTAAGACGAACTGGTACCATCTGGTTATTGATGGAGTTACCGTAGAAGATGTCTGCGAAACTTGGGGCAATCATCACTTGGATGCCGTAATCGGCCAGTGCCCAAGGGGCGTGCTCACGGGATGAACCACAACCGAAGTTTTCGCGCGCAAGCAGAATGCTCGCTCCCTGGTAACGAGGCGCGTTCATCACAAATTCTGGGTTATCTTGTTTACCCGCATCGTCTAGGAAGCGCCAGTCGTGAAATAGGTGCTGACCAAACCCCGTACGAGTTACCTTTTGCAGGAACTGCTTAGGGATAATCGCATCGGTATCGACGTTGGCGGCATCAAGAGGTACGACTAAGCCGGTGTGTTGTTTAAATCCTGACATGGTATGTTCCTTCTTAGTCTAGCTCTCTGATATCAACGAAATGTCCAGCAATGGCGGCTGCCGCGGCCATCGCAGGGCTTACTAGGTGCGTACGACCATCACGACCTTGGCGACCTTCGAAGTTACGGTTACTGGTCGATGCACAGCGCTCTTGTGGGCCTAAACGGTCATTGTTCATGGCAAGACACATAGAGCAACCCGGTAGGCGCCATTCGAAGCCTGCGTCCTTGAAGATAGCGTCTAAACCTTCCGCTTCTGCCTGAGCTTTAACTTGCTCAGAGCCAGGTACGATAAGCGCTTGAACGTGAGAAGCAACCTGACGACCTTTGGCAATTTCTGCCGCTGCACGCATGTCTTCGATACGAGAGTTAGTACAAGAGCCAACAAATACCTTGTCTACTTTATAATCTTTTAGCGATTTACCCGCCTCTAGACCCATGTAAGCCAGCGCTTTTTCTGCTGATGCTTTCTCAACAGGATCGGCGAAGCTTTCTGGAGCGGGAATTGGCTGATCAACGGCGATAACTTGACCTGGGTTAGTACCCCAAGTGACTTGAGGTTTGATGTCCGCGCCGTTTAGTGTGACGATCGCATCAAAGGTCGCATCAGCATCAGTTTTGAATGTTTTCCAGTACTCGACAGCAGCATCCCATTCAGCGCCTTGAGGGGCGAATTTACGGCCTTTTAGGTATTCAAACGTTGTCTCATCTGGTGCGACAAGACCTGCTTTCGCGCCTAGCTCAATAGCCATGTTACATACCGTCATACGACCTTCCATAGAAAGATCAGTGATGGCTTCACCACAGAACTCCACCACGTAGCCAGTACCGCCAGCTGCCGTTGTTTCACCAATGATCGCAAGAACAATGTCCTTTGCTGTCACGCCAGGAGCCACTTTACCTTGAACTTCGATTTTCATGGTCTTAGCGCGCGATTGCTTGAGAGTTTGCGTCGCTAGAACGTGTTCAACTTCTGAGGTACCAATACCGAAGGCAAGAGAGCCAAATGCACCGTGCGTCGCGGTATGAGAGTCACCACATACGATAGTCATCGCTGGCAAGGTAATACCCAGCTCTGGACCCATAACGTGGACGATGCCTTGGTATTTGTGGTTGATGTCATAAAGAGTCACGCCAAACTCTTCACAGTTTTTCGATAGCGTCTCCATTTGGATCCGTGCCATCTCACCAGAAGCGTTGATGTCTTTAGTGGTGGTAGACACATTATGATCCATAGTGGCAAATGTTTTGCCTACTTGGCGCACTTTACGACCTTTTTCACGTAGGCCATCGAAAGCCTGTGGTGAAGTTACTTCGTGAACCAAGTGACGGTCGATATAAAGGATTGGGTTTTCACCCTCTGCTTCGACGGCGATATGAGCGTCGTAGACTTTTTCGTATAGAGTTTTTGACATTGCTTAATTCCTTGCTTCCCCTAGCCGAATAGAACGGCCATCGGCTAGGGCAGTGTTTTTAATTATGAATTCAGTACGTATGCAGCGATCTTGTCACCCATCTCAGAGGTGCTTAGCGCTGGCTTGTCACCCGCTAGGTCAGCGGTAAGCTCACCCGCTGCTAGGGCTTTACTCACGGCCGCTTCAATATCTTGTGCCGCCGCTTCTTCACCTAGGCTGTAGCGTAGCATCAGCGCAGCAGAAAGGATCTGAGCAACAGGGTTTGCAATGTTCTTGCCGGCGATGTCTGGTGCACTACCGCCTGCTGGCTCATAAAGACCGAACTGACTTTCGTTAAGGCTTGCTGATGGCAGCATGCCCATAGAACCTGTAATCATCGCACACTCATCAGAGATGATATCGCCGAAGATATTTGAGCAAAGCATGATGTCGAACTGTGCAGGGTCTTTAATAAGCTGCATCGTCGCGTTATCGATGTACATGTGGTTAAGCGTCACATCTGGGTAATCCTTCGCAACTTCTTCCACTACTTCGCGCCATAGGATAGAGCTTTGTAGAACGTTGGCTTTATCGATTGAGTAAACGTTCTTGTTACGAAGGCGTGCTGATTCAAACGCGATCTTAGCGATGCGTTCGATCTCGTAGCGGTGGTAAACCTCAGTATCAAAGGCTTTCTCTGTTGGGCCTTCGCCCTCACGACCTTTTGGCTGACCGAAGTAGATACCGCCAGTAAGCTCACGAACTACCACGATATCGAAACCTTTTGCGGAGATATCTGCGCGCAGTGGAGAGAAATCCTCTAGGCCTGCGTGAATCTGTGCAGGACGTAGGTTACAGAACAGTTGGAAGTGTTTACGAAGTGGAAGTAGCGCACCACGTTCAGGTTGATCGTTTGGTGGCAGGTGTTCCCACTTAGGACCGCCAACTGAACCGAACAGAATCGCGTTTGACTCTTCACAGCCTTTTACCGTGCCCTCTGGAAGCGGGCAGCCGTGGTTATCAATAGCAATGCCACCTACATCAAACTCTTCACGCTCTAGGGTAATGTTGTGTTTCTCTGAAATTGCATCAAGCACTTTATGAGCCTGAGCCATTACTTCTGGACCAATACCGTCACCCGGTAGAACCGCAATCTTGTAAGTACCTGCCATGGGGCTAATTTCCTTAAATGTTGTATTTGCTTATATTTTTAGGTCTACTCGTTGTAGTACGAGCAAACAAATTTTTGGCTCGGCTCCGTCTAGTAGAGAAGCCGAGTATTAACTTTTATACCGCTTCAACTTTGTTTTGCTTCATCACTTCGATTTGATCAGCACGATGGATACTATTGATAACATGAAGTAGTGCCTGACCTGAAGCCTCAACGATGTCGGTTGAGACCCCCGTACCGTGATATTTTCGGCCCTTGTAGTTGGCGATGATATCCGCTTGGCCTAAGCCATCTTCACCTTCGCCTTTTGCTGTCAAATCAAACTTGTCTAGCACAATGTCGTAACCCGTTACGCGATAGATACATTGGTAAAGTGCATCAACCGGACCGTTACCTACTGCCGCTTCGCATTTCTCTTCGTCACCGCATTGGATCTTAATGCTGGTGGTCGCCATGATGCTGCCTGATTGAACGCTCAAGTAGTTCAACTTAAAGAAGTCGTCTTCTTCGCGCAAGTTAGCAAAGTGCATTAATGCTTCTAGGTCGTAGTCGAATACCTGACCTTTGCGATCTGCAAGCTTCAAGAAATCTTGATACAAGGTATCTAGGTTGTACTCATGCTCGTTGTAACCCATTGAATCCATATGGCTCTTGACGGCTGCACGACCAGAACGGCTAGTTAGGTTCAACGCTTTGTTTTTTAGACCAATAGACTCAGGCGTCATGATCTCGTAAGTATTCTTATTCTTTAGCATGCCATCTTGGTGGATGCCTGAAGAGTGACTGAACGCGTTCGCGCCAACAATCGCTTTGTTATCCTGAATCGGCATATTACATAGCTGAGACACTAGCTTGCTGGTGCGGTGGATTTCTTGGTGCTGAAGGCCTGTGTGCACACCTAAGAACTCTTGACGAGTCTTGATGATCATCGCGATTTCTTCTAGTGAGCAGTTACCTGCACGCTCACCGATTCCATTGATAGTACCTTCGATCTGACGAGCACCAGCTTGTACTGCTGCGATAGAGTTTGCCACTGACATACCCAAGTCATCGTGACAGTGCACAGAGATGATGGCTTTGTCGATGTTTGGAACGCGATTGAAAAGGGTCTGGATGATGCCACCAAATTCATTTGGGACGGTGTAGCCTACGGTGTCTGGAATGTTGATGGTACGAGCGCCAGCATCGATAGCGGCTTCCACCATACGACACAAGTTATCGATAGGGGTACGACCTGCGTCTTCACACGAGAATTCAACGTCATCGGTGTAGTTGCGAGCATGCTTGACCGCTTTTACGCCCATCTCAACCACATCGTCGTAGCTGCGGCGCAGTTTGTCTTGAACGTGGACGGTCGAGGTTGAAATGAAGGTGTGGATACGGAACGCATCCGCTACTTTCAACGCTTCAGCCGCCGCATCAATGTCTTTCGCTACGGCGCGAGACAAGGCACATACGCGGCTATCTTTAATGTGTTTCGCAATCGTCTGCACCGATTCAAAATCACCCGGAGAGGAGATAGGGAAACCAGCTTCGATAACATCAACACCTAGACGCTCGAGCGCATAAGCAATTTGCAGCTTCTCTTTCACTGTTAGACTTGCTGAAAGTGCTTGTTCGCCGTCACGCAATGTGGTGTCGAATATAATCACCTGATCGTTCATATTTGCTTCCTCTTTATCCAGGTTAATCGTTTACGTCCAGTTCAATCGATATAAAAAAACCCGCTTGTGTAAGCGGGTTTTTTTGGAATTCTTTATGTGGTGTTTTTCGTCCACTACCTACCCGCGCGATTTTTTCACGATAAGGAGGAGGTTCAGGAGTAGAGAAAAACGTAATGACACTGTTATGCGTTCCACAAAAATAAGTTACAAGATTAGTACCGCACTCAGCTTCATGCGTCAAGGGTTAATCTGAATTTTTATGGATATCGGAGCAGTTCGCTCTATATGCTAAGAGAGGGAGGTGGTCGCCAATTTATAATTAATCATCTGATTAATATTTGATGAATTTAACTGTTCGCGGATTGAACAAGCTTTACTCTACAATTAATCGATGATTAATAAAAGCAAGGATTGGTATGACGAACGCGATTGAGGCCACACGTAAAGTTGGTCGCCCCAAAGAACGCACGGATGCTAGGCACAAGCTGCTTACCCATGCTCGTGATCTGTTCGTAGTAATGCCATATGACAAAGTGTCGACACGCCTTATCGCGCAAAAGGCGGGCGTTAATATTGCCATGATTCGCTACTACTTTGGCAACAAAGAAGGCTTGTTTGAGACCATGGTGCGCGAGACCTTACAGCCGATGAAAAGCAAAATGGAATCGCTGATGAAAAATGGCGATTACGGCAATCTTACTGACTTTATGCGTACTTATTATTTTGAAATGAATAAAGTACCGCAGTTTCCACGCTTGATCTCCCAAGTCATGCACATGCCTCCGTCAGCCACGCAGCGTCGCTTGTTTGAAAAGGTGTTTGCAGACATTGGTCGTCCAGACCAAGATTTCATGTTCAATAAAATGTCTGAGCTCGGGTTGTTACGTGAAGGGCTGAGCCCACGTATGTGCAAAATTTCACTCATTAGTCTAATGGTGTTTCCATTTGTCGCACCGCCTGGTCTTCTGAGTTTGCATGGCATTGAAGTCAATGAAGAATTTTTAAACGAACTCCTCGAACATAACATCGCCTTGCTTAAGCGTGGGTTGTTGCGTGACCCATCCTAATTAAAAGAATCATATCTCTATGAAGTCTATCAATAAAAAACTCCTTTTTTTTCCAGCACTTGCAGTTGGCGTTGTGGCTTTAATTGCCGCCGTGAACCTGCGCCCTGATGTACCAACCAAACCTGCAGGCGATCGTTCACGTGTGGTGGATATCATGCCGCTACAACCTCAGATGTCATCACCAATGGCGATTGGTTTTGGTCGCGCTGAGCCGAAAGTGCAGTGGCAAGCCATTGCTGAAGTGACGGGCGCGGTTACTTATAAGCACCCTAACCTTGAGAAAGGCACAGTGATAGCCGCGGGCACAGAAATTCTCCGAATTGACCCTTTAGATTATGAGCTCAAGCTATCTCAAGCCATTGCTGATTTGAAATCCAGTCAGACTCAACTGGCGCGTCTTGATCAGGAAGAGACAAACCTAAAGCAGACTTTGTCGATTGAGATGAATCGTTTGAAGCTGGCAGAAAACGAGTATCAGCGCCGCGTGGATCTGAATAAGCGCGGGCTCACTTCACAGTCCGATGTTGATACTCAGCAGCTAAATATGCTTTCACAGGAGAAGCTAGTCCAAGAGATTGAAAATCAATTGGCGCTGATGCCAGATGAGCGTGGTGTATCTGAAGCATTGGTTAAGGTCAATCAAGCCAAAGCCGATGAAGCGCAGCGCTCGCTAGAGAAAACTCGTATTGCGCTGCCAATGACGATGCGTATCTCAGAGGTTGATGCTGAGATCAATCAGGTGGTGAACTTACAGCAAACCATGGTCACCGCGCACCTAAACGATGTCATGGAAGTGGAAGCGCAATTGTCTATCCATGACTTACAACTGCTTTCGGACACCCTCTCATGGGATGAAGACCAAACCGAGCGCGGCGAGCTAGGTAAGTTACAAGCGACAGTCGAACTCAGTAGCGGCAACCTTACTGCAACGTGGCCAGCGAAAGTCGCGCGCGTGAGTGAAACGGTTGATGCCAACCAAGCAACCGCAGGAGTGATCCTAGAGGTCTCGCAATTACCAAGCAGTAGTGGCTTGGCAGGGACTCCTGTGCTGGTTAATGGCATGTTTGTGAAGGCGACAATTGAAGGTCAAAAACAGCAGTCTTGGTCTGTCCCTGAGCGAGCTTTGCACGGTGATAAGATCTATTTGATGAACGCGGAAAATCGTTTGGAAATGCGCGATGTGAATGTCGAATATCGCCGTGACAACCAGGTGATCATTTCTGGTAATCTTGAAGCGGGTGAAAAGGTGATCCTCAATGATATCTTGCCAGCCATTGAGGGGATGCTGTTGCGTGATAGTCAAAGTGATGATCACGGTGTTGGAGAGGTTACCCAATGATTCGATTTTTCTCCAAACACCCAACGGCGGCGAATCTACTGATGCTGGCGCTGCTGATACTCGGTATCAGCTCGCTGTCGACCATCAAGCGTGAGACCTTTCCTGAGTTCGATCCTCCCTACATTATGGCCGCGATCACTTACCCTGGTGCCTCGCCGCAAGAAGTGGAAGAGAGCTTGTGTGTGCGTATGGAAGATGCGGTTGACGGCCTTTCAAACATCGTAGAGACCAAATGTGAAGCGATTGAAGGCTCAGCAAGATTGACCCTCAAGCTTGATGAAAAAGCCGACATTGGCCGAATGCTGGTGGATGTTCAAACTCAGATCAACGCGATCAATGACTTTCCTGATGAGATTGAATCACCAGTGGTACAAGAGCTGGATTGGAACGAACCCGTAGTGGATGTTGCGATTACTGCTGAGACCAGTTGGCCAGAGCTAAAAGCGTACGCTGAGCAGTTAAAGCGCACGCTAAAACTTGACTATGGTGTCTCGCTCGTCGATGTCAGTGGCTTTTCTGATCACCAATACCGTGTAGAGCTCAATACTCAAATCATGCGTCAGCTAGGGTTAAGTATCGGTGATATTGCTACCCAGATTGGTCATCAAAACATTAAGCTCCCAAGCGGCAATGTCGAAACGGAAGATAAGAACTTTTTGATTCGCTTTGATGAGAGGCGTATTACGCCTCAAGAGTTAGAGTCGATCGTTGTGGGCTCAAGCCCAAGTGGCGCGTTAATTCGTCTCAAAGATGTCGCCACTATTACCGACCGTTTCGAACTGGATGAACAAAAAGTTCTGTTTAATGGCAAGCCTTCGGCTTTGCTTAAAATCAGTAAGAACAAGGAAGATGACGCGCTACGTGTGAAAGAGAAGGTAACGGAGTTTGTAGAAGCGCAGCGTCTGATTGCCCCTGAGGGGGTTACGCTTGAATTGACCAATGATATGTCATCCATATTGTGGGATCGTCTGACCATGATGGTAACAAACGGCTGGCAAGGTATTTTGCTGGTATTTGCGACCATGTGGCTGTTTTTCAGTTTCCGTTACTCATTCTGGGTGGCCGCGGGCTTGCCAGTGGCGTTCCTTGGCGGCCTGTGCTTGATGGCGAATCTTGGGCTATCCATTAACATCATGTCTCTGGTGGGGCTTCTAATGGCGATTGGTATCATGATGGATGATGCCATCGTGATCGCAGAGTCGATACAGGCGCACTTAGACCGTGGGCAGAAAATTGATGATGCGGTTATCAATGGCGTTAAGAAAGTGCTGCCGGGTGTTATTTCCTCTTTCTTAACCACGGTGTGTATTTTCGGTAGCTTGCTGTTCTTACAAGGGGAGATGGGCGCCGTACTAAGGGCAGTACCTCAGGTGCTAATACTTGTCTTGTCATTGAGTCTGGTTGAAGCCTTCTTAATTCTGCCAAATCATTTGTCTCATTCATTGCACAAGCATAACCGTGACAAACAGCCTTTGAAGTTTAAACGTGTGTTGTTAGAGCGCTTTGAACACTTTAGGAATACCACGCTTGTGAATGCGGTAGATAAAGTCGTTTCATATCGTTATGCCTTTATGGGTAGCGTGTTTGCGGCGCTGCTTATTTCTGTGAGTCTACTGGCTGGTGGTGTAGTGAAGTTCAACCCATTCCCAGCATTGGATGGGGACATTGCCGAAGCTCGTATTATTCTGCCGCCAGGAGCATCTTTGTCTCAGACAGAGCGAGTGGTCGATAAAATCGTTCTATCTGCTGAAAAGCTCAATAAGCAGTGGAGTGAAGAGGTGGAAGGTGGTGAAACCTTGGTGAAGCAGATCACCAGTCAGTTCAACACTAACCAAGATGCCAATGAATCTGGCCCCCATATAGCGACGGTCAGGCTGGATCTGCTTAGTGCAGAGATTCGCAATACGCTCATCGATGAGTTTATCGATGCTTGGCGTGAGGATGTGGGGGAGCTTGCAGACCCAATTTCTATGGTATTCAAGCAACCAACGATGGGTCCGGGTGGTCGTGCTATTGAAGTGCGCATTGCACACGACGATCTGGACATGCTGAAAGCCGCGTCGGTTGAAATACAGCAATACCTGAATGAATTTGATGGTGTGAGTGGCGTGCTCGATGACATGCGCCTCGGCAAAGAAGAGATCTTAGTCAAACTGCGACCTGGTGCTGAGAGCTTTGGGATTAACGGTCAGATGATCGCAAGTCAGTTGCGTGCGGCTTTCTTTGGCCAAACCGCCGATGAGATCCAAGTGGGTGTTGAGAACATTAAGATTGAAGTGAAGCTCGACAAGCAAGATATTGGTGACATTCAGCAGTTATCGAACTTCCCAATTTTCTTAGCGGATGGCTCGCAAGTACCGTTGGCATCCGTCGCGACGCTCGATTTTCAGCGTAACTACGTTCGTATCCAACGCGTCAACGGTTTGAGAACGGTCAGCGTGTTCGGTGATGTTGATACCACTAAAGCGAGCTCAACCGATATCATTAGACAGTTCCAAGCCGAAGAAGTGGCGAAGCTGCAACAAGAGTATCCAGGGCTGCGTTTTGACTTTGAGGGTGAAACCAAAGATAGCGCAGAGACGGGCGCGTCGATGGCAAAAGGATTTCTGCTGGGTCTGTTTGGTGTATTCACCATCCTTAGCTATCAGTTCAGAAGTTACCTAGAGCCGTTTGTGGTAATGCTGGCGATACCGCTTGCCTTTATCGGTGTGGTCTGGGGACATTTGCTACTAGGGCACGCGATGAGTATGCCAAGTATCATGGGCTTTGTGTCATTGGCGGGGATTGTCGTTAACGACTCTATCTTATTGGTGCAGTACATACGTCACCACGTTGACGAGGGTGACTCCGTCCATGACTCTGTGGTGAAAGCGAGTCGTGAGCGTTTCAGAGCGGTGTTCTTAACGTCGATGACCACTGCAGCCGGTTTGTTGCCTTTGCTAACTGAAACCAGCTTGCAGGCTCAAGTCATTCAGCCTCTGGTTATCTCTATTGTGTTCGGTATTTTTGCGTCCACAGCTTTGGTGCTGTTCATGATTCCTTCTGCATACGCCATCCTCGCGGATTGGGGACTGGTTCATAAACATGAAGAGCTGTAATACGCCATAAATTTCATCTTATTAATCAAATGAAAGTTAGTGACTAGGGTTCCTCTAGCGCTAACTTTCATCATTTCTCCAATAAATCGTCACCGAATTGTCATTGTTGCTGATTACTTTTTGATCATGAACTGCGCGTCTAACAAGGAGTAGGTTGTGCGAACGATTGAACCCATAGCAAGAATAGATTTGGCTTTTTCATTGTTTTGTCTTAAGCATCGCTTTAACGTTCAAGTAGCATCGGTAAGTCGTTGGGTGTCTCGAACGGGCGACGGTCATTTGTACCTGTTACTTGGCATCGCTGTTTTTTGCTTAGATGAACCGGTTGGCAAGCTGTTTTTTACGGCGGCCTTGTTAGCGTTTGCTATCGAGTTACCGATTTACTGGTTAGCGAAAAACAGCTTCAAGCGTCGCAGGCCTGAAGAATTTTCTCATTTACTGCACGCTTTTATTACCCCCTCTGATCGCTACAGTTTACCGTCGGGACATACTGCGGCCGCTTTTTTGATGGCGACCATTATTGGCCAGTTTTATCCTCAGTGGCACGACCCAGCGCTGATGTGGGCAGTGTTAATTGGCGCTTCACGCATTCTGCTTGGTGTGCACTTTCTCACCGATGTGGTGATTGGTGCGGTACTGGGTATGTCATCGGCTTACGTTGCGCTTGAATATGTACAAGCTTGGCTAGGAGGCGTGTAAATGAAGATACTTTATGGTGTGCAGGGTACGGGTAATGGCCATATTGCTAGGGCAAGAGCGATGAGTCAGGCGCTAGCCAATCATGATGTGCAAGTCGATTTTTTATTTTCTGGTCGAGAGAAAAGTAAGTACTTCTCGATGCAGCAGTTTGGTGATTACCAAACGCGGCGCGGGTTTAGCTTCATGACGGAAAATGGCCGTGTGAACTATATGAAAACAGCGTTTGAGAACAGTCTGCCCCACTTTATTCGTGAAGTCAGAGAGCTCGATGTTTCTGGTTATGATGTGGTGGTCAATGACTTTGAACCCGTTTCTGCTTGGGCCGCAAAGCAGCAGAACATTCCCACTGTAAGCATTAGCCATCAAAATGCATTTCTGTTTGATGTGCCTCAAAAAGGCGCAAACTGGCTGGATGATTCGGTGATTCAGCACTTCGCTCCGTCACAGTATCAGCTAGGCCTACACTGGTACCATTTTGGGCAGCCTATTCTGCCACCTATTGTGCATACATCTGGAGAGGATGTGACCTCCGAAGACTTTATTCTTGTCTACCTTCCATTTGAAAATACTGAAGCTATTGTTGACCTGTTGCTTAGATTTAGCCAAAACAACTTTATCTGTTATCACCCAGAGAATATTGAGCACGTTCAGATAGAAAACATTTTGATGAAACCGCTTGGCCACGAGAGTTTTCAATGCGATCTCCATCGCTGTGCTGGTGTTATCGCTAACGGTGGCTTTGAGTTGCCGTCAGAGGCGCTCAGCTTAGGCAAAAAGTTACTCGTTAAGCCGTTGGACGGTCAATTTGAGCAGCAAAGCAATGCAGCAACGCTTGATAGTTTGGGGCTTGCTCAATCTATGGACTTTCTTGATGCCAGTGTGATTCGCGATTGGTTAGATGAGAAACAAGCTGAACGGGTTTTTTATCCAAATGTTGCCGAAGGCATTGCCGATTGGCTAGTAAGCGGGGATTGGTCATGCAGCGCCAATCTGCGTAAGCGTCTTTGGGACAAAGTTGACTTTCCTAGTTACGCCTCAGTTTAAGTTTACGTCACGATAACCCAGCTAATCTTGAGGTTAGTTGGGCATAGCAATAACAAGACCCGAATCGCACTTTGATTCGGGTTTTGATGTTATTGCAATCGATTGTATGCAACCGTACGCACCTCTTTGGTTTTCAAAAATATTCTATACCGATAGATATTAACTATATGCTATGCGAATAGTTGTGGTTGCCTTTTGCGCATGTATTAAATAGGCTCTGTTCTCCCCTTTGGTTGAGTGACATAGTGTCTGGTTATGTATCTGGGCGCTCTGTCCAACAAAAGTTATTAAAGATATAATTTATCTTTTTTTATATGTGGTTTAACTTATTGTTGTTTAAGGTCATTGTATTTTTCTCGATAAAATTTGATGATTCTTTGTCAATCTTGTTGGTGTTGAGTTAATTATTGGTGGATAGTTGGTTTCGTCCTCGAAGTATGCAGAGGATTAATAGAATGACGTAAGGTACACCACTGGCGATGACGCTGTTCTCATTGTTCTGTTTTATTGGTTACCTACCCCCAATAGTCGAGATTGAAATTACACGAGGCTTACTAAATGTTAGACAAAAAAGATGCTATGAGCGCAATCGCTAGTTACCGCATGGAAAGCACATTACGCGGCGTAGATCTAAACCTATTGACTGTATTCGACGCAGTGATGCAAGAGCAGAATATCACTCGCGCGGCGCATAATTTAGGTATGTCGCAACCTGCAGTAAGTAACGCAGTAGCGCGTCTTAAAGTGATGTTCAACGATGAACTATTTATGCGCCAAGGTCGTGGTATTCAGCCTACTCAGCGTGCTCGTCAGTTATTTGGTCCTGTGCGTCAAGCGCTTCAATTGATCCGCAACGAGCTACCAAGTTCAATCTTTACTCCTGAGACTTCAACGCGTCTATTTAAGATGGCGATTTGCTCTCCTTGTGATATGCGTTTTGCGCCACGAATCATGCAAACCATCTCTGAGCAAGCACCACACGTTCAGCTTCACCTAGATGCAGAAGCAGACCGTCAGCTAGCTGACCGCATGCGCTTCCAAGAGATCGACTTCGTTATCGATTACGCTCGTTACGACGCTCAAGGCTTCTCAAGCACTGAGATCTTCCAAGATGAATTGGTTGTCGTAGCAGCGAAAAACCACCCACGCATTCACGGTGCAGTAAGCACAGCTCAGCTAGCGAACGAAAAGCACGCTAAGCTATCAAAAGTACACGGTGTTCGTAGCTTTTCAGAGCAAGCTTACCGTGACCTAGAGTGCCAAGCGTCTTACGAAGGTACTAGCCTAAGCAACGTACTTTACGTTGTTGGTCAATCTGAGCTAGTGACCATCGCTCCACGTTGGTTGGTTGAAAACGCAGTAAACAAAGATCAGCTTCAAGTACTGACGCTGCCAACTGAAAACAACAAGATCAGCGGCTTCCTGAGCTGGCACGAATCTAGTGAAAAAGATAAAGGTCACATCTGGCTACGTGATCAACTGATGGTTATCTGTGGCGAAGTGGTTGCTTTGTCATAATCCATTACAACTTAATTCTCAAAGCCCTGACTACTATGTATTCAGGGCTTTTTTCATATTGTTCAAAATCTTATTATCACTGGGCGGTAAAGCTACCAGGAATTATTGATAACTTTGATGTCGGTCTGTTGCCTTTTTCGGCGGCACAGGTACACTTGTGCGCTCAAAAAGGCTTACATGTGTAAGCTAAAAGGTAAGATAGAACATGGCTAATTTAGATTTCCATATCGTAACGAAGATTCGTGAGCGAATCGCACAAGGTGGCGACAAGATCGCCTTACGACATAAAATCAACAATGTATGGCAAGGGATTAGCTGGAAAGAGTTTGGCGTTAGCGTAGATGCGCTGTCACTCGCTCTACTCGGAAAAGGAATCCAACCTCAAGATAAAATTGGTATCATTTCCAATAACATGCCGAAATGGACCATTGCTGATCTGGCTGCGCTTCAAGTTCGCGCAGTGACTGTACCCATTTACCCTACTAATACGCCAGCCCAAACCAGCTACATCGTACAAAATGCCGACGTCCGTATTCTATTTGTTGGCGAGCAAGAGCAATATGAAGCGGCAGTCTCCATTTATGAAGAATGTGAGCAGCTAGAGCTGATCGTCGCGATGAGCGAAGAGATCGTTCTCGCGGACAATGATTTCTCTATGACTTGGCAGCAATTTACTGCCGACGTAAGCAGTGACGTCCAACCAGAATTAGACGCGCGAATTGAACAAGCTAACTATGACGATTTGCTAACACTTATCTATACGTCTGGTACTACAGGCCAGCCGAAAGGGGTAATGTTAGATTACGCTAATATTGCGGCTCAGCTACAAGGACACGATGAAAGGCTAAGCCTTAGCGAAAGTGATGTCTCACTATGTTTCTTGCCGCTTTCGCATGTTTTTGAGCGTGCATGGACTTTTTATGTATTGTACCGAGGCGGCACCAACTGCTACCTACAAGATACGATGCAAGTGCGAGATGCTCTTAGCGAGATCCGTCCAACGGTAATGAGTGCTGTGCCTCGTTTCTACGAGAAGATCTTCTCAGCAATTCACGAACGTGTATCTAAAGCACCGATTCACCGCAAGATCCTATTTACCTGGGCGGTGAACATGGGCGCGAAAATGGCGCAGTGCCGCCAAGACAATGTGGAGTCTTCGTTCTTACTTAAGAAGAGTTACGCGCTGGCGGACAAGATTGTGCTAGGTAAACTTCGTGAACTATTAGGCGGTCGCATTAACTTCATGCCATGTGGCGGCGCTAAATTGGATGAAACCATTGGCCGTTTCTTCCAAGCAATTGGCATTAACGTCAAGCTTGGTTACGGTATGACGGAAACCACGGCGACTGTTTCTTGCTGGGATGATACCTGCTACAACCCAGGCTCCATCGGTATGCCGATGCCCGGCGCGGAAGTGAAGATTGGTGACAATAACGAAATCTTAGTGCGCGGCCCTATGGTGATGCGTGGCTACTATAAGTTGCCAGAAGAAACCGCTAAGACCTTTGATGCAGATGGCTTCTTGAAAACTGGCGATGCAGGCGAGTTTGACGCTGCCGGTAATCTGTTTATTACCGACCGCATTAAAGAACTAATGAAAACTTCAAATGGTAAGTACATTGCTCCTCAAGCAATTGAAGGTGCGATCGGTAAAGACCATTATATCGAGCAAATTGCGGTCATTGCGGACACTCGTAAGTTTGTATCTGCTTTGATTGTGCCTTGCTTCGATACGCTCGAAGAGCATGCCAAAGAGCTAAACATTGCTTACCAAGATCGCTTAGAGCTCATCAAGCACCACCAAGTGGTGGAGATGTTTGAAAAGCGCATCACTGAACTGCAAAAAGAGTTGGCTAAGTTTGAACAGGTGAAGAAGTTTAAACTGCTCCCTAACGGTTTTTCTATGGATAAAGGGGAGTTAACACCGACGCAGAAGCTGCGCCGCAAGGTGATTAACGACCGTTATCAAGATGAGATCGAAGAGATGTACCGCGATACGCCTAACAAGCAATAGGTTTCTAATTACTGAAACCCTCGTAAACGAAAAGCCCCAAGCAAATGCTTGGGGCTTTTTAGTTTCTGCTGCTAGTTGTTGGCGTAAAGCAGCTCACTGTATCTATCTAGAGTATTGAGGCGGTTTTGCGCATTGGCTAAGAAGGTTTGCTTCGTTTTACCCGTCAGAGACTTCGATTGCGGCAGTTTGACCGTTCTTGGGTTCTTATGCACGCCATTAACCAAGAATTCATAGTGTAGGTGAGGTCCTGTGACTCGCCCTGTTCCACCAAGTGTACCGACAGTTTGTCCCTGTTTCACTCGCTGACCGGTTTTTACCTTACGTTTTTGCAAGTGTAAGTACTTGGTAATAAAGGTGTTACTGTGCTTAATAAATACATAGTTACCATTAAACTGGTTGTAGCTTGATTTAATAACGGTACCGTCACCAGCTGCCCAAATTGGCGTGCCAACAGGCGCGGCATAGTCAGTGCCCCGGTGGGCACGTACTTTACCGGTCACTGGATGGCGTCGGTTCGGGTTGAAGTTGGAGGTTACACGACGAAAATCCAAAGGCGCACGTAAAAAGGCCTTTTTCATTGCTCGGCCATTTTCATCGTAATAGTTACCCGTTTTATCATCAAAGATAGCGGTAAACGTATCATTCTGGTTTTTAAAGATAGCCGCGATGATCTTGCCGCGACCAATTACTTCACCTTCGACCACTTTCTCTTGGTATAGCAGCTTAAAGTAATCGCCAGAGCGGATATCTAACGCAAAGTCGATATCCCAACCAAAAATTCCCGCCAGCTCCATGATTTGGTTGGCAGTCAGTCCAGCGCCAATTCCCGCATTCCAGAAGTTTGAGCTGATTTCTGCTTGCGCATAGTTATATTGGTAGTCGACCTGCTTTTTGTCCCAGCTAGAGGCAAAGCCTTTATCGGATTTGGTGACCTTAAATGTTTCGTAGTCATTGATGCGGCGCTTTAACTGTACGAAGTCACTGTTCTCATCAAAACCAAAGGTCAATTTGTCGCCTGGGCGTAAGCGTGAAAGCTGCTTCTTAATGTCATCGTTGGTATAGATAAGGTCATGAAGTAGGCGAGGGGAAAGTCCAAGACGTTGAAATAAAATTGCGGCACTCTCTCCAGCGCGAACCGTATGTTCTTCCCATTTTAGTACCACGCTTGGTGGAGATGCATTGCCAGCAGGGAATGCATCGCTGTCAATGGAGAGCGTGTAGTGCTTGCCAATTTCGAGTCGGTCGTTGCTATCGTCGAGCTCTGAAATATCAGGCAGAAACAGTGCGACGACGATAATGGCACTAAAAAAGGCGATGAGCGCGCGGTGTAGCCAAGGCAAGCGCTTTAAAACAGAGACCATGAGCGTTTAATTCAACATTATTTTTGTAATTTCCTAAACCAAATAGTCTAACTCGTTTCAAAAAACATCGCTATTCAAGTAAGATGTCGAACTAAACTATTTTTGCCAAATCTGTGGGAGTGAACAAGAATGGCGAACCTTGAAGCAGCGTTGGCTGAAATCAAACGCGGTGTCGACGAGCTAATTCCAGAAGAAGAACTGATTGCGAAGCTAAAAGAGAACCGTCCTCTTCGCATTAAACTGGGTGCCGATCCAACTGCGCCAGATATTCATCTGGGTCACACAGTTATCTTCAATAAGCTACGTGCATTCCAAGACCTAGGTCATGACGTGACGTTCCTGATCGGTGACTTCACCGGTATGGTTGGCGACCCAACGGGTAAGAACACTACTCGCCCACCGCTAACGCGTGAAGACGTGCTGCGTAACGCAGAAACGTATAAAGAGCAGGTATTTAAAATCCTAGACCCTGCAAAGACTAAGATTGCATTCAACTCTGAATGGCTATCTGAGCTTGGTGCAGAGGGCATGATTCGCCTTGCTGCAAACCAAACTGTTGCTCGTATGCTTGAGCGTGATGACTTTAAAAAGCGTTATGGTAATAACCAGCCAATCGCAATCCATGAGTTTATGTATCCACTGCTTCAAGGTTACGATTCAGTAGCGATGGAAACGGATGTAGAGCTTGGTGGTACTGACCAGAAGTTCAATCTACTTATGGGGCGTGAACTGCAAAAAGCACACGGTCAGAAACCACAAGTTATTCTGACCATGCCACTGCTTGTTGGCCTAGACGGTGAGAAAAAGATGTCTAAGTCGGCGAACAACTACATCGGTATCAGTGAAGTACCATCAGAGATGTTCGGAAAAATTATGTCGATTTCCGATGATCTAATGTGGAACTACTACGACCTATTGTCATTCCGTCCGCTAGATGAAATCGCTCAATTTAAGACGGACATCGAGAATGGTAAGAATCCTCGTGACGTTAAGATCTTGCTTGCCAAAGAAATCATTGCTCGGTTCCACTCAGAAGCAGACGCTGATGCGGCGGAAAAAGAGTTCATTAACCGTTTCCAAAAAGGTGCGATGCCAGAAGAGATGCCTGAGTTCGACTTCGATGCAGGCCTTCCAATCGGTAACCTACTAAAAGAAGCGGGTCTTGTGAGCTCAACATCTGATGCTATGCGCATGATCCGCCAAGGTGCGGTGAAGATTGACGGCGAAAAGGTTGAAGATACTAAGCTAGTGCCAGCAGCAGGCCAAGCGGTTTACCAAGTGGGTAAGCGCAAGTTTGCTCGTGTGACGTTGAAGTAATACTTAGATGCTGTGAGCGCGCTTTGAGAAGATCCCTGCCTGCGCAGGGATGACACAGTTTAGGCTGCAGTGTTTATTAAGTGCGCATCAAAAACCTCCTACGGGAGGTTTTTTTGTATCGGTTGATTGCCGATTTACACGCATAAAAAAACAGACGCTTATGCGTCTGTTTTTTAGTATTCGTTTACTTAGCGTCTCGAATTATAGAGACTCAGTAAAGGTACGAGCGATAACGTCACGTTGCTGTTCTGGAGTTAGCGAGTTGAAACGCACTGCGTAACCAGAAACACGGATAGTTAGCTGTGGGTAGTTCTCTGGGTTAGCTACAGCGTCTTCTAGAGTTTCGCGTTTAAGAACGTTCACGTTTAGGTGTTGACCGCCTTCGACTTTTGGAGCAGCTTCGATGGCTACTTCACGGCTTTCGTACTCACCTAGGTCGCTAACAGCGATAACTTGGTCTGCTTCAAAACCAGCATTTGCTGCAACACAACGAGCCTCGTTTTTCTCACCGTCGATCAACCAGATTGAGTTTAGTAGGTCGTCGTTTGCTGCTTTAGTAATTTGGATACCTTGAATCATCACTATCTCCTAATCCACTTTTAGAGTGGTAAACTTATGGTGTTAATTTTCAAATTTTGTTGAGCTGGTCTATATATAACTCGTTGTGGTTGTTTTAGTATTGATTTAGATCAAATTACAACAAAAAACATTAAAAACTTAAGGGTTAATTTTTTGACCAAGGTCAACCAAACCTTTAAAAATGGTGTGTTTAAATGTTATTTTAAGTATTCAAATTTATTTGAGCGCTCATTTTGTTGTAATAAAACAACAAAATGAGCCGATTTATTGCTCTGGAAACCAAAAATCAACGATTTCCATAGCTAAAACTGAAAGTATAAGATCGCTAAATAACAGTTCTAGAATTGTGATCTTGATCGGGTGAAAACAAAGATGAATAAATTTATTGGTGCGCATGTGTCTGCGGCTGGTGGTGTGGATAATGTGCCACAAAGAGCCCATGCGATTGGCGCAAACGCGTTTGCGTTATTTACTAAAAATCAGCGTCAATGGGTGGCAAAGCCGCTTGATGAAAAAGTCATTCAAAACTTTAAAGCGGAATGTCAAAAATACGGCTTCCGCACGGAACAAATTCTTCCTCATGACTCTTACCTAATCAACTTAGGCGCCCCTGAACAAGAGAAATTGGAGAAGTCTAGAGCGGCGTTTATTGATGAAATGGAGCGCTGTCATCAGTTGGGGCTAACGTTACTTAACTTCCATCCAGGCAGTCACCTAAAGAAGATTTCTGAACAGGAGTGTCTTGATCGAATCGCTGAATCTATCAATTTAGCGCACAAGGTCGTTCCTAATGTGATTGCGGTGATTGAGAATACGGCGGGGCAAGGGACAAACCTAGGCTGGCGTTTTGAGCACCTAGCGCACATTATCGATAAGGTAGAAGACAAATCACGCGTCGGTGTCTGTCTTGATACGTGCCATACGTTTACTGCGGGTTATGATCTGCGAACAAAAGAGGCGTGTGAGGCGACGTTTGCGGAGTTTGATCGTGTCGTAGGCATGCACTATTTAAGGGCTATGCACTTAAACGATTCAAAGATCCCGTTGGCAGGTAAGGTGGATCGCCATCATTCACTGGGTAAAGGTGAGATCGGTTGGGCTTGTTTTGAGTATATTGCCAAAGATGAGCGATTTGATGCTATCCCTCTGATTTTAGAGACAATAGAGCCCAAAATATGGGCCGATGAAATCCAAAAACTGAGACATTTTGCGATAAATAGTTAATTTATTACTATTGGATTATGCGTTTTTGGCATCTTTCTTTCATACTGAGTTACATGCATGTTGCATAAATCTGTGACTCTCAAAGGTAGGTGCCATTATGACTCGTCCAGCCGCTCCAAGACCAAACACAACACGCTCATCGCGTTTCCCAAGTCCAAATCGTCATATTCATTGTCACGGGCACTACCGAACACCACAGATGAAGAATCAGCATCATTAATATACTAACGAACTAAAAACAGCACTGACGTTCAAGTTGTGCGTCAAAGGTGCTTGGCGTAAAGCCAAATGACAGTAGTGGTGACCCTCCGTTGAGTGATAGACTACGCCCCAGATTTCACCATCTAGGGCACGACAATGACAACACTCACCTGGCAAGACGTCATCGGTAAAGAGAAACAGCAAGCATACCTTCAGCAAACTTTAGAGTTTGTCGAGGTGCAGCGCGAAGCGGGTAAAACCATCTATCCTCCAGCGAGCGATGTGTTCAATGCCTTTCAATATACCGAATTTGCCGATGTGAATGTGGTGATTCTTGGTCAAGATCCTTATCACGGTCCCAATCAGGCGCATGGTCTCTGTTTCTCGGTTCTGCCGGGTGTAAAGACGCCGCCGTCGCTCGTCAATATGTACAAGGAACTCGCTCAGGATATTCCCGGGTTCGAGATCCCAGAACATGGCTATCTCAAAAGCTGGGCTGAACAGGGTATATTGCTTCTAAACACCGTACTCACAGTCGAGCAGGGGCAGGCACACTCTCACGCTAAGCTAGGTTGGGAGACCTTCACCGATAAAATGATTGAAGTGCTAAACCAAAATAGTGAGAACATCATATTCTTGCTTTGGGGTGCTCATGCTCAAAAGAAAGGGTCGATGATTGATCGTCAAAAGCATCATGTGTTGACTGCGCCGCATCCATCGCCTTTGTCTGCACGTCGGGGTTTCTTTGGCTGTAGCCATTTCTCCAAGACGAACCAGTTACTAGAAGAACTCGGTAAGCCCAATATTAATTGGCAGCCACGACTCGACTAGCTTTATCCTCTGAGTTGGCGGTTTTTCGAGCATCATCAAAACACGCTTCCAGATTCTCTTATACACTTATAAGGAGTATGGATATGGGAGAAGGATTATGATGATCGAAAGGATTAGGCGTGAGCACGGCTATATGGTGCGATTGCTGGCGATATTGAATCGAAAAGTGCACTTGCTCGAGCAAGAGCAATCTATCAATTACGGGGTGATCAAAGAGATTGTTGATTACCTTGCCAATCACTCAGAGAAAATCCACCACCCCAAAGAAGACATTCTTTACCACTACTTTATTGAGAAATATGGCTCACAAGAGCATATCGATAATTTAGAATCGGATCACCAAGCGCTGTCAGAGAAAACACATTCTTTCTTAGACATTGTGGAAATGATTTTGCACGATGCGGTGGTACCGCAAGAGCTGTTCATTGGGCGATTATCTGAGTTTATCCAAGATCAGAAAAAGCACCTCGATTTGGAAGAGCATTCCGTGTTGCCATTGATTGAAAAGCGTTTTACGACTTCAGATTGGCAACAGGTTGAGAGTCTGTGGACTGTAGTAGAGGATGATCCGGTGTTTGGAGAGACGATTGCCGACCGCTATAAACAACTTGCCCAGCGGGTTAGACAAAACGAGTTGGAGAGTGTTTAGGGGTCTATAAATAATAATTCCCTCCGTAGAGGGAATTATGAGTTTCATTTCTGCGAGTAAAGCGCACTGGGAAGACTTAATGTGCTCGACTCATCTGTTGTAGATATTGCAGCCAATCAGCGCTTTGCGTGGTTGGCTTAATTCGGTGTGCTTGTTCGGCCACCTTCGTCGCTTTTGCGTAGTCTTTCATTCCAACATAAGCACGTACCTCCAGTAGCAATCGCTCTTGCTCTGGCATGCCTTTCACTTTGCGAAGTGAAGCCAATGCTTGTTTGAAATCCCCTCGTTGCAATTCAAGTCGCGAAACTTCTTCATAGTATTTCCCATTTAGCCTTGCTGCTGCGAGCCACGCCGTTTGTGCATTTGTCCACTCGCGAGCCATCTGCCAATGTCTAGCTTGCTTGATGATGGTGTCGATATCGGTCTCTTTCACTTGCAAGTCAGCGTACGACTCTGCCGCTTTTTCGGGAATACCTTGTTGAGAGTAGAGCTGCGCTTTACTCAACTTCAAATTGTCAGGGACTTGAATACCTGCTCGCTGGGCGGAGACTAATGTCGCGAGCGCCAACTTGTACTGTTTGGTTTGCATATACAGTGAACTAAGCTGCTGCCACCACATGACGTTGTCTGGCTGCAGAGCGAGTAACTTTTGCGTGGTGAGAATCGCACTTTTTAGATGGTTTAGCTGCATCTCAGCACTTAGCCGTAAGCTCAATGGTTGCAGTTTTGGCGTGCTATCGAGCTGATGGTATTGTTTAATCGCTGCAAGTAACGACTTCCACTCTTGAAGTAGGTAGTGAGCGCGAGCCTTGTTTAACCAAACTCCGGTGATCTGCTGCTTCGACAGCTTTTCGTACGAGTTTGCTGTCTTGGTCAAGTTGTTAAAGTGAACCAGCGCTTTCTCTGGCATATCTTCGGAGAGCATAAGCTCGGCAAGCATACGCTCTGTTTGCCAACCCTGTTCATCTTTAAACGCTTTTGTATCGATGGCGATCTGCAATTGCGTGATGGCTTTCTTTGGTTGCTCGGCTTGCCAATAGTAGATACCGAGCATGCGAGCTACATACGCCTTGTCAAAGCTCGCGTTAGGCTTTAACCCTTCTAGTAGCGTGATGGCTTCGTTAAGTTTCTCTTCCTGCTCTAGCTCGTAGGCTTTGGATACCTGAGCTGCGGTGCGCATTCCAAGCTCCTGGCTTGCGAATGCACTTCCGGTTAACACGCTAAGAGATAGGGCAAAGAGCGTTAATACACGTTTACTCATTGATTCAACTTAAACTCTAGTTTTACGGTCTGGCCAATACGAGGCGTTGCCTTACCATTGACGACCATAGGCTGATATTTCCACTGTTTTAACGCGACCATAGCTTCTCGCTCAAACATGCGCTTAGGGTTGGCTTCTACTACTTCGATATCGGTTGGACGACCACGCTCATCAATGGTGAAAGACATCACCACATAGCCCTGAATATTGCGCTGCAAAGCACGACGTGGATAACGTGGCTCTTTGCGATGCAATGGCATGACTTGTTGGTTTTGGCCAATGTCCGGCACAGTCGGTGCGTTTAGCGACACGCCCGCAACCTGAGTCGATACCGAAATATTCGGCAGTTGTGGAGTGCTTGGCGTTTGAACGCTAGATACCTGAGAGCTTTGCTCAACCACTGCTGCAGACGGCGGGGTGGATGGCATTTTTGGTGGCTCTGGCAAAGTACGTTGTCGTCTTGCGGTCTCACTGTCGGGTTCAACCATAACGAGGTCATAGCTCAACCTTGGCTTCTCATCTGGCTTAGATTTTGGGCCAATATCGATCATCCAACTCATAAACGAGAATAGGGCAAACGCGAGGGCGGCGGCCAACGGTATGCTCGCAAGTACTCGAAGCATCTATGGACTCTCCGTAGCCAGTGCAATCTTGGTGACGCCAGCGCCTTTTGCACTGTCCATGACTTCGACAACGGTACCATTGAAGGCATGTTTATCGGCTTGAATAACCATAGAGGCATTGGGTTGTTCTAGAAGCAGCTTCTCAATGGTCGCCTGCACTCGCTCAACATCCACACGGCGTTTGTCGATATAAACGTCGTTGGACGATGTGATTGCGACAAAGATGCCAGCATCTTTTTGACTGACCGCATGGCTCGCTTGAGGGCGGTTAACATCAACGCCGGACTCCCGCACGAAGGAGCTTGTAACGATGAAGAAGATAAGCATGATGAAGACAATGTCGAGCATCGATGTCATATCGATGTTGGCTTCATCATTTTGTTTTCTACGGTGACCTAATCTCATTGTGAGTCTCCATCAGCAAACTGACTGGTTTTAGCAATAGCGGTTTGACGCTCACTACGCAGTAGCTGCTCAAGTTGAAGCAGGCTCTTGCTGCTCCATTTTTGAATACGGGAAAAGGCTAGCATGCCGGAAAGTGCAGCAACCATGCCCGCCATTGTCGGGATAGTCGCCATAGAGATGCCTGCTGCCATCAATCTTGGTTGCGCACTGCCTTGCGCTGCAAGGGTATCAAACACGGTGATCATGCCGGTTACAGTACCGAGCAAACCAAGCATCGGACACAGGCTTAATAGGCACTTCAGCAAGTTAATGTTTTGCTTGAGCTTATTCTCTGCCTCGCTAAGCATGGCGTTGCGTTGTGACTGCGCATACCAAGAGTAGTGGTCTTGGCGCGTCGCCCATTTATCCACCCAGGTTTTTCTTTCAGAGGGAAAGATCTTAGCGAAATAGATGACACGCTCAACGGCCACCACCCAGAAGATGAACACCACGGCGGCCAGCCACCAAAGCACTGGCCCACCTTGTGTCATAAACTGATTTAAGTGCTCGCTTCCTGGCAACCAACTAAAGAGGTTATGCGGCATACGCTTGCTTAGTCTCCATGGTTTGCGCTTCAGCTTGCTCAGCCACTAGACCCACACTCTGTCTTTCTAAAACGTTGCGGATTGCTTCTGCTTTTGAGCTCAACAGGTTGTGAGCAAGAAGCAGCGGCATAGCAGTAATCAAACCAAGAACCGTAGTCACAAGCGCCATTGAGATGCCGCCAGCCATCACTCTTGGCTCAGCGTTGCCAAATTGTGTGATGACCTGGAAGGTTTCAATCATGCCCGTAACGGTGCCGAGTAGGCCAAGCATTGGAGCAAGTGCTGCCAGAAGTTTTAACATGCTCAAACCGCGTTCGAGATGCTGCTGTTCATCCATGATAGATTCAAGGAGTCGCAGCTCAAGGGCTTCTACGTGCAGTTTTTTCTCGCTGTTATAGACGCTGAGTACGCGACCTAACGGGTTGTCGGTTGGCGTTTCTGGAGTCTTAAGCTGCTTCTTAATCTTTTGTTCTGTCGTGGTAAGAACCACAGCACGGTACAGTGCAATGATCATACCAATGGCAAAGAGAGCGGCGATGATCTTACCGACAATGCCACCATGGGCAAAACGCTCGCCAAGGGTTGGGTTATCCGCAAGTTGCTTGTAGATGTCTCCGCGGCTTGGGTCGATAAGCGTTGCGGTTTGACCTGTCACGATGCCCGCTGTTTCTGCCGATGTCGGTACTTCTTTTGGTAGACGAGGGAAATCGCTCGCCAGTTTACCGTTCCAGTCAACTGGGCCGTGTTCAGCAAGTAGCGCAAAGTTACCTAGACGAGTCGCGTTAATCGTGGTGATTTCACCGGCGCCGTTAACAAACGGGACTTTAACGTCAGCATAGGTAGCACTTGAAGCGATTTGCGCTTGGTAGGCTTCCCATAGGCCAGTAAGTTCTTGAATCGATGGTAGCGTTTTGGCGGCAACAATGTTGTCTATTGCTTGAATTTGCGCAGACTGCTGTGTGTTTGCAACAGATTGCTCAAGTTCGACTTGCAGTTCTTTCGCGGATTGACGCACCACGCCAAACAGTTCACCTAAGCTGCCTGTTTCTAAATGCAGTTTCTTTTGTTGCTCTGCCAAAGTGCGCTCGTTTTCCGAAAATGCAGTGCTCAATGACTCGATGCTGGCTTCAAGCTCAGCTTTGCGAGTTTCAAGTTGTGCTTTACGCGCAGCAAGCGATTGTTCTTCTCTTTTGAACTTGGCTTCACGTTCACTGTTGTGAGCACGTTCTTGTTGCTGTGCTGTCTGTGCTTTTGATGTCAGAGAGTCCGCAGCGAAGCTTGGTTGTGACAAGCCGAATGCAAGCAGTGCGGCGAGGAATACGGAATTGCGCATTAGCTTGGATCCTTTTGTAGAGACACTGGAAGCTCAATTAGAGCAGGAGAAGCTTGCCTGTTGGCAATGGCAAACGCTTTATCAATCTGTGGCGCCAGAGCTGCATCGACAGCAACCCAGTTATTTTGGAGGCTATCCCAAGTCCAGTATTGGTTTCGGTCTAGGCTGCGAGCAACCAATGACAAACGACCAAGATACAATTGTTCAGCTTCGATCTCGCTGCCGACGTTAATAAGAGAACGGTAACTACCTAGCTTGATGCCGTAATCCATCTCAATCTGGTAAGCCTCAAGAATGCGGCGATACTTTTCTGCATCACTCACATCAGCCTGTGGCATCAACGCTTTTAACTCATCGAGTCTTGCTAGGCGAGCTTGCTGGCGAATCGGCTTGTCGCTAGCAATGTGCTGTTCCAGACCTTCGAGCATCTGGTACATCAAAGGCACAACACCTTGGCGAGTATCACTGATTTGTTCAAGTTGAACATCGATACTGGCCATTTCTTGCTCTTGGTTATTCACCACATCTTTTAGGTGGCGCTCATAAACCTCAAGGTTGGCAACCTCTTGCTCAAGCATGGCAATGTCAGATTTAAGCTCAAAGGCTTTGTCGCTGCTTTGGTTGATGCGAGCTTGGCTTTGCGCGCTCTGTGTAATGGTCTTTGCTTCGACATTGCGAGCAGTGTTGAGATCGTTTGCGTTCGCAAAGCTGGTCAAACTCAGCAGTGGCAGCGAACACAAAGTCAGGCGAAGAGCCGTTTTGTTCATTTTAGAAGCCTATTGTTGCTAAAGGGCGGCCATCACTGGATGGCGACACTGGTGAATACCAGCCTGAATAAAAATGACACTATTCTATTTTAATCAGCAGGGGATGTATAGATTTATTGATAATGAATGTCATTTGTACTTTGTGTCTCATTTGTTAACAGAAATAGTGCGTGGCAATCATTGCTTGTTGGCTTTTGATGTAAACGTTAGTAGCAAAAGTAGCGCTTGCGTATGATAGGAGTCCTATTTTGACAGTGGGGCATTCGGGCATCCTTGGCAATAGCCACCGTCCGCACGTTTGTAGTGCATGCAGCAACTGCGTCGTTGAATATAGTGCTCTCCTTGATTGTCTACTTCAAGGCGACCAAAGCGCGTGATGGGAAGGCGGAATATCCCCTCAACCTGATTGGCTAACTGCGCTATAAGCCTTTTTAGTTCTTTAGCGGCAATGACTTGGCGCTGATGTTGATCGCCGGTTTGCCATTTAGAGTCAAGGAAATCGAAGTTGGCAACTAGACCACTTGAAAGCTCACTCCCTGACGTAATTGGCTCAAGGGAGGTACGCGCTTCGCGTAGTATGTCGCCACTAAAGCGAGAGTAATTGGTTGCCAGATCAACATTGTCCAGGTGCGAGTTTGCCAATAGGCACGCCCTGCTTCCGGATAGTGGGTTTGCCAGTATTGATACAACTGCTCAATCGTCGCGGATGGATCAGACGTCTCGGCCATTACTTCAGGCAAAATGACGCTATTCGTCTCGTGTAGAACATCGAGTAGCGGCGAAATCTGACTCGATACGTGAGTGAGTGCGAGCAACTGAGCCTGGTGTTCTGTGTGGTTTAACCTTTCCATTTTGACCTTTTATAAGCTAGAAAGCAGCGCTTATGCATGACTTGCGTGCGATTTACAAGTCGAACTTCACGTTGACTTGTACAGTTTGCTGCTGGCCGTACCAACAGTAACTTTCATTCCAGCACGTGTAGTACTCTTGGTTGAACAAGTTGTTAGCAATTAAGTTAGCTGAAGCGCCTTTCAATGTTGAGCTGACTTCCCCTAAGTCGTAGCCGATAGACAGGTCAACGAGCGTGTACGATGGGAGCATTCCTGCATTCACGTTAGCCGCATTATTCTTCACAGTTTCGCCAACGTAACGTACGCCACCACCAATGCGCAGCCCGCGCATGGCACCTTCATGCATGGTGTAGTTTGCCCATAGATTAGCCGCATGGTCAGGTACGTAAATCGCTTTTTGACCTACATTATTTGGGTTCTCATCTTTGGTGATTTCCATATCGGTGTAGGTGTAGTTGGCGATAAGGTCTAGGTTGTCATTCACCAGTGTGCGACCTTCAAGCTCTAGGCCTTGGGAACGTACTTCGCCGATGGCTTCGTAAGGAGAGGCGCCATCTTTACGCACACCTACGTTGCGTTTTTTAATGTGGAATAACGCCGCCGATGCGGTTGTTGTGCTGTCGTAAGACGCGTACTTAACACCGGCTTCCACTTGTTCGCCCTTCTCTGGTTTTAGGTTGTTGCCATTGGCATCAAGCTTAGCGTTTGGTTCGAAACTGGTCGCAAAGTTTGCAAATGGAGAAATACCGTTGTCGAACTGATACATACCACCAACACGATACGAGAAGTTACTGTCGCGGGTTACCGTGTCTGTTGGAGCTGCGCCGTTAGCAGAGCCGATAGTCTTAGACTCAACCCAGTCGTAACGACCACTGGCAATGAATACCCAATTGTCGATCAACATTTGATCTTGGAAGTAAGCTCCTAACTGCTTCATAGAAACGTCCGTATTTGAGTAGTAGTTTCTATTGAAATCGTTAGGGTTAAGCTGATTATTATCTGGGTTGTAGAGGTTGATACTCTTTACGCCATCGAAGGAGTTGTAGTCTACGTCACCTTCAATAGAGCGGTAGTCAACACCAAATAGTAAGTAGTGATCTAGAGCACCAGTGCTTGCGAAGCCAGAGAGTTGGTTATCGACACTGATGCCTTTTGAACTTTCATCAGTGCTATAAGCTGTGCGCTGTAGTTCGCCTGTCTTCTCGTCGAAAGCACCGCTATTTGTGCTCTTTTGATTAAACTTTGTCGTCATATAGCGGAAGTTTTGAAAGAAAGACCAATCGTTGTTGAAGTCGTGCTTGATCTTATAACCTGCCAGCATGAACTCGCGACTGATGTCGTTGTAGTTCACATCACCTGCAAATGTTGAAGGGGAAATTTTACCAGACTCGAACGCTGCAAGAGGAACGGTCACGTTCTGCCCTAATTGAGGGTCATTTTGGTAGTAGAGGTTGAAGTTCACAAACGTCTTGTCTGAAACATTCCAATCGATAGATGGTGCGATAACGTAGCGCTCTTCTTGCACGTGATCGACTTGCGTATCTTTTTTGCGGCCAAGAGCAATAAAGCGGTAAGCCACGTTGTCGCTAAGTGCGCCCGTCTTATCAATAGAGGCTTCAAGTAGATTGTTGAAACCTGTCGCGAGATTGACCTTGGTGCTTTCTTCAAACTTAGGTGTTTTAGCGATGATGTTGACCATGCCGCCAGGAGGCATGGTGCCGTACAACACAGATGTTGGGCCTTTGAAAATTTCTAATCGCTCCATCGCGATTGGGTCAATTTGGGGCTTGGCATTCCAACCAGGCAGACCGGGGAGCATCAATCCATCATAGTAGTTGTTTGATGAATCGAAACCGCGAATTTTTACCCAGTCGGTTAATACGACAGCGCCGCCCTTGTTCTCGGTTGAGACGCCCGGAGCGTAACGCAGGGCTTGCATGACGGATTGAACGCCGCGCTGTTCCATCTGCTCGCTTTCAATGACGTTCAGAGTTTGCGGTGTCTCTTCAGGGGATAACGAAGTCTTCGTTGCGGTGTTGCGGTAAGTTTTCCCCAAAACCGTCATCTGCTCGTCGGCTTGGGTATCTTTTGACTGTACAGTTTCTTCGGCACTAGCGACAGATGCTAATGTCACTAGCATGCTTATCGCCACTGCTATTGGCTTGAGTTTTGTTTTTAACATCATAGAAAAAGAATCGCAAAGAGCATGTAAATGCTATTGATAATTAATTTCATTTGCAATTCTATTCGGTTTGTTGAGTTAATACTTAACAATTTGGTGCAACTTTTGCCGCGATATCTACGCTAACTAAGGGCCATTTTTTCTATAGGAAGCCAGAAATCCATATGAGCGTGTGGGCTGCTTACGTCATAGTCACGGGGGTAGCGCTCAATTTCAAACCCTTCTTTACCTATATAGCCTGACTGAGGAAGCCAAACATTAAGTACCCATTTTAGCGTTTGTGGCAATGTAGAGGTTGGCCCAAGGTGAGTCACGACGGCGTAGCTTTGCTCTGGGACGACGATCGACTCGAGATCTGGATGCGTAGAGAATTGTTCATCATCGCTGGCCGCCCAATACAGCACTTGTGTGTTTGGCAATAAATGAAGGGTGTCGATGATCCCATAATAGTGGGCGCACGGTTTATCAGACTGTTTTAGAACCGTGCGAGTAAATGTTCCCCAAATATTAGCAACTTGGTCACTAAACTGTGGATTGGTGGCATAAAGTGTGTCGATCGGGCCATATACGCCATAGTATGTGCGTTGAGGCTGGTTCTCGATACGAACCACTTGAGTTGCAGCCTGATCAAGAGGGAGATCCGCGCTATTGGTCAACGGTAAGCGAATACCGCTTAGCTTACCGCTTACTCGGTATTGACGTGGAGAGACTCCAAACTGCTGTTTGAAGGCGCGACTAAAGCTATTCTCTGAGTTAAAGCCAAATACCAGCGCCAAGTCGGCGATCTTGGTCATGCCATTAAGTAACTGCTCGGCGGCGCGGCTGAGTTTCTGCTCTCGTACGTACTGAGCAAGATTGTGGTTGGTTTGCTCTTGGAATACGCGTTGGAGTTGCCAGCGAGACCAACAGCTTATGTCGGCCAGATCATTGACGGAAAGCGCTTTATCTAGGTTCTGGTGAATATAGTCCACCACTTTTTCAACCCGATTCAGATGTATAGGTTTCCGTTTTGAGACCATTATTGAATCTCCACCTCGTCCAAGAGCCTATTATATTGGCATTTTATTTCGTCAAGGTCGATGCTAAGAGAGGTTGATACTAGAAAGCTAGATAAAACAAAACCCTCAATCTGAGGGCTTTGTTAGTATCGGTAGGGGCGTTTCAGGCTCGCCTCCACCGAAAATTCGTTAATGTGTGTTTGAGTGATAAATTAAAGGTCGACGTCGTCAAGCGCAAAGTCCAGACCGATGTCCATGTCGTTAAGCTCTTTTTGTAGGCGCTGCCTGTCTTTAATAGCCTCAATTTCTCGCCATTTTCTTTTGACAGGTTTCGAGCGAGCGGCGCGCCCTCTAGGTGCGTCTACTTCCGTAATCTCATCCAGTTCAAAGCCATCCATAAGCTACCTCACTTGTTTTGTTCTCCCTACGGAGCCCTTTAAGTACCACATTCTTACGCAGACTAACTTTGATATGTTTCTCATTTGTTTCGAGACTATGAATGTTTTATGCCATTTTGAACTCAATCTCACATTTTTAGAGCTTAGATTCGAATAAAAAATGACCACTTAAATCACAAATTGCAAAAGAGTGGTTCAGTGAGTTTTGTTAACGCCCTGTGCGAATCAGGCTGAAGGGCAACGTTTGCGTGCTACGATAAGCATTCTCATTGCCTGATAACTGCTAAAAAGTACCTCGTTTGGTAAATGAGCGTAGACCCGTTGTGCTAACAAGGTTTGTACTAATTTTGCCTAACCCTAAGCGCTTTGCGCCTAACACCTTTAGGTTGTTGTATATTTGATGCTAATTTGAGGCGAAAAAGTGAATCATTTGCTTTGCTTAGTGTTAACTTTTCGTGATTTTAAGGTGAAAAATAACAACAATATACTACCAATTGCGTATTGCTTTTTCGTGAACATGGCTGCAAAATCCGCTCCGTCAAAAAATACGCCGACTTGTATGCCGTTCTCAAGTGGTAAGAAATACAAGCTAAGTTGCCGTGAAAAAGAAAGAAATGAACAAAACTTCACGGATGGAGAAGACCATGGCGCTTAGGACGCACTAGGAAGTGCAGCTCGGACTCTAACTTTAAGTGAGGTTTAAAGTGACAGACGTTATTAATCTAATGAACGATCTACTTTGGGGATCGATTCTTGTTTACTTGCTCGTAGGTGTGGGGATTTACTTTACAGTACGCCTTGGGTTTATTCAGTTCCGCCATTTCGGTCACATGTTCAGTGTGCTGAAAAACAGCCGTAAAGCAGACACTGCTGGTATTTCATCTTTCCAAGCACTTTGTACCAGTCTTGCTGCTCGTGTAGGCACAGGTAACATGGCAGGTGTTGCTGTCGCGCTAACAGCAGGTGGCCCTGGTGCTATCTTCTGGATGTGGCTAATTGCAATGCTGGGTATGGCGACATCATTCGCAGAAAGTACTCTAGCACAGCTATACAAAACCAAAGATGACGACGGTAACTACCGTGGTGGTCCAGCTTACTATATGGAAAAAGGTCTAGGCATGCGCTGGATGGGCGTATTGTTCTCTATCTTCCTTATTATTGCTTTTGGTTTGGTGTTCAACGCGGTTCAAGCTAACGCGATTGCCAATGCGATGAATACCGCGTTTGGTTTTGATCCAATGATCGTGGGTGTGGTGATTGTACTTATCTCTGCATTCGTTATCTTTGGTGGCGTACGTAAGATTGCGCGCACAGCGGAGCTTATCGTTCCAGTAATGGCGCTGGCGTACCTTGTTCTGGCATTTGTCGTGATGTTCATGAACATTGAGAAAGTGCCAGATGTGATTGCTTACATCTTTAAGAGCGCATTCGGCTTTCAAGAAGCTGCTGCTGGTGGCCTAGGTTATGCTATCGCTCAAGCGATGATCCAAGGTATCAAGCGTGGTCTGTTCTCAAACGAAGCTGGTATGGGTTCTGCGCCAAACGCAGCGGCATCAGCAACGCCTTATCCGCCACACCCTGCGTCTCAAGGTTACGTGCAAATGCTAGGCGTATTTACCGATACTATCGTTATCTGTACGGCGACTGTGGCTATCATCTTAATGTCAGGTGAATATGTACCGCACGGTGAAATTACAGGTATCGAGCTGACTCAGCGTGCATTGAGTGCTCAAGTTGGTGACTGGGGCGGTATCTTTGTAGCGGTTGCGATCTTCTTCTTCGCGTTTACCTCTATTATTGCTAACTACTCGTACGCAGAGACAAACCTTATCTTCCTAGAGCATAACCATAAGGCGGGTCTTGGCCTGTTCCGCGTTATCGTACTAGGCATGGTGATGTTTGGTTCAGTGGCCACTCTGCCAATGGTTTGGGCGCTAGCGGATGTGTCCATGGGTCTGATGGCCATAGTTAACTTAATTGCGATCATCCTGCTATCGGGTATCGTGATCAAACTTGCCAAAGACTACAATCAGCAGCTAAAAGCAGGCAAGGTTCCAACCTTTGATGCCAATGACTACCCAGAGCTGAAATCTCAGCTAGAAGAGGGTATTTGGTACGATGCTAAGGATGCAGCGAACAAGTAATCGCTTTTGCCTATCTCAAAAATAGAAAAAGCCATGCACTATTTCATTGATGAAAGTGCGTGGCTTTTTTTATACTGAAGCAAACCAATACTAAAAGAGTAAAGTCATGCTTATCGTTGTTTCACCCGCAAAGACCCTAGATTATGAGTCACCGCTCGCCACTGAGCGATTCACTCAACCAGAGTTAATCGAGCATTCTGCAGAGCTTATTCAAGAGTGTCGTAAGCTTAACCCAGCCGATGTCTCTGCTTTGATGAAGGTGAGCGATAAGATCGCTGGCTTGAACGTGGCGCGTTTTGAAGAGTGGTCACAAACGTTTACAACAGACAATGCTCGCCAGGCAATCCTTGCTTTCAAAGGTGATGTTTACACAGGGCTGGAAGCAGAAAGTTTGTCAGAGGATGACTTTGACTTTGCTCAGCAGCACTTACGCATGCTTTCTGGCCTTTATGGTCTACTTAAGCCATTGGACTTGATGCAGCCTTATCGTTTAGAAATGGGCACCAAGCTTGCCAACGAGCGTGGTACGAACCTATACCAATTCTGGGGCGACATTATCACCAACAAGCTCAATGATGCTCTTAATGCACAAGGTGACAATGTGCTGATCAACCTAGCATCCAACGAGTACTTCAAGGCAGTTAAGCCAAAACAGCTCGATGGCAAGGTGATCACGCCAGTATTCAAAGATTGTAAGAACGGCCAATACAAGGTCATCAGTTTTTACGCTAAAAAAGCGCGCGGCATGATGGCACGTTACATCATCGAGAACCGAATTGATTCGATTGAAAAGCTGACGGCATTTGATGTCGCAGGCTACTACTTTGTTGAAGAAGAATCGACGGCGACTGAATTGGTGTTCAAGCGCGAAGAGCAGTGATTCTCACAGCATAGAATTAAAGACAAAGCTCGCAAATGCGAGCTTTGTCTTTTTTTGGCGTTTAGTACTGAATAGATTTATGTTTCACCCTGTGATTTGGGTCGAGGGGCGGTTCAATTCTCGAGAGCAAACGGTAAAAAATAGTTAAGTTTAGAGATTACTTTTATGTGTAAGGTTGCGTATTGGCGCTTTGGCTTTCCGTTAGGCCATGACCTCCACACTTAACTAAGGAACATTCATGCCCCTGACCCTAATTGTGAAAAGTGAAGTTAGTAAGAATATCGAAAGGTATGAGGGGCGTATTCCGCATTTATATTTAGATACAGTTGGAAAAATTACCGTCGGAGTCGGTCATATGGTGCCAAATAAATCATCGATGGCAACGGTAAAAATGTACAAGAAAGGAAGCGGTCGTTCATTGGCTTTAGCATCTCTGCCCGAAAAGCAGGCGGAGTATGATGCTATTAAGAGGTTACCTTTTGGTAGACGATTTGGAGCTTCTGGATTCTATAACACCGCCAATGGCTTTCCACAATCGTTTGATGCTATGCCCCATCAAGTTCAAATGGCTTTGTTTGATATGGTGTTCAACCTAGGGTTGACGAAGCTGAGAAATCAGTTCATCAAATTTAATTCTTCTCTAAAAGCAAACAGGTGGGGAGATGCAGCCAAACATAGCAATCGTATGGGGATTGCTCCAATGAGAAATAAGTATGTGTCAGATTTACTCAATTCAGCACAAAAGCTCCAACCATAGGGTGATAGAAATGATCAGAACAAACCTAAATCTGCCTTTCGTTTCGATACTGTTTTGTTGTATTTGGTTGTATGGATGTTCTCCATCGATTGGAGACGAATCGGACAGTTCTTTGATGGCACCTCGTTGGCTTAATCCAATGACTTTTGACCACGTAAGTACCGATGGTGACACATTGCAAGATGTCACATTCCAAATTTCTTTTGCAGGTTTTGGGGGGGAAGAATACATAGTAAACAATTGTGTTGACGTATTCGCGATAGGCGATGACGTAATTGCTCATCAAGAGTTTGCCCGATGGGAGTGGCTCAAAGCGAGCTGTCATGGAGCGAGTTGGTATTTTCGCTCGCCAGATACGGCGGTAAGTTATTGGGAAAGAGAATTTGACCTGGATTTGCTAAAAACTATCCCTGTAACAGCGGTTCCTTACCTTGGTGGTCAGGAGTTGGATGATCGAAGAGGTTTATTAGGTGCGAATAGCTCTAAGCTAAACCTAATTAAGTCAGGTGAACACCATGTGAAAGTTCAGATTGATAATATGGTCATTGACTATGTGGTACTGGCTCGAGCGGATTTTAACCGAGATGGTTATCAAGATATGTTTATCCGACTGGATTGGTATGGAAAAGATTCATTTGGAGAAGGGTTTGATTGGATAGTGTTAACTAAGACTGCGCCTGATGTGCCGCCTTCAATGCTGTGGAGAAAATAAACCAACGTTAGGCACAGAAACTAAAAAGCCAACACCGAAGTGTTGGCTTAGTTTGTTATTTCTTCTTAGCGCTTTTCTTTTTCTTCACCGCTTTCTTCTTGTCGTCTTTCTTTGGCTTTTTTTTCTTGAAGACTGGCTTTTTATGCGTTGGGCGCATGCCGTCGATGAAGCGTTCTTTGATGGTCTCTTTGGTGTAGCGAGCGACGCGATCCATCATTGGTTGATCGTGTGCTTCCACAATAGAGATAGCGATGCCTTTTTTACCTGCACGAGCGGTACGACCGATGCGGTGTAGATAGACATCGGCACTGCGTGGCATGTCGTAGTTGATAACGTGAGAGACATCCGGCAAATCGATACCACGTGCAGCGATGTCGGTTGCGAGAAGGACGTTCACTTGGCCATCACGAAAGCGGCTGATAGCGTTGTTACGACGATCTTGTAGCATTTCGCCTTGGATCCACGAACATGGGATCTGCGCGCTATCTAGTTGCTGACGAAGCTCGCCTAGACGCTCGCGCGTCTTTACAAATACGATAGTACGCTGAGCTTGCTCGGTCAGGATGCGTTTTAGCAAGTTCAGTTTGTGATTCGCATCATCGGCGCGGTGATACCACTGGGTGATCTTTTTGCGTTCGCGAGTTGATGGCTGCGCTTCGAGCTCGGCTGGATTTTTCAAAAGATCGGCAGTGAAACCTTCAACACCACGACCTTCAAGCGTTGCAGAGAACAGCAATGTTTGCTTACGCCAGCGACACTCTGCTGACAGGCGATCAACGGTTGGACCAAAGCCTAAGTCCAGCATGCGGTCTGCTTCATCAAGTACTAACCATTCGATAGCACGGCAGTCAAAGCGCTCTGCCTCGATGTATTCCATCAAACGACCTGGCGTTGCCACCACGATATCTTGAGTCTCTGCCAGCGTTGCGGCGTGAGAATCGTACGTCACACCACCGGTAATGGTCGCGACTTTAAGGCGAGTGTACTTCGCGAGTGCAGTCGCTTGTTCTGCTACTTGCATTGCCAGCTCACGAGTTGGCGTGAGGATCAAAATACGTGCTGGACCTGCCTTTTTACGAGGGAAGTCGAGTAAGTATTGGATTGCTGGAATAGCAAAGGAAGCGGTTTTACCTGTTCCTGTTGGTGCAGAGGCAAGAATATCCCTTGCATCCAATGCTTGTGGAATAGCCTGAGCCTGGATGTCAGTTGGGCGGCTAAAGCCCATTTCTTCAATCGCTTCTAAAAGGACTGGATCTAGATCGAGTTCGGCAAAGGTTCTGATCACTATAGTGTCTCCACAAGACGTAGGTTAACCCTGAACAAAAAAACATCAAACAGGGAAAAAGTAGGGCGGCTATTATACTCAAACGAACGCGCGGCGCACTTACATTTTAAGGTAAAAGTCCTTAGTTAGAGTAATAAAGTCCGCAGAATATCCACCGACGTCGCCATGGACAACTAAATGCTCCTCTTTACACTCTTCAAATACCTTACTCAAGGTAAACAGCAGACGGTGACAAGGCTTTTTAGGGGTGGTTTGTACTCGGCATAGGCGTGTTAAATACCAACCTTGCTGCTTAGCCATTGCGATGAACTGCTCACCTTCTGCTGTTGGCAGGACAAAGCTGGCTTGCCCCTCCTCAATAAGTAAACTGTGGCAGCGCTCTAGTAATTGCTCATGCGCTAGGGTGTGAGTATGTCTAGCAGTGGCTCTCTGGGCATTGTGCGAGACTTCACCGCTATTGAAATAGGGTGGGTTACAAATGATCCCCGTAAAACGCTCGCTAAAGCTCTGCTTTAGTACGTCTCCTTGAAGCAGTGTTAGACGCGCACTCCATTCGGTGTCCGCAAAGTTGCGTTTGGCGTCATTAATGGCCGTGCTGTCGATATCGATCGCTGTAATCGCTGCATCTTGATAACGCTGCGCACTCATCAAGGCTAGAAGGCCTGTACCGGTACCGATATCGAGCAGTCGCTCTGCGTTGGTATATTGTGTCCACGCACCAAGAAGTACCCCATCGGTGCTAACCGGCATCCCGGAATGACCATCTAGAATTGCGAACTGTTTGAATTGAAAGCCTTTCGTTTTTGATGTGCTACGAGTCATAAGTTATTTTGTTAATCGTTTGCTTTTGAGTGATAGGTACTGTTGTTAAATTGTTGAGTAGTGATATGTTCTGTATGTAAGTAATGTGTGTGGGAAAATGATCGAGATAAAATTCCAGTCTTGGCATTTACTTTAGTTAATCAAACTGCTTTCGAATCAATTAAACAAATTTATATAGTGTTTATATCTATATCTATTGCTTATTGACTAGTGATTCGTCATTATGCCCGCCTTATTTTACGAGGGAACCAAGATTCCTTCTACAGAAACACAACATAACAAGTAAGGGCATATCTGTGAAACAGACGTTAAAAACAACAGATATTATAGCAGTCGGCTTTATGCTGTTTGCGTTTTTCCTTGGTGCTGGCAACATCATCTTTCCACCACTAGCGGGTCAATTAGCGGGTGAGAATTTGCTCCCAGCGATGACCGGTTTTCTTCTCACTGCAGTAGGTCTTCCTCTTATTACCATTATTGCTGTTGCAGTGGCAGGAGGCTCTTGGGAGCACCTGACGAAAGATTTGCCAAAGAAGGCTGCGACGCTTATTGCGGTACTGATCTTTATTATTATCGGCCCTGCGTTCGCGGCGCCTCGTACTGGTCTGGTTGCGTATGAAATGGCGATTCGCCCATTCTTCGCTGACGCAGCCCAAATGCACCTAACGATTTTCTCAATTCTGTTTTTTGCTGTTGCCATGTCATTTGCTTGGTCACAAGGCAAACTGATTGATGTTATCGGTAAGGTTCTTACACCCGTTCTGTTTGTTGGCCTAATTGTTCTAGCAGGTGCGGTATTCATTGACCCACAGGGTGAGATGATTGCTCCAGTCGGAGAGTATCTAAGCCAGCCTCTGACCAAAGGTTTCCTTGAAGGTTACAACACCATGGACACCTTTGGCTCTTTGATGTTTGGTATGTTGATTGTGGATGCACTGCGTAAGAAAGGCATTACTGAGCAAGCAGCAACGACTAAGTACCTGATTAGCTCAGCATTAATTGCTGCTGCGGGTCTTGCTTTTGTTTACATCTCTTTGTTCTACCTAGGTGCGACGAGCGCGACGGTTGCAGCAGGTGCAGACAACGGCGGTGCCATCTTGAGTCAATACGTACAAGCGTTGTTTGGTCCATACGGGCAGGTCGTACTTTCTGTGATTGTATTGCTAGCGTGTTTGACAACAGCGATCGGTCTGATCTCAGCGTGTTCTGATTACTTCAGCTCACTCACGTCTATCAGCTACCAGAAATGGGTTGTGATCATTGGTGTTGCATGTGCTGTAGTAGCAAACGTTGGTTTGGCGCAGCTTATCTCGCTATCGGTTCCAGTCCTGTTTGCACTATACCCAGTTGCGATTGCACTAGTAGCTTTGACCTTTACTCGTAAGTACCTAGCGAACCCGAAACTTGCTTACCGCGTGGTTATCTTGGTATCACTAGCATTTGCCATGATCGATGCTGCGAAAGTAGCAGGTATTGATGTATCAGCTTTCAATGCATTGCCACTGTTTAGTGTGGGCATGGGTTGGGTAATGCCAACGTTTGTTGCGATTGTCTGCATGTGCTTTATTGGCCGTAGTGACCAAAGTCTTGAGCAAGAAGCTGCCTAGTTGAGCATGCTAATAGTAAAGTCTGCTTGTAAGACTTCATGAGAACTAAAAACGGCGCCTTGATAGGCGCCGTTTGTTTGGAAATTTTTTACTTTGTAAGCATTACAGCGTTTGCTGATACTCTACAAGGATCTGCTCAACCCAGCTTGCAATGCGCTCATCACTAAGCTCGTATTGAGAGTCTTCATCCAAAGCGAGACCGACAAACTGACTGCCATCTTCGGTGAGTGCTTTTGACGCTTCAAATTCGTAGCCTTGATTATTCCAATAACCAATAAACTGAGCGCCGGTTGGTTTAAGCTCGTCGTGTAGCATGCCCATGGCATCGAGATACCATTCGCCATAGCCTTCCTGGTCACCTAACCCGAATAAAGCAACGACTTTACCACTGAGTGATACACCGGAGATTTGATCCCAAATAGCGCCCCAGTCTTCTTGGAGTTCACCAAAATCCCAAGTGGAAATGCCTAAGATAAGCAGATCATATTCGCTCATCTTGGTAATAGGCGTCTCTTTTACGTTGAATATGTCGACGATATCAGGGCCGATGATGTCGCGGATTTTCTCTGCAGCCATCTCGGTGTAGCAGGTGGACGAGCCGTAAAATAAGCCTATTTTCATAACTTCACTGTATCTTGGTTGTGATGATTGGCCAAGATTCTACTCTGAATTCGACCATCTTTGCAGCGCTTATTCGCTAGGTGTTGGTTTTTTATGGCAATCTGGTTTTTTCTCGCTTACTCTGTTCAAAGTACTGTATAAACATCCAAGAGGTAGTCGTGAGCGACGTCAATATCCAAGATCAGGGCTTAGTGGAGCAATTTCTCGATTCTATGTGGATGGAGCGAGGATTGTCAGAAAATACCTTGGCGTCTTATCGAAATGATTTGGTGAAGTTGTTGAAATGGATGCATGAGCACAACTATAAACTGGATTTTATTAGCTTAGCGGGCTTGCAGGAGTATCAAAGCTGGTTGGCGGATCAAAACTACCAACAAAGCTCAAGAGCGAGAATGCTGTCTGCGATCCGTCGGTTGTTCCAATATCTGCACCGAGAAAAACTGCGCTCGGACGATCCAACCGCTCTATTGGTGAGCCCAAAACTCCCTAAGCGACTACCGAAAGATTTAACCGAAGATCAAGTGATGGCACTCCTGGAAGCGCCCGATCCGAACGATCCTATAGAGTTGCGTGACAAAGCGATGCTAGAGCTGCTCTATGCAACAGGCCTTCGTGTCACTGAGCTTGTGAGCCTGACGATGGAAAATATCAGCCTAAGACAAGGCGTGGTACGTGTTGTGGGTAAAGGTAACAAAGAGCGTTTGGTGCCCATGGGCGAGAACGCCATTGATTGGATCTCTGAGTTTATCGATAAAGGTCGCCCTCAGTTGCTTGGTGAGAAAACCTCGGACGTGGTGTTTCCAAGTAAACGAGCCAAGCAGATGACCCGACAAACCTTTTGGCACCGTATTAAGTTCTATGCTGTGCTGGCTGATATTGATACCGAGTTATTGTCGCCACACGTACTAAGACACGCTTTTGCGACGCATCTATTGAACTATGGCGCAGATCTGCGTGTCGTACAGATGTTGCTAGGGCATAGTGACTTATCTACGACACAAATTTATACTCACGTAGCAACTGAACGATTGAAGAACATTCATAGCCAGCATCATCCAAGGGCTTAATTTAACGTTTTCTATACAAAGGTGATTTTAATGAGCGTATTACGCCGCTTAACTCTACTTTCTCTGCCATTTTTCGTGACGGCTTGCGGTGCAGAAGAGTCTCAACCAAGCCAAGCAACACCAGCAACTGTCGTTGAAGCGGCGGCGGCGAGTTCTGCAGCAGACGAAGCGGCCATTCGTGAACGATTTGCCAAAATCGGCATTGAGGTATCAGAAATCGTGGCTTCAGATATCGCGGGTCTGATAGAAGTTCGCACACCTGGCGGTATCTTGTTCGCATCACCATCAGGTGATCATTTCATTGCCGGCACACTGTACTCTATCGATGCTGACGGCAATTACAAAGATGTGATTGCTGAGCGCCAAGCGCCAATCAATGCTGAAAAAATCGCATCATTTGCGGATACAGTCATTGAATACAAAGCAAAAGACGAAAAGTACGTGGTGACGGTATTCACTGATATTACTTGCGGCTACTGCGTGAGACTGCACAGTCAAATGGAACAATACAACGACCTTGGAATTACAGTGCGCTACCTTGCTTACCCACGACAAGGAGCGACGGGCTCGGTTGCTGACCAAATGGCGAAAATCTGGTGTTCAGAAAATCCCGCAGACGCGATGCACGATGCTAAAGTTAACCGCAAAGAAGCGGTGTTTGATGGTGACCTGAAGCAGTGTCAAGAGACCGTAGCTAAGCACTATGAGCTTGGACGCGAACTAGGTATCAGTGGTACGCCAGCTATTTTCCTACCAAACGGTGAAATGGTGGGTGGCTATCTTCCTCCTGCTGATCTTCTAAAGCGTCTACAACAAATTCAATAACGATTAGGATTGGGGCCTTTTAAGGCCCCATTGCATTTTATGATAGAAATCCAACGCCGCCCTGACGTCGATATTTCGATACTTCCTGACTCTATACCTGTTTTGCTGCGCCGTCTGTACATCAGCCGTGGTGTGAGTGATGTCGCTCAATTGGAAAAAGCGGCCAAAGGGCTGCATTCCTACCAACAACTAGCGGGAATTGACCCCGCTGTTGAGCTGCTGTTTGAAGCGATTGAGCAGCAAAAGCGCATCATCGTTGTCGGTGACTTTGATGCTGATGGTGCTACGAGCTCGGCGCTTTCTGTATTGGCGCTGCGTATGCTAGGCAGTCGAAATGTAGACTATCTGGTGCCGAACCGTTTTGAAGATGGCTATGGTCTAAGCCCTGAAGTGGTCGATCAAGCTATCGAGATTGGTGCAGAAGTCATCATGACTGTTGATAATGGTGTTTCTTCGATTTCCGGGGTGCAGTACGCCAAAGACAATAACATCAAGGTGCTGGTGACTGACCACCACTTACCGGGTTCAGAGCTGCCGAATGTAGATGCAATGGTCAACCCCAACCTCAATGAGTGTGGGTTTCCATCGAAAGCGCTAGCGGGTGTTGGCGTCGCGTTTTATCTTATGATGGCACTTTGCGTTTATATGAGAAAGCGCAATTGGTTCGCCGAGCAAGGTATGGCTGAGCCAAAATTGATGGAGCTGATTGATTTGGTGGCGCTTGGTACCGTTGCCGATGTGGTGCCTTTGGATGAGAACAACCGCATTTTGGTGCATCAAGGCCTGCAGCGAATTCGAGCGGGCAAAGCTAGACCCGGCATTCAAGCTTTGATTGAAATTGCTAAGCGCGATGCAAGAAAGCTGGTGGCATCCGATTTTGGTTTTGCGCTTGGTCCACGAATCAATGCCGCTGGTCGCTTGGATGACATGTCGTTTGGTGTTGAGCTTTTGATGTCGGATAACCTCCACGCTGCTCGCCGGATGGCCAGTGAACTTGATGGTCTTAACCAGACGCGCAAAGACATCGAAGAAGGCATGAAGCAAGAGGCATTGGCATTTTGTGAGCGCTTGCAAATTAGTGATAAGGCGGCGCTGCCGTATGGCCTAGCGCTGTTCCAGCGTGATTGGCACCAAGGTGTGATTGGCATTTTGGCTTCTCGTATCAAAGACAAATTCCATCGCCCGGTGATAGCGTTTGCCGATGGTGGCGAAGGAACAATTAAGGGTTCTTGTCGTTCTATCCAAGGTTTGCATATGCGTGATGCTCTTGACCGTATTGATACCCAGAACCCGGGATTGATTTTAAAGTTCGGTGGTCACGCGATGGCAGCCGGTCTTACCATCATGGAAAAAGACTTCGAGCGCTTTAGTAAGCTGTTTGATGAGGTGGTGCGTGAAGAGCTGGGTGATACCGCGTTAAAAGGTATTATCTTGTCGGATGGTGAGTTAACGCCGGAAGAGTTTTCCATGCATACCGCAGAGCAGATCCGTGCTGGAGGTCCTTGGGGACAAGCGTTCCCTGATCCTGTGTTTGATGGTGAGTTTAAAGTGCTGCATCAAAAGCTGGTTGGAGAAAAACACCTCAAGCTGATGGTTGAGCCGATGCATAAAGGGTTTGGCACCAATATTATGCTGGATGCGATCGCCTTTAATGTGGATTTACGCCGTTGGCCAGATGCTTCGGTGAAAACCGTCACTCTCGCTTACAAACTGGATATCAATGACTTTCGTGGAAACCAGTCATTGCAACTGATGGTCGACCATATTGAGCCTCGATAGGGGGTTGATATTTCGGTCAAGGAAAATCGATATTTTCCTGTATCTTCGTCACATTTTTGAGTAGAATTCTGCGGTTAAATTCTACTCATAAATGCTGAGCAAATATGTTTGAAATCAATCCTATCAAAAACCGCCTACAGGATGTGTCTGAACGCACAAATATCCTGAGGGGGTATCTTTGACTATGACGCTAAGAAAGAGCGTCTAGAAGAAGTCAACGCAGAACTTGAACAACCGGATGTATGGAACGAGCCTGAGCGTGCGCAAGCACTAGGTAAAGAACGTGCCTCATTAGAAGCGGTTGTTGAAACCATCGACCTTCTTGACCAAGGTGTGGAAGACGTAGACGGTCTTCTTGAGCTTGCGGTTGAAGAAGAAGACCAAGAAACTTTCGATGAAATTGAACCAGAACTTGCTGAACTGGAAGCCAAGCTAGAAACGCTTGAGTTCCGTCGTATGTTCGCCGGTGACCACGATGCGTCAGATTGCTACATCGACTTGCAATCGGGCTCTGGTGGTACGGAAGCGCAAGACTGGACCAACATGATGCTACGCATGTATCTTCGTTGGGCAGAAGCGAAAGGCTTCAAGACAGAAATCATCGAAGTATCAGAAGGTGAAGTCGCTGGCCTTAAAGGCGCGACTGTGAAGGTCTCTGGCGAGTATGCTTATGGTTGGCTACGTACAGAGACAGGTGTTCACCGTCTAGTTCGTAAGTCACCATTTGACTCAAGCGGCCGTCGTCACACTTCATTTGCTTCTGCGTTTGTTTATCCAGAGATTGATGACAACATTGATATCGAGATCAACCCGTCTGATCTTCGTATCGACGTTTACCGCGCTTCTGGTGCGGGTGGTCAGCACGTTAACACCACGGAATCTGCGGTTCGTATTACTCACGTTCCAACTAACATCGTGGTTCAGTGTCAGAACGATCGTTCTCAGCATAAAAACAAAGACCAAGCGATGAAACAGCTACGTGCAAAATTGTTCGAGCATGAACTGCAAAAACAAAATGCAGAGAAGCAAGCGAACGAAGATGCTAAATCTGACATCGGTTGGGGCAGCCAAATTCGCTCTTACGTACTTGATGACTCACGCATTAAAGACTTGCGTACTGGCATTGAAAACCGTAACACTCAAGCGGTTCTTGATGGCGACTTGGACAAATTTATCGAAGCTAGCCTAAAATCAGGCCTGTAAGCTTTTCACCACTTTTAAAACAGGATACATCGAAAAATGACTGATGCTGTTCAAAACGAAAACGCACAAGAAGCCTCTTCACCTGAAGAAAACAAGCTGATCGCTGAGCGTCGTAGCAAGCTGGATCATATCCGTAAAAGCTGCAAAGCCAACGGCCACCCAAATGATTTCCGTCGTGAACACCTAGCAGGCGACCTTCAAGCGGAATTTGGTGAGAAGACGAAAGAAGAACTAGAAGAGCTAAACCACGTAGTGGCAATCGCAGGCCGTGTTATGGCTAAGCGTGGTCCATTCCTAGCGATTCAAGAAACGTCTGGTCGTATCCAAGCATACGCAGCAAAAGATGTTCAAAAAGAGCTAAAAGAGAAATACCAAGGCCTTGATATCGGTGACATCATCGGTGTGAAAGGTGCACTTCACAAGTCTGGTAAAGGCGATCTTTACGTGAACATGGAAGAGTACGAGTTGCTAACGAAAGCACTTCGTCCACTACCAGAGAAGTTCCACGGTCTAACTGACCAAGAGATGCGTTACCGTCAGCGTTACGTTGACCTAATCGTTAACGAAGACTCTCGTCACGCATTCATCATTCGCTCTAAGCTTGTATCAGCAATTCGTAACTTCATGAGCTCAAAAGGCTACCTAGAAGTCGAAACGCCAATGATGCACGTGATCCCTGGCGGTGCGACTGCACGTCCATTTATCACGCACCATAACGCACTTGATATCGACATGTTCCTGCGTGTTGCCCCTGAGCTTTACCTAAAACGTCTAGTGGTTGGTGGCTTTGATCGCGTATTCGAGATCAACCGTAACTTCCGTAACGAAGGCCTATCGCCACGTCACAACCCAGAATTCACTATGATGGAATTCTACCAAGCATACGCTGACTACAAAGATCTGATGGATCTCACTGAAGAGATGCTAAGCACGGTAGCGATGGATGTTCTAGGTTCAACGTCTATGCCTTACGGTGACGAAACCGTTGAGTTTGGTGGCACTTACGCACGTATGAGTATGTTTGAAGCGATCAAACACTACAACCCAGATCACGCTGAAATCCAAGCATTGACAGAAGAAGACCTAACTAACCGTGACAAGATGGTAGCGATTGCTAAGTCTGTACACGTTGAAGTAGAGACGTTCTGGACATGTGGCCAGCTTCTTGAAGAGATCTTTGGTGAGACGGCTGAGCCTCAGCTAATCCAGCCAACGTTCATCACTGGCTACCCAGCAGATATCTCTCCACTGGCGCGTCGTAGCGATGACAACCCATTCTTCACTGACCGCTTTGAGTTCTTCATCGGTGGCCGTGAAGTCGCGAACGGCTTCTCTGAGCTTAACGATGCAGAAGATCAAGACGCACGCTTCAAAGCACAGGTTGATGCGAAAGACGCAGGTGATGACGAAGCAATGTACTACGATGCAGACTACATCACTGCACTAGAGCACGGTCTACCACCAACAGCGGGTCAAGGTATTGGTATCGACCGCCTGGCGATGCTATTTACTAATACGCACACCATCCGTGACGTTATCCTATTCCCAGCGATGCGTCCTCAGCAGTAAGCTCTCTGCTAAGGTTATGACTTCTTACAAAGCCTCTCTGCGGAGAGGCTTTTTTTTTTATGCCAAATTCCTTTGAATGTTTATAGAAAAGTTACAAATCGTGCACTAGTCTTAAATGTGAGACACCTCTGTACGTTTTAAACGCGATAGTCGTCTTTGATAGATAGCGCCACATGCATAGAATGGAGCTATTGAATCTAAAAACAATAATAGGAATGATGTAATGGGAACCGAATTTCGGATGGATTCAATCCCCGGCTCTTTGGTCGTGGTGGGTGGAGTTTATGAGCCTTGGCTATCTGTTTTAGAGCAAGCGGGTTGGCGCTGCACGCAATGCTCTGATCTTCGCAAAGCAGATGCACTGTTTTCTGAGATTGGACCATGTATTGGTATTGTCGATCTCACGCGGGATGATTTTAGCTTAAATGGTATCGCGAAACTCGTTAGTACGCATAAGCAGGTGCGTTGGATAGCGTTTATCCGTGAGTCGCAACTTAGCTCAGATACGATTTGCCAATTTATCGTCAATTTCTGTATCGATTTCTTCACCACGCCAATTCCAGACTCAAGACTCATGAGTACCATTGGTCACCAGCTTGGTATGCTCAAACTTGAGCAAAAAGTTTGGCCGCACAATGGCAACGATAACGACCTAGGTATAGTCGGGCAATCGCTGCCCATTAGACGACTACGTGACCAAATTCGTCGTATTGGTCCAACAGACGTGAGTATTATGATCCACGGTGAAGTTGGAGCAGGTAAGGAGTCGGTCGCCAAGGCGATTCATCGCTGTTCAGCTCGCTCGCAAAAACCGTTTATTGCTGTCAATTGTCGTGCGTTTTCGGATGCTCGTTTCGAAAATGAGTTTTTTGGTATGCATGACGCTTCTCAGAGTTCATTGCTTGATCAAGCATCTGGCGGCACCATTGTCCTCAACGACATATTTACTCTGCCACCTAAGCAGCAACTTAACTTGTTAAAGTTCTATCAAGATGGGCAAATCGAAACGGCTAAAGGCATCAAGGAATTTGATGTGCGTATTTTAGCGGCGGATTCCTCAGATATTGAGAAAGCCTTGGGTGACGGTACCTTTAACGAGGAGCTCTTCCATTGCATTAATGTGTTAAGAATTAATGTCCCTAGTCTTAAAGAGCGTGCGACAGATATTGCACTATTGGTGACACATTACATAAACCAATTTGCTAAAGAATTTAATTCTCCTGTGAAATCTATTGACGACGATGCAATTAAGTCACTGACTTATTATCATTGGCCTGGAAACGTGAAGGAGCTACTGAATCAGGTGAAGCGAGCGGTATTAATGACTGAAGAAGAGGTGTTATCGAAAAAACACTTTGAGCTACCGGGTACGTTTTCTGGTAAACGTAGTTTGAAAAGTATTCGTGAACGCTCAGAGCGTGATGCGCTTATTTTAGTCCTCGATAGTCACAACGGGCAGGTAACGCAAGCGGCGAAAGAGTTAGGTATTTCGCGGGCGACGATGTATCGCTTGTTGAACAAGCACAACTTGATCACAGAAGAGACTATCTAGCGTAACGGATAGGTTTTGAACAATGAAAGGTGCTTCGGCACCTTTTTTGGTTGAAATTGACGCCGTTTTAAGTGGTTTACATTGCAATTACACGGAAGGTTGATGTAGCTCGCACTAAGTGGGCTTGAAATAATATCAGGTTGTATTTTGCTTAAATAAAATTAATCACCGTATTTTTGTAGGTGATTGATTAAATACTCGGCATTAAAACACTCTTGATCGTCATCACTAGAGTATTCATTTGTTTTTCACTTTTTTATATATGCTTTGTTGATTTAATAAACGAACTGCATAAGAATTAACCGTGAGCGAGACGCTCATTTACCCAAATTTCAGGATTAATAAAGTCAGTATGGAGGCACAGAAAATGATGAATCGTATTTCTTTTATCAACGCTTGTGCTGTTCGCCGTACTGATGCTGATCATATGTGTGGTCTAGTTTCGACCGCCACTGTTACCGACAAACCGGTAGCAAGTTCAGCACAAGCTTAATTAATCCGTAACCTTATGAGGCTGCGGAAATAGCAGTCACATAAGAGTCTTTATATCTTTCCTAGACTGCTATTTCTCTCCTCTTTATTTCATAATCTGGAGATTATTATGCGTACTTCTGTTTATCTAACTATCGCAACATGGCTAATTAAAGCTGACATTCAAAAAGAAGAGCGTGAGTGGAAAAGACGCTACCGTCGTAGCGCGTATCAATTGCCGCTTCACAACGAGCACCTACTAAGAGACATCGGCTTAGACAAAGAAGGTCGTCCACTTGGTCATGTCGCAGCTCCTCAAGTTGTCGCTAAACGCAAAGCTCGTCATCTACGTCGAGAGTTGCAGTCAAGATTAGCTACGTAACTCAAGGCGGGCAGTGTCACTGCCCGCCGAGTTCTTGATATAGCGAGATTGAGTCATTTTTCCATCCCTCAAAAACGCGCTAGAAAACACGATTAGGGGCAAGGATTTGAATACCTTGCCCCTATTATTTGTAACTCTTCTAACAGTTCATCGGACAAGGTGACGTCAATACTATCGATATTGCTTTTTAGTTGGTCGAGATTGGTGGCACCAATAATATTGGAGGCCACAAAAGGACGTTGATTCACAAATGCCAGGGCCATTTGTGATGGATCTAGGCCGTGTTTATGGGCAAGATCGACATAAGCCTGAGTTGCTTCAATGCCTTGAGGCGTGAAGTAACGGACAAAGCGTTCAAATAGGCTGCAACGTGCGCCTTCAGGTTTTTGTCCCTCAAGGTATTTACCGCTCAAGCAGCCGAAGGCTAATGGCGAGTAGGCGAGTAGCTCAACCCCTTCATGGTGACTGATTTCCGACAGTCCCACTTCAAAGCTTCGATTAAGTAAATTATAAGGGTTTTGAATGGAAACGATTCTTGGCAAGTCGTGCTTTTCCGCCAACTTGAGCAGTGTCATTACACCCCATGGCGTTTCGTTGGAGACGCCAATGTAGCGAATTTTTCCCACCTTAATCAGCTCGTTTAGTGCTTCGAGCGTTTCAATTAAGGTAACTTCTTCATTGTCGTCAGGATAAGGGTAATTAAGTTGGCCGAAACAGTTAGTTTTGCGCTGGGGCCAATGAAGCTGGTAAAGGTCGATATAGTCGGTTTTTAATCTAGCGAGGCTGTCATCGAGAGCTTGATGTATATTGCGGCGATCTAGGCTCATATTTTCGCGAATGTAAGGGACGTTGCGCGGGCCTGCGACCTTGGTTGCTAAAACGACTTTTTGTCTTTTATCAGAATGCGATAGCCAGTCACCGATATAAGATTCAGTTAACCCTTGAGTGTTTTGTTTGGGTGGAACTGGATACATCTCTGCAGTATCAATGAAATTGATCCCGCGTTCAACGGCATAATCAAGCTGCTCAAAGGCTTCTTGCTTGGTGTTTTGCTCACCGAATGTCATGGTTCCCAAACAGATTTTACTGACTTCGAGCGAAGAGTGTGGGAGCTTGTGGTATTTCATTGAGCCATCCTTGCTTGTTGTTACTTGATTCCACTATACCCCGTTTTTATAAAAGTTCTGCTCATTTTATGCGCAACTGGCTGCGCCTTGGCTAAACTGATAGTGATAAGTCACGCATTATCCACAAAGCAGAGGAGGTGGACTATGCAAAAACATCAGCTCGATCGTTGGTTACACGGACATCATAAAGAGAGTTATAAGCCACCTAAAGTGTTTGTGATCGGTTGTGCTGATATTTCACACTATTTACTTGCAGTGGAATACAAGCACAAACTCGAACCCATTAAACAAGATGATGAGCCTATTCATTACGAATCTTTAGATTCTGTAAAAGAAGCACTGACACGTCTCGGTGTAGAAAAAGCTTATCTACGGCTTCATAACGCCTACGATGAGTGCGGCAGCGCAGAGATGAATCGCTACTGTGATATTGAACTCAACTTGCACTGAGCGTGTCTCTGTAGCGGCAAACAGGTATTAAGCAAAGTAGGTTTCTAAGATATAGCTCGTAAAACTCGCTCTGAGGTAAAAGCCTCGGGGTAGGGTTTTTATTGGCTGACCATTTGTGCCATACGCTTCCGTCTTCGCTCGGCTGTTGGCGGCCTTTGGCCTTATTTGCAGTACTTCACCGCTTCTGGCGGTAATTTGATTAACATCACCGAGTGCAATCAAATCCATGAGCTCTTCCCAGTCGTTTTTAAGCAATGCCTCTTCTTGCTTCGAAGGGCTCCAGATAAGCGGAGATCCCACACGCCTCTCTGCGACAGGAATCTCGCGCTCACCCTCAACAGGTAGCCAAAGGACTCGCGACAGTTTATTTCGAATATGGCTGGCTTCCCAAGTTAACCCAGTGATCCCTGTTAAAGGGGCGACGCAAACGAAGGTCGACTCCAGTGGTTTGCCATTGTAGCCAATTGGGATGCTCTTTAGCTCGACACCGATTTCAGGAAAATCTTGTACAGGTTTGCTGCCAGCCGTTGCACCAAGGTGCCACTCCAGTAATTGACCAACCCAACCCTTGTCTCGCTTGAGATTGTCAGGTACACGCATATTGGCTGGCTTGGCAAGATCGCCAAAGCTCATGCCAGCGATTTGACGGGCGCGTTCTAACAGTTCGGCTTCGGATTTTGGTGCTGTGTTCATGGGTGTTAATGTCGCTGTTTTTTCTAACCGCCGCTAGTTTACCATGAGAACGAATTCTAGCTCTGTACAAAAAAGGATCACTTCGCTGCAAACTTGATCTATTAAATAGTTATCCACAGCTAGATTGCTTAATTGCCATTAAAAATGAATGCATGGATAAATAATCAGTATATTTGACCTGATAAACTGCTTGAAATATCGGGCTTTGTATGAAAACTGGCAATCCTAATGTGGATAAACCAAGCTGTGGTGGATCTTTGACCGATCTAAATGGTGGCAAATCAAAATCTTAAGAACTACGCATAAGACATGATGGTTTTGGTTTTATGTTTATGTTTATTATGACTTTATTATATTGTTCTGTTTTTGGGATAGTTTAGTAGGTTCTAGTTTTTCTACGATTTTTTAGAGAGATCAACGATTCTGCACACAGTTATTCACAGAAAAGGTGAATAAATGTGGCCTATGTCTCATTGTGGTGTTGATAACTACGATGTTGTTTGAATCTTATCCAGTGAACTACAAAGAAGTGGTAATTGTTCAAATTTACACATCCATAAGTTTGCTCAAGTTGGGGATATGTGGAAAAATCAAGGTAATGAAAATTTAATTGAGGTTGGCCAGTGATAGATGGCGATGGTTACCGACTTAATGTTGGTATTGTAATCTGTAACAACCATGGTCAGGTCTTCTGGGCTAAACGATACGGACAACACTCATGGCAGTTTCCTCAGGGCGGTATTGACGAAGGTGAATCCCCTGAAGAGGCCATGTATCGAGAACTGTATGAAGAAGTGGGATTGACTAAGAACGACGTTAAAATCGTTGCGGTCAGTCGTCACTGGTTAAGATATAAGTTACCTAAGCGTTTGGTGCGCTGGGATTCGAAACCGGTCTGTATCGGGCAAAAACAGAAATGGTTTTTACTGCGCTTGGACTGCGATGAGTCCAAAATCAATATGCAGCGCGGTAATACCCCTGAGTTTGATGGTTGGCGTTGGGTAAGTTATTGGTACCCAGTTAGACAAGTGGTTTCGTTCAAGCGTGATGTCTACCGCCGTGCGATGAAAGAGTTTGCTTCGCTAGCGATGCCGTTTAAAGAACGAAAATTTAAAGGCAAAAGAAAGCATCGAAGAGGGTAAGTATGCTATCGCAACTAAGGGATATAGTTGAGCACGTCTCAAAAGTAGAAGACGTGCATGCAGCCCTCGAGATGTTAGTGCAGCAAACGTGTTCAGCGATGAATACCGAGTGCTGCACTATTTATCTTGCCAACGACGATAAGCAGCGCCTAGAGCTCATGGCGACCCAAGGGCTTACCTTCCAAGGTGATACGATTCATATTGGCTTCAATGAAGGTTTGGTCGGCTTAGTTAAGCGTACCGCCGAACCTATCAACCTGGCAGAGGCCGCCAAACACTCCGCATTTAAGTTCTTCCCTGAACTGGGGGAAGACCTCTATCATTCCTTTCTTGGCACGCCTATTATCCATCGCAAGCAAGTGCTCGGTGTGTTGGTCGTGCAGCAAAAAAGCTCCCGACAATTTAGTGAAATGGAAGAGTCTTTTCTGGTCACATTGTCTGCGCAGATCGCGGTGTTGATTGCTCATGCGATCGCCCAGGGACATGGCTTTTTTGATGATAATGCTGCGCTTGTCATTAAGGGCATCGGGGCTTCTTCTGGTGTTGCGATTGGCCCTATTTGGTGGGACAACACTCAGCCAGACCTGAGTGACGTATTCCCTGCGTCCACGCTTGATGTGGCACGTGAGCAAGAGATGCTCTCGGTTGCGATAGAACATGCGCTGGCGGACTTTAAGCGCATGCGCAAAAAGCTCGATTTGGAGCTTAATAAAGATGCGCTGGCCATATTTGACTTGTTTACCCACTTACTCAACGATCCGATGTTGAGAAACGACCTCAAAGCTCAGATCCAAAAAGGGGATAAAGCCGATTGGGCACTGCGCCAAGTCGTCGAAAGTTACGCTAACCGCTTTGCAAAAATGTCCGATGTGTATTTACGCGAGCGGGCGCAAGACATTAAAGAGCTTGGGCAGCGATTGCTGTTCTTCCTCCATGATACAGAGTACCCCATTCACGAGTTTAACGAGCCCGTGATTTTAGTGGTTCGAGAGCTGACCGCTTCGATTTTAGCGTCTATTCCGAAACAGCAATTGCTTGCAGTTGTGTCGCTGGAAGGCGCGGCTAACTCGCACGCGGCAATTTTGTCTAGAGCCATGGGCATTCCAGCGGTCATGGGGGTGAATACTAACCCTGAGCTGCTTAGTGGCAAGCTCGGTATTGTTGATGGCTACAGCGGTGAAATATTCCCAGACCCTAGCCAAGAGCTGCTATTGGAATACCGAGAGCTGGTCAGTGAGGAGTCGGAACTGTCACAAATGGTGGAGTCGACGGCTGACCTTGAGGCCGCCACCAAAGATGGTCAGCGTATTCAAGTTATGCTCAATGCGGGTCTTAGTGCTGATACCAGTATTTCAATCAACAAAAACGTTGATGGCGTCGGCTTGTACCGCACCGAAATTTCGTTCTTATTGCAGCAGCAGTTTCCATCGGAAGAAGAGCAACTGCATCAATATCGTTCTGTGCTAAGTGCTTACTCGAATAAGCGAGTCGTCATGCGTACATTGGATATTGGTGGCGATAAAGCGTTGCCGTATTTGCCTATCGAGGAAGATAATCCATTTTTGGGTTGGCGTGGGATCCGTTTTACCCTAGATCATCCTGATATCTTTTTGATTCAGTTGCGTGCGATGCTTCGTGCTAGCATTGGCATTGATAATCTGAGCATTTTGCTGCCTATGGTCTCTTCGGTGCAGGAGTTTGATGATGCGGCAACCCTGATTGAACAAGCTTATCAGGAAGTGCATGATGCTCATCCAGAGGTGAAAAAACCACAAATCGGTGTGATGATTGAAGTCCCATCGATGTTGTATATTTTGCCGTTCATGGCACAGCGAGTCGATTTTGTTTCGGTGGGCACCAATGACTTAACCCAATATTTATTGGCGGTTGATCGCAATAATGCGCAAGTAGCAGACATCTACGAAACGTTGCACCCCTCAGTGCTTGCGGCAATGAAACACATTTTTGCGACTTGCCAAGCCTATGACTTACCTGTGTGTATCTGTGGCGAGTTAGCCGGTGACCCTATTGGCGCGCTTCTACTCGTTGGCTTGGGTTACGATACCTTGAGTATGAACACCTCTAACGTGGCAAAAGTGAAATACTTGCTTGCGCAGAGCTCACTCGATGAGCTTAAACAACTTGCTGACAAAGCGCTGATGCAACCCTATGGAAAAACCATCTACAATCAAATGCGCGATTTCTTTGAGGCCAAAGGTCTTGCAGGCTTCATCCGTGCAGGTAAATTTTAACTCTTATATTTTGGTCTTGTTGTGAATTACGAATTGATATTGCTGTTGCTACTGCTTGGTGCTGTAGTAGGAACTATGTCGGGTCTGCTGGGGATTGGCGGCGGCCTGATTGTTGTACCAGCCCTGGCGTTTTTGCTGCCTAAGTTTGGCATTGGTAGTGATTTAGTCATGCATATAGCACTTGCGACCTCTCTGGCTTCGATCATTATTACCTCTGGTTCATCGGCAATAAATCACCTTAAGTTAGGCAATGTTGATTTGTTTGTGATTAAGTGGCTCATACCCGGTGTGGTCATCGGTGGGTTTGCTGGCTCTTACATCGCAGAGTGGATCCCTTCGCATTACCTGCCAAAGGTGTTTGCTTTTATCGTGCTGATGTTAGCGATTCAAATGTTCCTATCAATTAAGTCTCAAACGGTACGAAATCTTCCATCTCCATTTATCACCACATGCTGTGGTGCGGGAATTGGCATGGTTTCGAGCCTAGCAGGCATCGGTGGCGGTTCGATGTCGGTGCCATTTTTGAGTAAACATGGCGTTGAAATGCGCCGTGCGGTGGGATCTTCTTCTGTTTGTGGTTGTGTGATTGCACTGGCAGGCATGTTAGGCTTCGTGTTTCATGGTGCGAAGGCCGAAGGGCTGCCGGAATTCAGTGTCGGCTATGTTTACCTACCAGCTTTGTTTGCGATTGCCGCTACCTCCATGGTGACGACGCGATTTGGTGCCAAGTTGGCGACGACAATGCCAACACCGAAACTTAAAAAGATTTTTGCAGTCTTTCTATTGTTCGTGGCATTTTCTATGATGTTTTAGCCCCATTATTTAATAACTTTAAGTGAGCGTTTTATGTCTCAGGGATATATCCAGTTTCCAAATATTGACCCTGTTCTGTTTGAGTTAGGTCCGCTGTCTGTCCGTTGGTACGGTTTGATGTACTTGATCGGTTTTGCTTTCGCTTTGTGGCTTGCAAATCGACGCGCAGATAAGGCAGGTTCAGGTTGGACTCGAGAGCAAGTGTCGGATCTTCTGTTTGCCGGCTTTCTTGGAGTAGTTATCGGTGGTCGCGTCGGCTACGTATTGTTTTACGGCTTTGAAGAGCTGCTACAAGACCCGCTTTATCTATTTAAAGTGTGGACTGGCGGTATGTCATTCCACGGCGGCTTGCTGGGTGTTATCACGGCGATGTTTTGGTACGCACGTAAAAACGGTCGCACTTTCTTCAATGTTGCGGACTTTATTGCGCCACTAGTGCCGTTTGGCTTAGGCATGGGGCGTCTTGGCAACTTCATGAATAGTGAGCTTTGGGGACGCGTGACAGATGTGCCATGGGCGATTATCTTCCCCAACGGCGGTCCGTTACCTCGCCACCCATCTCAATTGTATGAGTTTGCGTTAGAAGGTGTGGTGTTATTCCTAATTCTGAACTGGTTCATTCGTAAACCTCGCCCAGAAGGCTCTGTCTCTGGCTTGTTCTTGCTTGGTTATGGAACCTTTAGATTTATGGTAGAGTACGTGCGCGAGCCGGATGCCCACCTAGGTTTGTTTGGTGGATTTATCTCAATGGGTCAAATCCTCTCATTGCCAATGATGATCATTGGCGGCTTGATGGTCGCGTGGGCTTATAAAGTCAACGGTGCAACCACTCCAAAAGTATCGAAGTAATAGGAATTGTCGTGAAGCAGTATTTAGACTTATGTCAGCGAATCGTTGACGAGGGTATTTGGGTTGAGAACGAGCGCACTGGTAAACGTTGTTTAACCGTGATTAATGCCGATCTTACTTACGATGTTGCTGGTAATGCCTTTCCATTGGTCACAACTCGCAAGAGCTTTTGGAAAGCAGCAGTCGCTGAGCTACTTGGCTACATCCGCGGCTATGACAATGCGGAAGATTTTCGCAAGTTGGGCACCAAAACGTGGGATGCCAACGCTAACCTCAATGAAGCGTGGTTAAACAATCCATATCGTAAAGGCGAAGACGATATGGGACGTGTCTATGGTGTTCAAGGCCGAGCATGGGCGAAGCCGGATGGCGGCCATATTGACCAGCTTCGCAAGATTGTTGATGACCTTTCAAAGGGCGTTGATGACCGTGGTGAAATTCTTAATTTCTACAACCCAGGTGAATTTCATATGGGGTGCCTACGTCCTTGTATGTACAGCCACCACTTTTCTCTATTGGGTGACACCTTATATCTAAACAGTACTCAGCGCTCTTGTGACGTGCCGCTTGGACTTAATTTCAATATGGTTCAGGTGTATGTGTTCTTGGCCATCATGGCGCAAATCACCGGCAAGAAGCCGGGTCTGGCTTACCACAAGATTGTGAATGCGCATATTTATGAAGATCAGCTTGAGCTGATGCGTGACGTGCAGCTTAAACGTGAGCCCTTGGCTGCGCCAGAGTTTCGCATTAACCCAAAAATAAAGTCACTAGAAGATCTAGAAACTTGGGTAACGCTGGATGATTTTGAAGTGATTGGGTACGAGAGTCACGAGCCGATTCGTTATCCGTTTTCAGTATAACGTTTCATGTAAAGAGTCGAACAAAAACGCCGAGCAGGTCAGTCTGCTCGGCGTTTTTTGTGACCAGCTAATATAGCTCTGTTGCTGACTAAAAGCTTCTTTACCAGCTAATGGCTTCACGTTCGGTAAAAAAGCCTGCGGTTGGACCATCTTCTTCTAGTGTCGCTAACCAAATCGCAGTGTCGGCGCCTTCTCGTGGTGTTTTCAGCTTCACCTTGTCTCCGTATTCAGGCAGTTCATCTAGATTCATGCCGGAATCGACCCAACCAGGGCAGTAGGAATTCACCTTAATACCAAATGGTTCAAGCTCTTTGGCAAACAGGACTGTGTTGGCGTTAACACCAACTTTTGAGGACTGATAGGCTGCACAGACATCATCTCTCCAAGGGGAGTTCATATTGGCGAGCTGAGAAAGCTGAGCCGCTTGGCTCGATACATTGACCACACGAGCCCCGGCGGATTTTTTCAGTAGCGGGGTTAAAGCTCGTGTAAGCAAGAATGGGCCAATCTGATTGATTTCAATCACTCGTCGATAAGTGTCCTCATCGATCCGTGATGGATGCTTGCCAAAATCCGCTAAGATTGAAGCGTTGTTGACCAACACATCTAAACGACCAAACTCTTCCTCTATCTTGTTGGCGATAGCCGGAAACATTGAAGACATCGCAAGATCAATTTTAACGTGCGATGCCAGGTAGCCTTTGTGACGGAGTTCATTGGCGAGGGCGCTGCAAGATTGGATGTCCGCCATGATCACGTGGAAACCTTGTTCCATGAGCATTTCAGATGTGGCGAGACCGATCCCTTGAAACGCACCGGTAACAAGTGCGATTTTGTGCATACTGGACCTTTTCGTCGAGTTTATTGATTGCAGTTTATCGCTGGAGGGAGAAGGTTGGCAGTAACATAGGGGGATGTTACCTCTAGGTAACTGCCAAAATGTGAAGGTAAAACGTTAGTCGTAGTAGTACTCTTCAGCGATTTCCTCGTCGACGATCTCTTCTTCGATAATTTCTTCTTCAACGACTTCTTCAGCCACGATTTCGTCTTCTACAGCGACATCAGTAACGACTTCACACGCTTCTTCATCGTAAGCGCCATCAACAGTACCTACAACCGCACCCGTACCGCCACCAATTGCAGCACCGGCAGCTGCGCCGCGTCCGCCGTCAACAATACCACCGACAACAGCGCCGGTGATTGCACCATCTACTGCTCCATCGATAGCGCCTTCTGCGGTTTGGTCACAGTAGTATGCAAAGCTTGGTGAGGCGATAAGTGTGCTGAGAAGTAGAATTTTTGTTTTCATGACAGAGTCCTATACATAGTGATTACGTAATAGAGTAAACAACGACTTAAACTTCGGTAAGTTGGTCAACGTCAATCTTGGGTTAGTTTCTAGTCTTGGTATTGTTGTGCTGTATTGGCGGTCTGCGTCGCTAAGTGATGTGTCAATAATAGGATGCAAAGACTCAACAATAGGTTGTAACTTGCGAAGCGTTAAGCGGTTGACTCATAATGAAATGAGCGAAAAATAGGAGAGCAGAAAATGCGAGCGTATGTATGGATATTGGCAGCCTTACTGGTGGGCTGCAGTAGCGGCCCCGATGAGATCAAAGTTGCCGATGAAAAGCTGTTGGTCAGTTATCAAGATGCGAACCCTGATGCGACACCTTATAAAGGTCAGCCAGCGCGCTGGGGTGGGGTGGTCGCAAAACTTACTAACCCGTCGGCAAGCAGTAGTGAGTTGCAAATCAGTTATTTTGAGCTTGATGCGAAAGGGCGACCAGATGAGACCCGGCAGGGAAGTAGCCGTTTTGTCGTTAAGGTAGAGCGATTTTTAGACCCGAAGATCTTTGTGCTAGGTAAACCGATGACTTTTGTCGGCAACATTGAGGGACAAACGGATATCAAAGTGGGTGAGCAAACGCTTTCTGTCCCGGTGTTAAAGGCGTCAAACTACTACCTTTGGACGGAAGATAAACGCATCAAAACCTATTATGTCGGCGACCCGTACTACAACTACTATTATGACCGCTATTACTATTGGGACTACGTCGATGAAGCCGATCTTATCGATCATTACGACGCGTACGATGCTTATGACGCCTACGATTATGGTGACTTCTAAAAACGAAAACGCTCAGCATCTGCTGAGCGTTTTTTTATTCTTTACCATTGCCATTTAGCGGCGCCAGTGAATTCGTCGTTAAGCAGTCAGGGCTAGAATCGAACCTGGGATAATCACGAAGATAGACACTAGGTAACCCGCCACAACGGCTTTGTTCTTGATAGCCATATCAGAGATAAAGTCGGCGCCTTTCACTGGAAGCTCACGCAGGAACGGAATACCGAAGATAAATACCGTTGCCATGATATTGAACACCAAGTGCACTAGAGCAATCTGCAGAGCAAACACAGCGTACTCACCAGATACCGCAGTGGCAGCAAGCAGACCCGTGATACAAGTACCAATGTTCGCACCTAGCGTGAATGGGTACACGTCACGAACTTTCAGAGCACCCGTACCGACAAGCGGAACCATTAAGCTGGTGGTTGTTGATGAAGACTGAACCAGTACTGTCACGATAGAGCCAGACACGATACCGTGAATAGGGCCACGACCAATTGCGTTCTTTAGAATTTCGCGAGCACGACCAACCATTAGGCTCTTCATGAGTTTGCCCATCACAGTGATAGCAACGAAGATAGTCGCGATACCAAGAACAATAAGTAGTACACCACCGGTCACGTCACCAAATGCACTCAGCGGCTCTTGAATAGCGCTCACTATTGGCTTGGTGATTGGTTTGATGAAGTTAAGACCACCCATGCTCATATCGCCTGTCGCCATCATTGGCGATACAAGCCAGCTAGAGATCTTGTCTAGCACACCGAACATCATTTCTAGCGGCAGGAAGATAGCGACAGCAAGCAAGTTGAAGAAGTCGTGAATCGTAGCACTTGCAAAAGCACGCTTAAACTCGGTGTTGCAACGAACGTGACCAAGACTGACTAGGGTATTGGTGACGGTAGTACCAATGTTTGCACCCATGATCATTGGGATTGCAGTCGTCACAGGTAAGCCACCGGCTACCAGACCAACAATAATAGACGTAACAGTACTAGAAGACTGAATCAGTGCCGTAGCAACCAAACCAATCATCAAGCCTGCTACTGGGTGAGAAGCAAACTCGAATAGCACTTTTGCGTGCTCGCCTGTCGCCATTTTAAAGCCACTACCTACCATAGAAACAGCAAGTAGCAATAGGTAAAGCATGAATGCCAAGTTAGCCCAGCGCAGCCAACGCGTCGTAGTCGACATAGGAGTCGTCGCTGTAGTTGCTTGGTTCATCATAGTTTTCTCCGTTTGGCCTTGGTTAATCTATTTGCGGCCTGTTGTTGAATCTGACGCGATAGTAGAACTCGAATATTACAGAAATATGACGAAACTATTTCTATGTGATTTAAGTGCGATCATCGGTTGATTTTTGTTCTGTAAATTTGCATTTACGCATTTAAATTCTTGATATTTAAGGGGTTGATCCTTTTTGAGAAAAAGAGATTAATCTGACGTGATTGATGAATTAAATCGATTTATATTGACCACTTTGTCATTTATATGACAGTAGTGTGGCGAATGTGACAGTGCTTATTTCGTAAAAATGAAGGGTAAGTTGTTTTTGTCATCGGTTATATCGAACATTGTTGCCGTGGCGAGATTTTGCTATAAAAGAGAGTCACTCAATTTAGGCGATTTAGAATGTCTCATCTCAACTATAACCATTTGTACTACTTCTGGATGGTGTGCAAACAAGGTTCAGTTACCAAAGCAGCCGATGCGCTGTTTTTGACTCCACAAACGGTTACCGGACAAATCAAAGCGCTAGAAGAGCGTATGGATGGCAAATTGACTAAGCGAAATGGTCGCAGTGTTGAGCCAACCGAGCTAGGACAACTGGTCTATAAATACGCAGATCGAATGTTTGGGCTGAGTTACGAGATGCTGGATATCGTTAATTACAGCCAGCGCTCCAACCTACTGTTTGATGTTGGTGTCGCGGATGCGCTGTCTAAACGTCTAGTCAGTAAGATCTTAATGACGACTATTCCTGAAGATAACAACATCCACCTTCGCTGCTTTGAATCAACGCACGAAATGCTGTTAGAGCAACTGGCTCAGCATAAGCTGGATATGATTCTGTCTGATTGTCCAGTGGATTCCAGCCAAAGCCCGGGGTTGTTCAGTAAAAAGCTGGGCGAAAGTCGCATGAGCTTCTTTACTTCTGGGCATTTGGAGAACGTACGTTTTCCTGAAGTACTTGAACAGACTCGGCTGCTTATTCCTGGTAGTCGTACATCCATGGGTCGTAAAGTTATCCAATGGTTTGACCAACAGGGAATTCAGCCGAATATTTTGGGTGAGTTTGACGATGTTGCGTTGATGAAAGCCTTCTCTATGTACAAAGACGATGTCATCTTCTTGGCGCCGAGTATCTATATGTCGGAAATAAAAGATAAGCGTAACTTGCAGTTGATTGGAGATATTGAAGACATTAAAGAAGAGTATTACGTAATTTTCGCAGAACGAATGATCCAACATCCAGCGGTAAAAAGTGTCTGTGAAGCGGATTTTACTGATCTACTTGCGTTTTAACTTTAGAGTTAGTTATCAATTTATTCATGTCAACAACAGTTAATTAAACAAAGCGTTAGCATGCGCGTGCTAACCATGTAAAATGTGTCGGAAATTGCCAGCGTTATGATTTTCTGTGGCAAAGACTGGCACATTGACAACGGTATCACCAAATAACTAGAGGTAGATTATGAACTTGCAGGATATGGAGAAAAACGCATCACAAGCGGTAGTACTCTTAAAAGCGATGGCTAATGAGAGACGCCTGCAAATTCTGTGTATGCTACACAATACAGAGTTGTCGGTCGGTGAGTTGTGTGCGCGTTTGGAATTGAGTCAATCAGCACTGTCTCAGCATTTAGCTTGGTTGCGCCGCGATGGATTGGTCTCCACGCGTAAAGAAGCACAAACGGTGTTTTATACCCTGAGCAGCAGCGAAGTTCGCCAGTTGATTGAAACGTTGCATGGTATGTACTGCAGCGATGAGTAAGCCATAACGTTCGCTACTTTGTCGTAGCGAGTGTTTTCTTGTTAACAAAGAAAACTGTCAATATAGAAAATGCAGATACAAAAAAACCGGCCTTAGCCGGTTTTTTTAACACAATACAAAGTCTAGATTATAGAGCTTTGATTGCAGCAGAGAAGCGAGCCTTGTGACGAGCAGCTTTATTCTTATGAATAAGGCCTTTAGTCGCCATGCGGTCAAGGATTGGAGTAACTTCTGCAAATGCTGAAGTTGCTGCTTCTTTGTCGCCAGCTTCGATAGCTGCGATTGTTTTCTTCATGTAAGTGCGCATCATAGAACGACGGCTAGCGTTGTGCTGGCGACGTTTCTCAGCTTGGATAGCGCGCTTCTTAGCAGATTTACTGTTTGCCAAGGGTCTAACTCCCAAAAACTTAGTTCGGTGACAATTTAAGGGCGAGGAATATCCCTCATTTGCGCTCAATTGTCAAATGATTTGTGCAAAAACCCGACGATACAAAACAATTTTTGATATCTGTGGGCTATCGCGGTTAAGATGGCGGGGATTCTAACAGTATTTTTCGACCAATGCTAATACTAATCCTCTCTTCAATAACAAAGGCTATTGAAACCGATAAATAGCAAAGCATTGGCTAGGTAATTCAGAGGTTATCGTGAGTAAACGCCTTCTTAAGTCCGGCATGATTGTCAGTGCCATGACGCTGGTGTCTCGAGTATTGGGACTGGTTCGTGATGTGGTGGTGGCGAATCTAATGGGGGCAGGGGCGAGCGCTGATGTCTTCTTCTTTGCCAATAAAATCCCCAACTTTCTTAGACGCCTTTTTGCAGAAGGTGCTTTCTCTCAGGCATTTGTTCCTGTACTTACCGAATATCATGCCTCTGGTGATAAAGATAAAACTCGAGATTTAATCGCTAAAGCGTCCGGTACGTTGGGAGTGATTGTCACTATTGTGACGCTACTCGGTATTCTTGGCTCGAGCGTTGTTACCGCTTTATTTGGTTTTGGTTGGTTTCTTGATTGGCTCAATGATGGCCCTGCGGCTCCGAAGTTTGAACTCGCCAGCTTGATGCTTAAAATCACCTTCCCGTATCTCTGGTTTATTACGTTTGTTGCGCTATCAGGGGCGATTCTTAACACCTTAGGCAAGTTTGCGGTGTCTTCTTTTACGCCCGTCTTTCTCAATGTGATGATCATTGCCTGTGCGTGGTTCCTTTCACCAAACCTGGCACAGCCGGAAATTGGCTTGGCAATTGGGGTGTTTTTAGGTGGCTTTGTCCAGTTTGCGTTCCAAATTCCCTTCCTTATTAAAGAGGGGGTATTGGTTAGGCCTAAGTGGGGCTGGCGCGATCCTGGGGTGACTAAGATCCGTACCTTGATGATTCCTGCATTGTTCGGTGTATCGGTGAGCCAAATTAACCTGCTGTTCGATACCTTTATTGCCAGTTTCCTAGCCACAGGTTCAATCAGTTGGCTTTACTACTCTGACCGTCTTTTAGAGTTCCCGCTTGGTTTGTTTGGTATTGCCATTGCTACCGTGATTTTGCCGGCGCTATCACGTAAGCACGTTGACGCTCAAAGTGAAGGTTTTGCTCACACCATGGATTGGGGCGTACGCATGGTTATCCTACTCGGCTTACCTGCGATGTTGGGATTAATGGTGCTCGCAAAGCCGATGTTGATGGTGCTCTTCATGCGTGGTGAATTTACTCCTCATGATGTTGATCAGGCGTCTCTATCTTTATTAGCTTATGCATCCGGTCTACTTAACTTTATGTTGATTAAGGTACTCGCGCCAGGTTATTACTCGCGCCAAGATACGAAGACGCCAGTGAAATATGGCATTGTTGCTATGGCGACCAACATGGTCTTCAATGCGATCTTTGCTTATTTCTATGGGTATGTTGGTCTGGCAATGGCAACAGCGTTGTCTGCCTTTATTAATATGGCGCTGCTCTATCGTGGACTTCATCGTCAAAATGTCTATCGCATTACCAAGAAAACCGTTGGCTTTGTCGTTCGTCTAGTGATTGCTGTAGCCGCTATGGTGGCGGTATTGCTGTGGCAGCTACAAGACATGCAGCAGTGGCTTAGTTGGGGCTTATCTGAGCGTATTGTTAGCTTGACGGTACTGATTGGTCTTGGAGGGGTGACATACTTGGTGGCACTGCTTATTTTGGGAATTCGTCCGAAAGACGTAAAAGCAGCGACAGATTAACAATGATTGGTTATAATCCGTCGGTTTCACACTCGTAATATTTACTCAAGCAGGTGGTTTGGTCGTTTCATGGAACTCATTCGAGGCATACATAACCTTAAAAATCAGCACCATGGCTGCGTTTTAACCATCGGCAACTTTGACGGTGTCCACCTTGGGCATCAACGTGTACTGAGCCAGGTAAAACAGAGAGCATCTCTGCTTGGTTTGCCTGCAGTTGTGATGACTTTTGAACCACAACCGATGGAGCTGTTTGCGAAAGATAAAGCGCCAGCGCGTTTGACTCGATTACGTGATAAGTACGAACTGCTTGAGAAAATGGAACTGGATCGCCTGTTGTGCGTGAACTTTAATCAACGATTTGCCAGCTTAACTGCGGAGTCTTTTATTCGAGACTTGTTGGTGGACAAATTGGGTGTTAAGTTCCTTGTCATCGGCGATGACTTCCGCTTCGGTAAAGGGCGCGAAGGTAATTTCGAGATGCTTCAAAAAGCGGGCGATGAGTTCGGTTTTGAAGTCGTGAATACGGCAAGTTTTCTTGTTGAAGAGACTCGAGTCAGTTCAACGGCCATTCGTCAGGCTCTTGCCAATGACGAGCTCGATGCAAGCGCAGAAATGTTGGGGCGTCACTATACTTTGTCAGGGCGTGTTGCCCATGGTCAAAAGTTAGCGCGTGGTTTTGGATTTCCGACCGCCAATATTTCACTTAAGCGCTATGTCGTGCCGGTGCGTGGCGTTTATGCTGTGCAGGTATTCGGTGTGGATGATAAGCCGCTACCAGGCATTGCTAATGTAGGTAAAAAGCCAACGGTCGCGGGGACAACGCCCGATCTTGAAGTGCATATTTTTGACTACGAGGGCAACCTTTATGGTCAACAAATTGAAGTGGCACTGCTTCACAAAATCCGTGATGAGAAAAAATTCGAGTCATTGGAGCTGCTTAAGCAGCAAATAGAATTGGATGCTGATGTAGCAAGGGTGTGGCTACGTCAGTTTAAGGGTTAGCGGAAGATTCCACCGCTAACATAATGTCTAACTGTCGCCCAATACAACGGAATTAAGAATCGATGAGTGAGTATAAAGATACCCTGAACCTACCTGAAACAGGGTTTCCAATGCGCGGCAACCTGGCCAATCGTGAGCCAGAAATGCTTAAGCGTTGGTATAAAGAAGATCTTTACGGTGAGATCCGTAAAGCTAAAAAAGGCAAAAAATCCTTCGTTCTACACGATGGTCCTCCATATGCGAATGGTGACATTCACATTGGTCACGCTCTAAACAAGATTCTTAAAGACATTATTATTAAATCCAAAACACTTTCAGGTTTTGATTCACCCTATATTCCAGGTTGGGATTGCCACGGTCTACCTATCGAACTGATGGTAGAGAAGAAAGTGGGTAAGCCTGGCCAAAAAGTGACCGCGGCTGAATTCCGTGAGAAGTGTCGCCAGTACGCGGCAGGCCAGGTTGAAGGTCAAAAAGAGAGCTTCAAGCGTCTAGGTATTCTTGGAGAGTGGGACAAGCCTTACCGCACGATGGACTTTGCAACTGAAGCAAACATCATTCGTGCACTAGGTAAGATCGCAGACAAAGGCCACCTACTAAAAGGCTTTAAACCAGTTCACTGGTGTACAGACTGTGGCTCGGCACTTGCTGAAGCAGAAGTTGAGTACAAAGATAAAGTTTCTCCTTCTATCGACGTACGCTTTAAAGCGGCCGACGAAGCTGCGCTTTTGTCTAAATTTGAGCTAAGCGAAGGTCATGAAGGCCAGGGCGATATCTCAATTGTTATCTGGACAACAACACCGTGGACACTACCTGCTAACCGTGCGGTATGTCTACGTGACGATCTTGAGTACGTACTTATCCAAACTGAAGGCGACAACCCAGAGCGTATTATCGTGGCTTCTGAGCTAGCGAAAGACGTGATGGATCGTGCTGGTATCGAGCACTTCCACAACCTTGGTTTTGCGAAAGGTGCCGATCTAGAGCTTTCTCAGTTCAACCACCCATTCTACGACTTCACCGTTCCGGCGATCCTAGGCGATCACGTAACGACTGAATCAGGTACTGGTGTGGTTCATACAGCACCTGGCCATGGTCAAGAAGACTTCGCGGTCGGTCAAAAATACGATCTAGAAGTCGCTAACCCAGTAGGTTCAAACGGCGTTTACTTGCCTGATACTGAGCTATTCGCGGGTCAGCACGTATTTAAAGCTAACGATGCCGTTGTAGAAGTACTGAAAGAAAAAGGTGCGCTACTTCATCATCACGCTTACGAGCACAGCTACCCACACTGCTGGCGCCATAAGACGCCAATCATCTTCCGTGCAACACCTCAGTGGTTCGTATCTATGGATCAAGCGGGACTACGTGCTAAAGCACTAGAGTCAATCAAGGGTGTTGAGTGGATGCCTGAGTGGGGTCAAAGCCGTATCGAAGGTATGATTGAAGGTCGCCCTGAGTGGTGTATCTCTCGTCAACGTACTTGGGGTGTGCCAATCGCTCTGTTTGTTCACAAAGAGACGGCAGAACTTCATCCAAACTCGCTAGAGCTGATTGAAAAAGTGGCTCAGCTAGTAGAAGAGAAAGGCATTCAAGCTTGGTGGGATGTAGAAACTGCAGACCTACTGGGCGACGAAGCTGGCCAGTACGAGAAAGTTCTGGATACACTAGATGTTTGGTTCGATTCTGGTGTGACCCACTACTCTGTTGTTGATTCTCGTGAAGAGTTCAATGGCAACAGTGCAGACCTTTATCTAGAAGGTTCTGACCAACACCGTGGTTGGTTCCAGTCTTCGCTAATTTCATCTATCGCGATGAAAGACGAAGCACCATACAAGCAAGTGCTAACGCACGGCTTCGTGGTTGATGGTCACGGCCGTAAGATGTCTAAGTCAATCGGTAACGTTGTTGCGCCAAAAGATGTGACTAACAAGCTAGGTGCAGACATTCTGCGTCTATGGGTAGCATCGACTGACTACACAGGTGAAGTCGCGGTTTCTGATGAAATCCTTAAGCGCTCTGCAGATGCTTACCGTCGTATCCGTAACACAGCTCGCTTCTTCCTGGCAAACCTAAACGGTTTCAACCCAGAAACTGACCTGGTACCAGCAGAAGAAATGGTGGCATTGGATCGTTGGGCGGTAGGTCGTGCACTAGCGGCTCAAGAAGAGATTGTAAAAGCGTACGAAGAGTACAACACGCACGGCGTGACTCAGCGTCTAATGCAGTTCTGCTCTATCGAAATGGGCTCATTCTATCTAGACGTTATCAAAGACCGTCAGTACACAGCGAAACTGGGCGGCCATGCACAGCGCAGCTGTCAGACAGCGCTTTACTACATCGTTGAAGCACTTGTTCGTTGGATGGCACCTATCATGTCGTTCACTGCTGACGAAATCTGGAACGAAATGCCAGCTTCTCTTCCAAATGGAGAAAGCCGTGATAAGTTTGTCTTCACGGGTGAATGGTTCGAAGGTCTATTCGGTCTTGCTGAAGGCGAAGAGCTAAACAACGAGTTCTGGGCTGAAATCCAAACGGTTCGTGATGCAGTGAACAAGCAGCTAGAAGCGGCGCGTAGTGAGAAAACCATTGGTGGTGCACTACAGGCTGAAATCACACTGTTTGCTGATGATGCGCTAATTGCGAAGCTTGGCAAGCTAGAAGATGAGCTACGTTTTGTTCTTATTACGTCTGCAGCAATGGTTAAGCCAATGTCTGAGAAGACAGATACAGCGAAAGCGACAGAGCTAGAAGGCCTATTCGTTGAAGTAGCCGCTACTGAAAACGAGAAGTGTGACCGTTGTTGGCACCACACTCCGGACGTTGGTACGATTGCTGGTCACGAAAAGATTTGTGGTCGCTGCGTATCGAACGTAGACGGTGAAGGCGAAGTTCGTAAGTTCGCTTAATGGTAAGCTAACCGGAACTTTTGAAAGATTTAACAGCCCCAGTTTTTACTGGGGTTGTTTTTATCAGCTAACTGATTGAATATATAATTCATTGAATGTTTGCTACCAAAGGTAGCGAGAAAGGAAACAGATGAGCGAAACGGCAATCACATTTCGACAATCAGGTGTGCGCTGGCTATGGCTAGCGGTAGTGATTTTTATTGCTGATATCAGCATCAAACTCGTGGTCATGGATAACATGGGCTACGGCTGGGCGAATCGAATTGAGATCTTGCCATTTTTCAATCTGCTTTATGTCCATAATTACGGTGCCGCATTCAGCTTTTTGAGTGACCAAGCAGGCTGGCAGCGCTGGCTGTTTACCGGTATCGCGTTTGTCGTCACTGGCATGCTAACGTATTGGATGAGCAAGCTTCCGGCAAAAGAGAAGTGGAACAACATTGCTTACGCGATGATCATTGGCGGCGCAGTGGGTAATGTCTTTGATCGCGTTGTTCATGGCTTTGTTGTCGACTACTTGGATTTCTACTGGGGTAACTATCATTGGCCCGCCTTCAACCTAGCAGACATGGCGATCTGTATTGGTGCGGCGATGATTATTATCGATAGCTTTCGCAATAAAGAGCAAAAGTAGCGCAGATAACGAATAACCTTAAGCGCTGTGCGTTGATATGCACGGCGCTTTTTTATATAACAAGCTAAATGATAAAGAGCTACTGTGCGTAATCAATCAACACAGACTCAATAACACAAGGAAGCCGTAACGTGAGCATCATTTCCAAAGATAGCGCTGTCACCCTACATTTCACCATCAAGCTGAGCGATGGCTCGGTCGCAGATAGCACCCACAATATGGGTAAGCCTGCGAAATTTATTATTGGTGACGGCAGTTTAAGTGAGAATTTCGAAAAGTGCTTGGTGGGTTTGTCATCCGGTGACAACAAAGCGATTGAGTTAAAGGCCGCGGATGCGTTCGGTATGCCAAACCCTGACAATGTTCACCATATGGATCGCGCAAAGTTTGTGGGTGACTCTGAAGTTGAAGTCGGTACAATAATGGCCTTCTCAGGTCCTGATGGCATGGAGATCCCGGGTATCATCACAGACATTGCGGGTGATTCGGTAACGGTAGACTTTAATCACCCGTTGGCAGGGCAAGATGTCACCTTTGAAGTTGAAATTCTCGAAGTAGAATAACGACAAGACAGACCTAGATTAATACGATAAGTAATAGCGGTTCCTCAATGAGTAATGAAATGAAAATTAAACTAGCTAACCCACGTGGCTTTTGTGCGGGTGTAGACCGAGCGATCAGTATTGTTGAGCGCGCGCTTGAGATGTATCAACCGCCAATCTATGTTCGTCATGAAGTGGTACATAACCGTTTTGTGGTTGAAGGTCTTAAGCAGCGTGGTGCGATCTTTGTTGAGGAACTGAGTGAAGTGCCTGATGACAACATTGTGATCTTTTCAGCTCACGGTGTGTCTCAAGCGGTTCGTAAAGAAGCGAAAGCGCGTGAACTGACGGTATTTGATGCCACTTGTCCGCTGGTAACCAAAGTACATATGGAAGTGGCTCGTGCGAGTCGCCGTAATATGGAAGTGGTACTTATCGGTCATGCGGGTCACCCAGAGGTGGAAGGGACAATGGGTCAGTACTCAAGTGAGACTGGTGGCATGTACCTTGTTGAGCGTCCAGAAGATGTTCTAACGCTTGAGGTCAAAGATCCAAGTAATCTTCATTACGTGAGTCAAACCACGCTATCTGTGGATGAAACCGCTGATGTGATTGATAAGCTTCGCGAAGTGTTCCCTGAGATCCAAGGTCCTCGTAAAGACGATATCTGCTATGCAACGCAAAACCGCCAAGATGCGGTTCGTGAACTGGCCGGTGCCGTGGATGTTATGGTTGTCGTCGGCTCAACCAACTCTTCGAATTCAACGCGCCTTAAAGAGCTTGCGGAAAAGCTGGGCACACCGGCATACCTGACAGACACGCCTGATTTGATTGAAGCCGAGTGGTTTGAAGGAAAAGGTTTGGTTGGCGTGACAGCCGGTGCATCCGCGCCAGAAGAGCTAGTCAATCAAATCATAGATAGAATCAAAGCGCTGGGCGCTGATGATGTTGAGGAAGTGTTAGGCCGAGAAGAAAACATGTTCTTTGAGGTACCAAGAGAGCTTCAAGTTAAAGTGGTGGATTAACCCTGAATCCAATCGATTGAATAAAAACGCCGCGTTTTAATCGCGGCGTTTTTGATCGATACTCATTATTGAGTTTCTAGCTATTTGGTTTGCTGGGACAGCAGTGCTTCTGTGGTAGCTAAGCGCCAGGTATTACCCTTATCGGAGCTGACCAGCAATACTGGGTGGTGCTGGAATTGTTGACTGTAACGACTTGGACTACCGGCCAGTATTTCGTTAGGCCAGCGGCGATAGTGCTCGCTAACCACATGAATGCAATCCTTGGCATCAGACAGCAGCTCACACTCTTGTTGACTTGATTTTGAAACACGCAGCATCTGGTTAAACCAAGTATCATCGTTAAAGTTTTGGATCTCATAGGTATACAACAGGTATAGATTCCCGCGTTTATCCTGATGCAGTTTTTGAGTGTAGTTTGAATACTGCTGCCAGTTTGGCATCACGATGACACCTTTGTCTTGCCACTGGTATTGACCATTTGTTTGTGGCGTACCGGCTATCCATTCAAGTCGATAGCCGCTTGGTGCACTTGCAGCGGGCGCTGTGTTGCGCATAACGAGTAAAATGCTGTCATCGCTTTGGATAACTGCGTGTACATAGGTATAGCGCCCTATTGGCTGACCGACGTAATTCACGTTGTTATCGCTGGATGTCTCTTCTGGATAGCGGCCAACGGGCGTTTCTCGTCCGTATGAAAATTTGTCGTTTGCTGTTACGTTGCCCCATAAATTATTTCCATTGTTCCAATCGTTATTGGTTACTGGCTCTAACGAGTAGCGGTGCCAGATCTGGTGGTTGTGAGCACCAGAAATAAAGTGCAATCGTTTTTGGCTGTCGAGCAAAAGGATAGGTTGGTTGTGACCGTCCGGTGTTGCCTCTGAGGTTGAGCCGCTCCAGCCCATAAACAGGACGTCTGCTTGCTCAGTGCCAAGTTGATAGCGGACGTAGTATTGCCCCGTGTTGTAATCAAGACGATTCAGTGCACTCTCATCGTAGCTAATGGCTGCGATATGTAGGGTATTGCCTTCCCAAATGACGGGCTTGCTACCTCGATACAAGCCTAAGTGAATTGGCAGTGATAGCGTCTCTTCTTGCCAATCGAGTTCATCATTACCAATGTCGATTAAGCGAGAGATGGCGTATTCGCTGTTGTTGTTCGATGTGCGGATGAATAGCGGTGCCTGGCTACCATTCCCCACCATTTCAGTTTGTGCTAACCAGTTCTTTTTATAGCCCTGCCAAGTTTGGGTTTGTGCCTGATAGCGGATAGCACCATGGTCGAGTTTGAAAAAGACATCACCATTGTCTTGAAAATACACCTGTTCAATATAACGGTAGCGATAGCCATCTAGCCCATCGGCGTTTTGCCTAAACCCAAACTCTTGCTCCATAGCTCTTAGCGATGTGCTGATCCATTCACCGTTTGGTGTCAATCTCACTAAGTATGAGTCACAGTCGGTACATGGATTGGCGTCGCTATATAGAGATGAATAGACACGGTCATCGTAAGTCAGTGCGTGTAGCGGCTTATTGGTTTTCTCTAGAGTCACCGGATCTTGATGATAGCCAGGCTGACCGTCGCCGACGTTGAACTGATTCATGTTGTTGACGATCATCCATGGTAGGTTATTGGCATCAAAATAGGGACGACCGGGGATGAATCTTGGATTGTAACCATAGCGCTCACGCTCACCATCAAAAATATTCGCGTAGTGAACCGAGGATGAGGCGTCCGAACTTGTCGTGAACTGCGGCGCAGGTTGCGCTGTTTCATCACAATGGTGATCGTATTGGGAGCGAGTCCAGTCTCGGTTGAGATCGGTGAAACTTTGTTGCCAATCGACATCACAACGATTGGTACTTGGTGGCTGCGAAGGCGAATTTCCTGCGCTATTTGATGAATCACAGCCAGAGAGCAAAACACCGGCGCATAGCATTAAAGAGGATGCTAAAAGAGTAGAACGAGACATGTGATATGACACTTATATGAACAAACGTAAAAAATGATTTCCATAGGGGAAAATGGGCTTTACTCATGGGCGTATTTTGGTATCCTACGCCGCGCTACCAGTAGGGTAGTTTTTTCGGAGATAACTATGAACAATACCGACCATCCTCCTAGTATGAAAGGAGAAAAATAGCCTCGCGTCGGTAATTGCGATCTTCGTTCCTACCGTTGAGGTAGGTGTGTTTCCTTTCTATAACATCCTGATATTTTTCTCCTTTACTACTATTGAGTCACTCAATGAGTATGCCTTTTGATGCGTGTTTTGGCTGTGTACATGGCCTGACCTTGGTGCGCCTAGACTATGTCTTCGTACTTAGCATCTGGTCATGCTTTTGGCATTATTTTGTCAATTAGTGAGCCGACTTTCTGATGGTCGTTACCAACGCTAATCGGGAGATTCGCCATGACGGTAATGAGCAATACATATATTGAAAATACAGCACCTCGCTTCTCTGAAGAGGAGATCAGTGCTGCAACGAAAGCATTTCTGCAATACGAAACAGATCAGCAGTTAAACCTGCTTACGGTAATGCCGATCGATGAAGCGGTAGGTGTGCTGCAACACTGTGCCTTAGGACAAGTTCAGTTCTTGATTGAAGAGCTTGATTTGCAAGGGCACGATAAACGCGCAAGACTTTACGCTCACCATTTGGGGTTGATCCACTCAGAAGCGGAGACCACAGGTGGTTACTTGACGACGGGTGTACTCGAACACGTCAAGCAGCGCATAGGATGGATTGTTACCCTAGCACTGCTAGGCATCGTTTCTGGGCTTATCATTGCACAGTACGAAGATACCTTGAGCCAATTAGTACTATTGGCCGTTTACATGCCAGTGATTGCCGCCGCTGGTGGTAATACCGGTACCCAGGCCGCAACTCTTGTGATACGCGCACTGGCAACCGGTGAGCTTCGAAAGAGGCAGTGGTTAGAGGTGCTCTGGAAGGAGAGCCGTGTCGCGGTATGTCTGGCTGCCGCAGTAGCTCTGGTGATGGTTGGGCGTATTCTCGTCTTTGGTGATGTGAATTCTGCTGGCGGCTTTGATATCAACCTTATCGCGATAGCGATAGCGGTGGCGCTGTTTATTCAGGTCACGGTATCGACAACGTTAGGCGGCGTTCTGCCTATCATCGCTCGTGTGTTTAAACTCGATCCTGCAGTACTGGTGAGTCCAGTATTGGCATCGATTGTCGATATCTCAGGTATGTGGATTTACTTTACTGTGGTCAATCATTTCCTAGGTTTATCTTAATTGACCACAACCTACTAAGTCGATATTACGATAATAAAGCGCAGCTACGGCTGCGCTTTATTGTTTGAGCGCTCCAATGAATAACTGTAATCAACTACTTGGCGATAATAGGCCTTCTCAAACTGTGTTAACGGTGACTCCACGGGTTTGCTGTTGGTCGCTTTCTTTGGATGGTAGTCAGTGACAAATTGGACAAACAAACTTTCACGCTCCCCTTTACTGCCAAGACCAAATCCCATCATGTTATAGGTGCCAAATAGAGAGCCGCTTTTTGCCACTAATGCGCCTTTAATCGGTGCCTTTCGCATACTTGAACGATACTTTAACGTGCCATTGTTGCCAGAAACAGGCATGAGTCGAGCTAGCTTGAGTGTGCTGTCGTTGTTGTGGATGTAGCTGAGTACCTCGTGCATTTGACTCGCGGTGACGCGGTTATTACGTGATAGTCCAGAGCCATCTTCCAGCACTGCCAGATCAAGGTTGATACCAGCCTTTTGCTTAATAATGGCTTTTATCGCTTCAGTGCCATTAATAAAGGAGCCTGGCTGGTTAAAATAGCGCATTCCAAGGGTTTTAGTGATGTTATCGGCATACAGGTTATTGGAGTCTTGTAACATCACAGCGAGCAAGTCATTGAGAGGCCGTGAGCGCTGAATAAACAGCGGCTTTTGTCCCTTGATGTTTGGCGTACCCACTTTGACTTCACCGGATAGACTCACGCCGATGCGCGAAAGCTCTGATTTGATGACATCGACGGTAAATTGCTCAGGTGACGAAACGGCAAACTTGAGTGGTATTGGCGACTTTCGCTCAACAGCGCAGCCACTAAGCGAGTATTGATTGTTAGGGCTTACTTCAAGCTGCAGATCGCAATAACTCTGCTCTTGGTAGTCCTTAGAGACGCTCTTAGCGGAGGTCGACGCACTAATAGGTTGATGTGAAGGCACATTGATGCGTGTCGTACCATTCTTATTAGTGTATAACGCGCCTTGAACACAGTTGCCATCAAGCGTAATCGCAGAGGCTGGTGCGCTATAGCAAACGCCAAGAATATCCCAAGGCCAGCCAACACCGCGCTGGTAACCCGTAAACACGCTGTCATCCAACCAAACATTATTAAATCGAGCTCCCACCTCTGATTTGGCCTGTTTTAGCATTGTGGTGAGTGAAGCACGGCTAAATGTTGGGTCACCCGAGTATTTGATAATGAGGTCATTGCCTGAGGTATAGAGTGTGGTCTCAAATCGAAAGCTATCAGGTAGCGCTAGCTTGGCTGCCAGCGCTGTAACGACTTTTAGTGTGCTGGCAGGGGGAAAAAACTGCTCAGTATTGTTCTCAATTAGCGCTTGTTGCGGAGCTGAGAGTGGCGCGATGAGCTGTGCACTGCGGCTTCCGTAAGGGAGGTGTTTGGTTGCATCGACACCGCCTGCAAACGTCGCAGTGGAGAAAATAAGTAAACAGGTGAGCGGGAGTTTGGCTGTCATAGCGAATTCATCAGGATGGGCTTAATTTTTAATGTAGGCTAACAACCTATTAAGTCGAGATAAAGCGTTAAATTTTCGCAAAAAGTCGCTTCGAATAGTCTTCGTACAGTGCAGCGAAACGGACGCAAGTTTGCTCACACTTTCATACTGTCGTCAGCGTGGTTTACCTTGCGAAATCAAAGCCAACTAGGCTATATTGTTGCGTTGCTCTAAAAGAATAACTCTGATTGTTATCAGAAAGAGCACCACAGCCAGTGCCAGCAATAAGTGTTTCCTTATTGGCTCAGAATCCGAATCACAGTGATTTGTATCCACGGATTGATTACACTAGGCTTAATCCAGTTTATTTTTCAAATTGTACTCAGGCTTGCTTGAGTAGGATTTTATTGTCCAAAGGGTGCTTTGGAAAAGAGGTTGTTATAATGGAAAAGGTTCCAATGACTGTACGTGGCGAACAGCAGCTACGTGAAGAGCTAGATCGTCTACTTAAACTTCGTCCACAGATTTCTGAAGCAATTGCAGAAGCTCGTGAACTTGGTGACCTAAAAGAAAACGCAGAGTACCACGCGGCTCGTGAAGAGCAGGGCATCTGTGAAGCGCAAATTCGTGATATCGAGTACAAGCTATCTGTCGCGCAAGTGATTGACGTGACTAAGCTAGACAACACAGGCAAGATCATCTTTGGTTCTACCGTTACTTTGATTGATATCGATACGGATGCTGAGCAAACTTACCAAATCGTGGGTGATGACGAAGCGAACATCAAAGCCGGCCGTATTTCAGTTAGCTCACCAATCGCTCGTGGCCTTATCGGTAAAATGGAAGGTGACGAAGTAACTATCGTGACCCCAGGCGGTCAAAAAGACTTCGAAATCGACAAAGTAGCTTACGTTTAAGCTGCGTTGTTGACTGAAAGGTTGTGAGAAAGTCGCCAAATTGGCGGCTTTTTTTGTGCCTGCATGTTGGTGGTGTTGTCCTCGTTTGGCAAACACACCTTGTCAGAAAAATGAAAAGGCCGCCTAAGCGACCTTTCCCACTTTGAAACAAATTGTTTCTATAAAACCAACTGCTGGGCTAATTACTTGCGTGGCAGTTCGATTTTTTTTTGCTCTGACTGACGGTAAAGAACAAGAGTCTTACCGATAACCTGAACTTTTTCTGCTTTTGTCTCGCGCACAATCGCGTCGATAATCAGCAGTTTAGTTTCACGGTCTTCTGACGCCACTTTCACTTTAATCAGTTCGTGGTGGTCAAGAGCGATTTCGATTTCCGCTAGTACAGCCTCTGTTAGTCCATTTGCGCCCATAAGCACAACGGGTTTAAGTGCGTGTGCTAGGCCTTTTAGGTGCTGCTTTTGTTTGGTGCTTAGGTTCATAACGCGGCCAAATTTATTTACTATTAGGGTTGAAAAGTCGTATTTTAACGCCATCTAATGACGAAGACTATACTTTATTCTAAGGGCATGCCCTTATTGAGTTGGAAATTGAATGAGTAAGCAAAAACATTCGGCCAGTTCGGGTCGTTGGCTAAAAGAGCATTTTGATGATAAATATGCCAATGAGGCCAGAAGAAAAGGCTATCGTTCACGTGCTATCTTTAAGATTGAAGAGATTCAAAACAAGGATAAGCTACTGAAACCTGGGATGACTGTGGTTGACCTTGGTGCTGCTCCTGGTGGGTGGTCTCAGTACGCTGCTAAAGTCGTTGGCGACGAGGGACAAGTGATTGCTTGTGACTTGCTGCCGATGGATCCTATCTCTGGTGTGAGCTTCCTTCAGGGCGATTTTCGTGAAGAAGCGGTGCTTGATGCACTACTAGAAAGAATCCAACCGGATATGGTCGACGTAGTAATGTCAGATATGGCTCCTAACATGGCTGGAAACTTATCTGTTGATCAACCTAGAGCTATGTATCTTGTTGAACTAGCATTAGATATGTGTCATCAAACTTTAGCCCCTGGCGGCAGTTTCGTAGTGAAAGTGTTCCAAGGCGAAGGGTTTGATGATTACGTAAAACAGGTGCGTGAAGCCTTCAAAGTGGTGAAGATTCGCAAGCCGGACTCATCTAGAGCTCGCTCTCGTGAGGTGTTTATTGTAGCTAATGGCTTCAAAGGCTGAACATTAGTTTACAAAGACAAAATTAACAATGTAGCTACAGCCTAAAAACTGTAGTACCCTACCTTTAATTACAATTAGTTATCGAGAGGCTGACACCTTGAGTGACATGGCAAAGAATTTAATTTTGTGGTTAGTCATCGCCGTTGTGTTGATGTCGGTATTCCAAAGCTTCGGACCGGGGGAAAGTAACGGTCGAGCGGTAGATTACACCACGTTCGTACAGGAAGTTGGCAATGGCCAGATTCAGGAAGCTCAATTCAAAGACAGCGAGATAACCTTTACTCGCCGTGGTGGTGGCAGTCGCTTTGTGACTTACATGCCGGTTTATGATCAAAAACTTCTTGATGACCTAATTAACCAAAACGTAAAAGTTTCGGGTACTCCACCAGAAGAGCAGAGCCTGCTAGGCACTATCTTCATCTCGTGGTTCCCAATGATTCTTCTTATCGGTGTCTGGATCTTCTTTATGCGCCAGATGCAAGGCGGCGGTGGCAAAGGCGCCATGTCGTTTGGTAAGAGTAAAGCTCGCATGATGAGCGAAGAACAGATTAAGACCACGTTTGCTGACGTTGCAGGTTGTGACGAAGCAAAAGAGGACGTTAAAGAGCTAGTAGACTATCTACGTGATCCAAGCCGATTCCAGAAACTGGGCGGTAAGATCCCAACGGGTGTTCTAATGGTTGGTCCTCCTGGTACAGGTAAAACGCTCCTTGCTAAAGCCATTGCTGGTGAAGCGAAGGTTCCGTTCTTTACTATCTCAGGTTCTGACTTCGTAGAAATGTTCGTGGGTGTGGGTGCATCTCGTGTGCGCGACATGTTCGAACAAGCGAAAAAAGCAGCACCTTGTATCATCTTCATCGATGAAATCGATGCGGTAGGCCGTCAGCGTGGCGCTGGTGTTGGTGGTGGTCACGATGAGCGTGAGCAAACCCTAAACCAAATGCTGGTTGAGATGGATGGTTTCGAAGGTAACGAAGGTATCATCGTTATTGCAGCAACCAACCGTCCTGACGTACTTGACCCAGCTCTACTTCGTCCTGGTCGTTTTGACCGTCAAGTCGTGGTTGGTCTACCTGATGTACGTGGCCGTGAGCAAATCTTGAAAGTACACATGCGTAAAGTACCTCTAGCGTCAGACGTAGAGCCATCATTGATCGCACGTGGTACACCAGGCTTCTCTGGTGCAGACCTTGCTAACTTAGTTAACGAAGCAGCACTATTTGCGGCTCGCGGTAACAAACGCAACGTATCTATGGTTGAGTTTGAGCTTGCGAAAGACAAGATCATGATGGGTGCAGAGCGCCGTTCTATGGTTCTGTCTGAAGAAACGAAAGAGTCAACGGCATACCACGAAGCGGGTCACGCTATCGTTGGTCGCTTGGTTCCTGAGCACGATCCTGTGTATAAGGTATCTATCATTCCACGTGGTCGTGCGCTGGGTGTAACTATGTACTTACCAGAGCAAGACCGTGTAAGCATGTCTCGCCAGCACCTAGAGTCAATGATCTCAAGTCTATATGGTGGCCGTCTAGCTGAAGAACTTATCTACGGTAAAGACAAAGTATCGACAGGCGCATCAAATGATATCGAACGTGCGACAGACATCGCTCGTAAGATGGTGACACAATGGGGCTTCTCTGAAAAACTGGGTCCTTTGTTGTACGCAGAAGATGAAGGTGAAGTATTCCTAGGTCGTAGCGTTACTCAAACGAAACACGTATCGGGTGAAACGGCTAAGCTGATTGACGAAGAAGTACGTCTCTTGATTGACCGTAACTACGATCGCGCTAGAAAGATCTTAGAAGACAACATGGATATTATGCATGCTATGAAAGATGCTCTCGTGAAATACGAGACCATCGATGCAGGTCAAATTGATGACCTGATGGAGCGTAAAACAGATATTCGTGAGCCAGCAGGTTGGGCTGACCAAGCCGCAGCCCAGCAAGAAAAGGCAGAGGCGAAGCCTGAGCCTAAAGCTGAAGAACCGAAAGTAGAAGAGCCAGCAGCGCCAGCCGCGGACTCAGAAACTAAGGCTGAAAATGTGTCTTCTGAGCCAACTAAGAAAGACTCAGAATAACCACTACTGATTAAGCCCCGAGCCTAGCTCGGGGCTTTTGTCGTTTAAAGCAGTTATGATTTTACAAGCAAACCAGAAAACTCTCTCTCTCGATACACCACAAGTGATGGGTATCGTCAATGTCACCCCTGACTCTTTTTCTGACGGTGGCAAATTCAATTCAGTGGATGCTGCGCTTGAGCAGGTTGTAGCGATGATCGCTTCAGGTGTGACGATTGTTGATATCGGTGGTGAATCAACGCGCCCAGGGGCTCCTGATGTTGAGCTGCAAGAAGAGTTGGCACGAGTTATCCCCGTGATTAGGTCAATACGTGAGCGATTTGGTGTTTGGATTTCCGTCGACACCAGTAAGGCAGAAGTCATGCGCCAAGCCGTAGAGGCCGGTGCAGATATCATCAACGACGTCCGTGCCCTGCAAGAGCCCGGCGCTCTGGAGGTCGCCGCAGCCGCGGGTGTGCCGATCTGTCTTATGCACATGCAGGGGCAGCCGCGCACGATGCAAGCCAACCCTACCTATGAAGATCTTCTGACAGACGTGGCGCAATTCTTACAGGAGCGTATCGCAGCCTGTGAAGCGGTAGGTATTACGCGCGAACAATTAATCTTGGATCCCGGCTTCGGATTTGGCAAAACACTGGAACACAATTATCATCTGCTAGCGCATTTGGACAAATTTCATCAGTTTGGACTGCCAGTGCTTGCCGGTATGTCGCGTAAATCAATGATTTTTAAGCTGCTTGATAAAGTACCTGCGGACTGTTTAGCAGGGAGCTTAGCTTGCGCTACTCTTGCTGCTGCGAAAGGGGCGCAAATCATCCGTGTTCATGACGCGGCTGAAACAGTCGAGGCGGTGAAGATCGTCCAGATGATGCAATCAAATCTATAAAAACGAATAAGGAAATAGAATGTCACAACGACGTTATTTTGGTACCGATGGTGTTCGAGGTAAAGTGGGCCAGTACCCAATCACACCGGATTTTGTACTTAAGCTAGGTTGGGCTGCTGGTCGAGTGCTTGCAAAGCAAGGCACTAAGAAAGTGATCATTGGTAAAGATACGCGTATCTCAGGCTACATGCTGGAATCGGCACTCGAAGCGGGTTTATCGGCAGCTGGGCTTAAAGCGATCTTCACCGGACCGCTGCCAACGCCGGCAGTAGCATATCTTACCCAGACGTTCCGTGCGGAAGCGGGTATCGTGATTTCTGCATCTCACAACCCCTACTACGACAACGGCATTAAGTTCTTCTCATCGGAAGGCACGAAACTGCCTGACGCTATTGAGCTTGCAATTGAAGAAGAGCTGGATAAAGACATCGAGTGTGTTGAATCTTCTGAGCTTGGTAAAGCGAGCCGTCTTAACGATGCTGCTGGTCGCTATATCGAGTTTTGTAAGAGTACTTTCCCACACAACCTAAGCCTTGCGGGTCTAAAAATTGTTATCGATTGTGCGCATGGCGCAACCTACAAAATCGCGCCTTCGGTATTTAAAGAGCTAGGTGCAGACGTTATCGCAATAGGGGTTGACCCAGACGGTACCAACATCAACGCGGAAGTAGGTGCGACAGATGTGCGTGCGCTACAAGCAAAAGTAGTTGAAGAGAATGCAGCTCTTGGTCTTGCTTTTGATGGCGACGGCGACCGCATCATTATGGTTGACCACTTGGGTAACAAAGTGGATGGCGACCAAATCGCTTACATTATTGCTCGTGACGCGCTTCGCTGTGGCGAGCTAAAAGGTGGCGTTGTTGGTACTCTAATGACCAACCTCGGTATGGAAAATGGCCTTAAGCAGCTTGGTATTCCATTTGTACGTGCCGCCGTTGGTGACCGCTACGTAATGGAGCAGTTGCTTGAGCGTGACTGGCGTATTGGCGCAGAAAACTCAGGCCACGTTATCCTACTGGACAAAGTGACGACGGGTGATGCCATTGTCGCTGCGCTGCAGGTACTGGCATCAGTGGTTGGCGCGAAGATGTCACTTAATGAGCTTGCCAGCGGTATGACCTTATACCCACAAGTGCTGATCAATGTTCGTTTCAGTGGCGATGCGAATCCGCTAGAAGCAGACGCTGTGAAGCAGGCGGTTGCAAAAGCAGAAGCCGATCTTGGCGATAAAGGTCGTGTGCTGCTTCGCAAATCGGGCACTGAGCCCTTGTTGCGAGTCATGGTTGAAGGCGAAGATGATGCGCTAGTGAATAAATCAGCACAATACATTGCTGATATCGTAAAAGAAAACTGCTAAGTCTCGACAATTTAGTATGAGCAAGAACCAAATTAGTTCTTTTGGTTCTTGCTTATTTTTTATATGATTACTCGCTTATTCTTATTGGTAATTGTTCTTTTGCCCTTTTTTTGAGCGGTCAGTTGCTCGGCGGAAGATTTTTGTCATTTTTCTCTTGTCAGTCAGTGCGGCATTCGCTAGTATTGCCACCGCCTTCGCTTAGGAGGTCATAGCCAGGTTTTCAATGCGTTCTGCAAGGAAAGCGGCGCTGGCTCAACAATTAGGAACATAGGTGGACACATGATTCAAGTTCTACTTGTGATTTACCTGTTGGCTGCGCTCGGTGTTATTGGCCTAGTGTTGATTCAACAAGGTAAAGGCGCAGATATGGGAGCCTCATTCGGTGCTGGCGCTTCAAACACAGTGTTTGGTGCTAGTGGCTCAGGAAATTTCCTAACCCGAATGACTGCAGTTTTTGCAATCGTATTTTTTGTTATCAGCTTAGTACTTGGCAACATGTACACTCACAAAGGTGAGTCTCAATGGGTTGACCCTACTCAAGGTCAAGTAATTGAGCAAGCAGCTGATACAGCGAGTGATGTTCCAGCTGAAAACAGCGACGAGATCCCTCAATAAGTCGATTGGTTCTAACGAATCAAGAAACTTAGATGCCGAGATGGTGAAATTGGTAGACACGCTAGCATGAGGTGCTAGTGCCTTTGGTGTGAGGGTTCGAGTCCCTCTCTCGGCACCATTATTTATAAACTTGTAATACAGTTTGGTGAGCGTATAATGCTCAGCAAGTCGGACGCGGGGTGGAGCAGCTTGGTAGCTCGTCGGGCTCATAACCCGAAGGTCGTCGGTTCAAATCCGGCCCCCGCAACCAATACTTTCCAAGTGTTGATGGATTGCAAGTTTAGCAGTGTGAAAAAATCACTGCACATCGAGAAAACACCAGCTATGTTTTTAGGGTGTTACTTTTTCTCGATGATCAGGGTCCAGCAACAAAAAACCCCGACTTTCGGGGTTTTTTGTTATTTGCGCTTTTTAAAAGGCAGCAAATACAAGTGCTTGGAATTTAAATTGGGCTATATGCCCTTTTTTTGTTTCTGGAGTGGTTAAATGACTGGTTTAGAAAGACAACTTACAGAATTGCTCGAAGCGCCTGTAGAGGCAATTGGCTACGAGCTTGTTGGTTTAGAGTTCATCCGTGCTGGTGAGCATTCTACCCTTCGAATCTATATCGACCATGAAAATGGTATTACTGTTGATGCTTGCGCAGAAGTAAGTCATCAGGTAAGTGCAGTAATGGACGTCGAAGACCCAATTACGGTGGCTTATAACCTAGAGGTGTCTTCACCAGGCCTAGAAAGACCACTTTTCAAAGCAGCACATTACCAACAGTTTATTGGTCACGAGGTCAGCATCGTGTTGAAAATGGCTGTCGGCAACCGTCGTAAGTGGAAAGGTGTAATCCAATCTATTGATGGCGAGACAGTGACCATCCTTGCCGATGGTACCGAAGAAGAAATGGCGCTAAGCAACATTTCCAAAGCTAACCTTATCCCTAAATTTTAGGTCCCTAATAATAAAAGCTTAGAGGCTAGATAAATGAGTAAAGAAATTTTAGCGGTAGTAGAAGCAGTTTCTAACGAGAAAGCTGTTCCTCGTGAGCGTATTTTTGAAGCGCTAGAGATTGCACTAGCAACCTCTTCTAAGAAAAAACACGAAATCGAAATCGATGTACGTGTTGCCATTGACCGCAAAACAGGTGAATTCGAAACCTTCCGTCGCTGGATGGCAGTAGAAGAAGTTGAATTCCCAACGAAAGAAATTTCTATTGAAGCGGCACAGTACGACGACGAGTCTGTTCAAATTGGTGACTTCGTTGAAGAACAGATCGAGTCAGTAACGTTTGACCGCATCACCACGCAAACGGCTAAGCAAGTTATCGTACAAAAAGTACGTGAAGCTGAGCGCGCGCAAATCGTTGAACAGTTCATCGACAACGAAGGCGATCTAGTGACCGGTGTGGTTAAGAAAGTTAACCGTGACACTATCATCCTAGACCTTGGTAACAACGCAGAAGCCGTTATCCTACGTGATGACCAGCTTCCTCGTGAAAACTTCCGTCCAGGTGACCGTGTACGTGGTCTTCTATACAAAGTGGCTCCAGAAGCTCGCGGCTTCCAGCTATTCATTACTCGTTCTAAGCCAGAAATGCTAGCTGAGCTATTCCGTGTGGAAGTGCCAGAGATTGCTGAAGAGCTTATCGAGCTGAAAGGCGCGGCACGTGATCCAGGTTCTCGCGCGAAGATCGCCGTGAAAACCAACGACAAGCGTATCGACCCTGTGGGTGCGTGTGTGGGTATGCGTGGTGCACGTGTACAAGCGGTTTCTGGTGAGCTTGGCGGCGAGCGTATCGATATCGTTCTTTGGGACGATAACCCAGCTCAGTTCGTTATCAACGCAATGGCGCCAGCAGACGTTGCTTCTATCATCGTTGATGAAGATGCACACGCAATGGACATCGCAGTTGAAGCTGACAACCTAGCGCAAGCTATCGGTCGTAGCGGTCAAAACGTACGTCTAGCCTCTCAACTAACGGGTTGGGAACTAAACGTTATGACGGTTGCAGACCTTCAGAAGAAACACCAAGAAGAAGCATCAGCTTCTATCGAAAACTTTATGAAGCACCTAGACATCGAGCAAGACTTTGCGGAAATGCTTGTTGAGGAAGGCTTCTCTACGCTAGAAGAAGTGGCATACGTGCCAGTTAATGAACTTCTAGAAGTCGACGGCTTAAACGAAGAGCTTGTAGAAGAGCTTCGTAGCCGTGCAAAAGATGCCCTAACAACACTTGCTCTTGCTCAAGAAGAGTCATTCGAAGGTGTTGAGCCAGCAGATGACCTACTAGCACTAGAAGGTCTAGAGCGTGAAATGGCATTCAAACTGGCTGCAAAAGGTGTAGCTACTCTTGAAGACCTTGCAGATCAAGGTGTCGATGAGCTAGAGGGCATTGAAGGGCTAACAGAAGAACGCGCAGGCGAGCTAATCATGGCTGCACGTAACATCTGTTGGTTCGGCGACGAAGAATAATAATCAGCAAGGAGGTAGTTGCATGACAAAACTTACGGTTAAAGCACTTAGCGAAGAGATTGGTACGCCAGTTGAACGCCTAATTGAACAACTTGCTGATGCTGGTCTGAAAAAATCAGAAAGCGATCAGGTGAATGATGAAGAGAAGCAAACGCTTCTTACTCACCTTAAGAAAGAACATGGTGATACATCTGGTGAGTCAGAGCCTACTCGTCTTACGCTTCAGCGTAAAACTCGTAGCACTCTGTCTGTTTCTGCCGGTGGCGGTAAGAGCAAAGATGTACAAGTAGAAGTGCGCAAGAAGCGCACTTATGTCAAGCGCAGTGCGATCGACGAGCAAGCAAAACGTGAAGCTGAGGATGCAGCAAATCGTGAGGCGGAAGAGCGTGCCCAACGTGAAGCCGAAGAGCTAGCCAAACGTGAAGCTGCAGAGAAAGCACAGCGTGAAGCAGAAGAGAAAGCTCAGCGCGAAGCCGAAGAAAAACGTCTAGCAGAGGAAAACGCTAAACGTGAGGCGGAGCAACCTGAAGCAGATACTGCTAAGCGCGAAGAAGCGGAAAAGGCTAAGAAAGAAATGAACGCAAAGAATGCTGAAGCGAAGAAAGAAGCAGACGAACTAAAACGTCGTCAAGAAGAAGAGGCGCAACGTAAGGCGGAAGCTGAAGCGGCTCGTCTAGCTGAAGAAGCTCGCAAACTAGCGGAAGAGAATGCCGCACGCTGGTCTGAAGAAGAGAAAAAATCTAAAGACAACGAAAAAGCAGACTACCACACGACAACCTCTACGTACGCTCGTGAAGCAGAAGATGCTCAAGACCGTAAAGAAGAGAAAGCGCCTCGTCGTCGTAAGAAGAAAGCAAGCCCACAAGAAGACAACCGCGGTGGTCGCGGTGGTCGTAACCAACGTGGTAGAAAAGGCAAACTGGCTAAGCCTACGTCTATGCAGCACGGCTTCGATAAGACCGCTCAAGTTGCTAAGCAAGACGTTGTGATTGGCGAGACTATCGTCCTTTCTGAGCTAGCAAACAAGATGTCTGTTAAAGCAACTGAAGTTATCAAGGTGATGATGAAGATGGGCGCGATGGCGACTATCAACCAAGTTATCGACCAAGAAACTGCACAGCTTGTTGCTGAAGAAATGGGTCACAAAGTTGTTCTACGTAAAGAGAACGAACTGGAAGAAGCGGTACTGTCTGACCGTGATGAAACATCAGAAGCAGTATCTCGTGCACCTGTTGTTACTATCATGGGTCACGTTGACCACGGTAAAACATCGACACTTGACTACATCCGTCGCACTCACGTTGCATCAGGCGAAGCAGGTGGTATTACCCAGCACATCGGTGCATACCACGTAGAAACTGACAACGGCATGATTACCTTCCTTGATACTCCTGGACACGCGGCGTTTACTGCAATGCGTGCTCGTGGTGCTCAAGCGACGGATATCGTTGTTCTAGTTGTTGCTGCGGACGATGGCGTAATGCCACAAACAATCGAAGCGATCCAACACGCGAAAGCGGCTGGCGTTCCTCTGATTGTTGCAGTGAACAAGATCGATAAAGAAGACGCAAACCCAGACAACGTTAAGAACGAACTGGCGCAATACGACGTTATCCCTGAAGAGTGGGGCGGTGAGAACATGTTTGTTCACATCTCTGCGAAACAAGGTACTAACATCGACGGTCTTCTAGAAGCTATCCTACTTCAATCAGAAGTACTTGAGCTAACAGCGGTTGCTGACGGTATGGCATCGGGTGTGGTTGTTGAATCATTCCTAGATAAAGGTCGTGGTCCAGTTGCTACTGTTCTTGTTCAATCTGGTACGCTGAACAAGGGTGACATCGTACTTTGTGGTCAAGAATACGGCCGTGTACGTGCGATGCGTGATGAACTAGGTAAAGAAGTGACGCAAGCTGGTCCATCTATCCCGGTTGAGATCCTTGGCCTATCTGGTGTTCCATCATCAGGTGACGAAGCAACAGTTGTACGTGATGAGCGTAAAGCTCGTGAAGTAGCAAACTACCGTCAAGGTAAATTCCGTGACGTGAAACTTGCGCGTCAGCAAAAAGCGAAACTAGAAAACATGTTCTCTAACATGACTGCTGGTGACGTTGCTGAGCTTAACGTAGTACTGAAAGCCGACGTACAGGGTTCTGTAGAAGCAATCTCTGATTCTCTACTGAAACTGTCTACTGAAGAAGTGAAAGTAAACATCGTTGGTTCTGGTGTTGGTGGTATCACAGAAACTGATGCAGTACTAGCAGCAGCTTCTAACGCTATCATCCTAGGCTTCAACGTACGTGCTGATGCTTCTGCTCGCCGTACTGTAGATACAGAAAACCTAGACCTACGCTACTACTCAATCATCTACCAGTTGATTGACGAAGTGAAACAAGCAATGGGCGGTATGCTTGCTCCTGAATTCAAGCAAGAAATCATCGGCCTTGCAGAAGTACGTGACGTATTTAAGTCTCCAAAACTTGGCGCAATCGCGGGTTGTATGGTAACTGAAGGTACTATCAAGCGTAACAACCCTATCCGCGTACTGCGTGAGAACGTTGTAATCTACGAAGGTGAACTAGAATCTCTACGCCGCTTCAAAGATGACGTTCAAGAAGTTAAGAACGGTTACGAGTGTGGTATCGGCGTTAAGAACTACAACGATGTTCGCGTTGGCGACCAAATCGAAGTATTCGAAATCGTTGAAATCAAACGTACTCTAGACTAATAGACAAAATCGCTACTCAGTATCAAACTTGAGTATTGATGGTTGTTGAATACGCCATGGGGGGCTGGTTATTACCATCCCCCCATTCTTTCTATAGTGAGAAAAGAAATGTCAAAAGAATTTAGCCGCACACAACGTGTTGCGCAGCAACTACAAAAAGAGCTTGCTCTTATCCTTCAACGCGAAGTTCGTGATTCTCGCCTTGGTATGGTGACGATTTCAGACGTAGAAGTGTCTCGTGACCTAGCTTATGCAAAAGTATTCGTTACTTTCCTATGTGTTGGTGAGCAAACCCCAGAATCAAGCATTGCAGCACTTCGTGAGCACGAAGCTCATATTCGTATGATGCTAGGCAAGCGCATTCGCCTACGCCTAACGCCAGAAGTACGCTTCCAATACGACAACACACTTGTCGAAGGTATGCGTATGTCTAACCTAGTGAGCGAAGTGGTTAGCGAAGACAAGCGTAAGCAAGATGAAGCTGGTCGTAGCGAAGAAAATGGTGCTGAGGGAGAAGAGCAATAATGGCTAGACGTCGCAAGGGACGTCCAGTCAACGGCGTTATCCTTCTAGATAAACCTACCGGTATCTCATCGAATGACGCTCTGCAAAAAGTAAAGCGCATCTACTTCGCTGAGAAAGCAGGGCACACCGGTGCTCTTGACCCGCTAGCAACAGGCATGCTGCCAATTTGCTTGGGCGAAGCCACCAAGTTTTCCCAGTTCCTATTGGATTCAGACAAGCGCTACCGCGTTATCGCTAAACTTGGTGAACGCACCAATACCTCTGATTCTGATGGCGAAGTCGTAGAAACTCGCGAAATCAACGTAACGCCTGAGCTTCTTGATGAGTGCATCGACAAGTTCCGTGGTGAGTCTGATCAAGTGCCATCAATGTTCTCTGCATTGAAGTATCAAGGTAAGCCGCTTTATGAGTACGCTCGCCAAGGTATCGAAGTGCCGCGAGAAGCGCGCAAGATCACTGTGTATGAAATCGTTCTACATCGCTTTGAAGGTGATGAAGTGGAGATGGAAGTACACTGCTCGAAAGGTACGTACATCCGTACGATCGTCGATGATTTGGGCGAAATGCTAGGCTGTGGCGCACACGTGACGATGCTGCGCCGTACCGCTGTTGCTAAGTACCCTTATGAGAACATGGTGACCCTTGAGCAGCTTAACGAGCTATTCGAGCAGGCACAGCGCGAAGAGCGTCAGCCGCGCGAGCTGCTTGACCCACTGCTGATGCCAATGGACAGTGCAGTACAAGACCTTCAAGAAGCGAATGTATCGCCTGTGCTTGGTGATTTGCTTCAGCATGGTCAGCCGGTGCAGGTTTCAGGTTTGCCAGTGGATGCGCCAGTGCGTATGACTATGGGTGAAGAGCGTTTGTTTATTGGTGTTGGTGCCATGAATGACGATGGTAAGCTTGCGCCTAAGCGTTTGGTTGTTTTTCGTGAGGAAGAGCAGCAGTAGGGTGTGTTGTAAGGTTGGTGGTTGAGAGCTTTGAAGCTATAGAGCTATAGAGCTATAGAGCTTAAGAGCACCCCTCCTAGCCTCCCCTTATAAAGGGGAGGAACTGCTGGCTCGCTGGCGCATCGCCTAGTTGTTTACGTGCGGTGCGACGATAGGAGCTAGCAGTGGTTCTCCCCCTTAATAACGGGGCGCGTAGCCGGGGGAGTTAGAGGGGGTAGAATGCGAGACTCAAAGTGTCTCCACCTTTTTATCTCGTAACCTCTTGCCTTTAATTAATCCCACCCTTATAATCCCCGCTTCGCGTAGCGGCTGAATCAGAGATTGGCTGCTACAACTTTTAAATCTACTCTTATTAGGAGAGAATTATGTCTCTGAATGCAGAAACTAAAGCAGCAATCGTTGCAGAATACGCACAAGGCGAAGGCGACACTGGTTCACCAGAAGTTCAAGTAGCTCTACTTACAGCTTCTATCAACCACCTACAAGGTCACTTCAAAGCACACAAAGGCGATCACCACAGCCGTCGTGGTCTTCTACGTATGGTTTCTCGTCGTCGTAAGCTTCTAGATTACCTAAAAGGTAAAAACCTAGCTCGCTACCAAGACCTAATCAAACGTCTAGGCCTACGTCGCTAATCAGCGTCTGCATAGAAAGTTTGTTAAAAGGGGCTATATGCCCCTTTTTTGTTGGCTAAATTCTTTAGTTAATAGCAAAACTTCCACTAAGTAGTTTATACTACGTCCCGTCTAAACAGAGTTGTCTAACGCGCATTCGTTTAGCCACAATCTGCTCAGTACATTACAGTCCATTTTGTCGACCGCAGGGTCGCGACTATTCCAAGCACATTTGCTCGCTTTAAGCTGTTTAAAGCAACGAGCTAAGTTTGTTTGAACTAGTCGCGATTTGTAATGCATTGAGCGCACAATCAAATGATCTGGACTTGCTCCAGAAAAAAGGAAATACAATGTTCGAAAAACCAGTTGTTAAGTCGTTCCAATACGGCAACCACACTGTGACGCTAGAAACAGGCGTTATCGCACGTCAAGCTACTGCAGCTGTAATGGTAACAATGGACGATACGTCAGTATTCGTTTCTGTTGTTGGTAAAAAAGAAGCTGTGGAAGGTCAAGACTTCTTCCCACTAACTGTAAACTACCAAGAGCGTACTTACGCGGCAGGTAAAATCCCTGGTGGTTTCTTCAAGCGTGAAGGTCGTCCTTCTGAAGGCGAAACACTGACTGCACGTCTAATCGACCGTCCAATTCGTCCTCTTTTCCCAGACGCATTCAAAAACGAAGTTCAGGTAATCGCGACAGTAATGTCTGTAAACCCGAACGTTCAACCAGACATGGTAACAATGATCGGTACTTCAGCTGCTCTTGCTATCTCTGGTATCCCGTTCAACGGCCCTATCGGTGCAGCACGTGTTGGTCACATTGACGGTCAACTAGTACTAAACCCAAGCAACACTGAGCTAGAAAGCTCTAAACTAGACCTAGTCGTTGCGGGTACTGAAGGCGCTGTTCTTATGGTTGAGTCTGAAGCAGACAACCTAACAGAAGAAGAGATGCTATCAGCAGTGGTTTACGGCCACGACCAACAGCAAGTTGTTATCAAAGCAATCAACGAGTTCGCAGCAGAAGTTGCTACTCCAGCTTGGGATTGGGTTGCTCCACAAGAGAACACGACTCTTAACAATCGCATCGCTGAACTAGCGGAAGCTAAGCTTGTTGAAGCTTACCAAATCACTGAAAAGATGGCTCGTTACGATCGTATCCACGCGATTGCAGCTGAAGTGAACGATGTTCTTCTTGCTGAAGACTCAGAAGCGAATCTTAAAGAAATCCACACTATCTTCCACGATCTAGAGAAGACAGTTGTTCGTCGTAGCATCATCGCGGGTAACCCACGTATCGATGGTCGTGAAAAAGACATGGTTCGTGCACTAGATGTACGTACTGGCGTTCTTCCACGTACTCACGGCAGTTCACTATTCACTCGTGGTGAAACTCAGGCAATCGTAACTGCGACTCTTGGTACGCAGCGTGATGCTCAAATCATCGATGAGCTAACAGGTGAGCGTAAAGATCACTTCCTACTACACTACAACTTCCCTCCATACTGTGTTGGCGAAACTGGTTTTGTAGGTTCTCCTAAGCGTCGTGAAATCGGTCACGGTAAACTGGCTAAACGCGGTATCGCAGCAGTAATGCCTTCTGTTGATGAATTCCCATACACAGTTCGTGTTGTATCGGAAATCACTGAATCTAACGGTTCATCTTCAATGGCTTCTGTATGTGGTACGTCTCTAGCACTTATGGATGCGGGTGTTCCAATCAAGTCTTCTGTTGCGGGTATCGCAATGGGTCTTGTTAAAGAAGGCGACGACTTCGTTGTTCTTTCTGACATCCTTGGTGATGAAGACCACCTAGGTGACATGGACTTTAAAGTAGCAGGTACTAACACTGGTATCACTGCACTTCAAATGGACATCAAGATCGAAGGTATCACTAAAGAGATCATGCAAATTGCTCTTAACCAAGCGCAAGGTGCACGTAAGCACATCCTTTCTGTAATGGATGAAGCTATCTCTGGTGCTCGTGAAGATATCTCTGAGTTCGCTCCGCGTATCCACACAATGAAGATCAGCGCAGACAAGATCAAAGACGTTATCGGTAAAGGTGGCGCGGTTATCCGTCAGCTAACTGAAGAGACTGGTACAACGATTGAGATCGAAGACGACGGTACTATCAAGATCGCTGCGACTGACGGTGACCAAGCGAAAGATGCGATTGCTCGTATCGAAGCTATCACTGCAGAAGTTGAAGTGGGTAAGATCTACACGGGTAAAGTTGCTCGTCTAGCAGACTTCGGTGCATTCGTAACGGTTCTTCCAGGTAAAGATGGTCTAGTACACATCTCTCAAATCGCTCAAGAGCGTGTTGAGAAAGTGACTGACTACCTGAAAGAAGGCCAAGAAGTTCAAGTTAAAGTACTTGAAATCGACCGCCAAGGCCGTGTACGTCTAAGCATGAAAGAAGCGGTAGAACAGCCAGCTGAAGCTGCGAATGAAAAAGCGGCACCTGACGCAGAATAATTCGCATTTCTAGACCATTGCGTCTAAAAGCATGCTATAAAGAGGGGGCAATCGCCCCCTTTTTTAGTGCGCGAAGGAAATTACCTGCTATACCATTAAAGCAGCACGGCAAAAAAATTAATAAAAGCCGTCAGTTACGCTTAGCGATAGCAGGCATTAAGGAGAAGAATATAGTGAAGTGGTTTCGAATCTTAGGATTGAGTTTAGTGGCCGTAGTGACGGGTTGTGCATCCAACTCATCAACGCAAGATCAGCAGTGGTTGAATCCACCGATGGCAGTGCCTTTACAAGCCAATGTTCAATATGAAGTCCAGGTTGCAAGACTGACTCAGCTACTTCAGCGCAGCGATCTCGATAACGATGTGCGCGCGAAAATGCATTTCGAGCGTGGTTCTTATTTCAATAGCCTAGGTATGCGCGATTTGGCGCAGCTTGATTTCAACCAGTCGCTTCAATTAAACCCAGCTCAGCCAGTGGTGTTCAACCAAGTCGGTCAATACTTCACTCAGATCGGTGATTTTGACTCTGCGTATGAAGCGTTTGATTCAAGCTTAGAGCTGGATCCTGCCAACTCTTACGCACTTCGCAACCGTTCTATCGCACTGTACTACGGCGACCGTATTCCTCTAGCGATTGAAGGAATGACGCGTTACTACCAAGAGAATCCATCGGATCCGTACCGAGCGCTGTGGCTTTACATCATTTCTCGCCAAGCGAGCCCATCGGAAGCGGCTATTACGCTAAATAAACAGTATCTTGCTCGCAATAACGACTGGGGCTGGATTTTGGTTGCCTTGATGCTTGACCAAGTGTCAGAAGAGCAAGCATTCCAAGCGATCCTAGCGAGCAGCCGAGACAATAATGTATTGGCAGAGCGTCTGACTGAGGTGTACTTCTACCTTGCTAAGCGTCATCAAATCGACGGTGACTACCCAACCGCCGTCTCGCTCTACAAGCTAGCGATCGCACAAAATGTGTATGATTTTGCAGAGCATAAGTACGCATTCCTAGAGCTCACCAAAATCTTTGAAATTGTTCGCGCTCAGCAAGCAGAAGAAGCGAAGAAACAGCAAGAAGAACAAGCGAACGCAGAACCAAGCGACGCCTAGTTTCTCTCAATAAATCCAATACCTTAAAACACCAGCGATAAGCTGGTGTTTTTTTATGCGTTGCAGTTTACTTCCAATACCTCTAAAATAGTTAGCCAAGCTAATTAATAAATAACGTGAATGTCTATAGAAGTCAATTTAGAGAGAATGGAACGCCTCACTGCTAAGGTTTGGCGCAGTTACTGTAAAGAAGATCCATTATCTCACCTTAGCTTTAATGAATATGACTATCTCAAAACCGTGCAAGCCTCCGAGGAGCCGATTAGGCTCACTGACTTGGCTCGAGAGTTAGAGGTGTCCAAGCCGTCAGCCACCAATATGGTCAAGCGGTTGGAGAAGAAGGGGCTAGTGGAACGTTTAGCGTGTCCAGAAGACGCTCGTGCTAAACGGGTAGTACTGACAGAGAAGGCGCGTATCCCTCTAGCGTCAGAGCTGGAAATTTATAGGGTAGTTGCTGATAAATTAAAGGTGAACCTCACAGACAGCGAGTTTACCGAACTCAATCAGCTTCTAACTAAAGCGTTAAAACCTTAATACCTATTCGTTCTTAATCAACAGTAAGACTCTGAAGAGTCATTTGATAACAAATAATCGTAGTAACGTCGTGATGAATCAAAAATCAATTTACCAACAGTTTTGGCGTTATGCCGTACCTACCGTTGCCGCTATGCTGGTCAACGGCTTATACCAAGTGGTAGACGGCATCTTTATTGGACAGTATATGGGAGGCGACGGCCTTGCGGGCATCAATGTCGCTTGGCCAGTGATTAGTGTCATTCTTGGTCTTGGTATGATGATTGGTGTCGGTACTGGAGCGCTGGCGTCGATCAAACAAGGTGAGAGCGATCTTGTTGGTGCGAAGCAAGCTTTGGCAACCGGTTTAATGGCATTGCTAGCGTTGAGTCCAGTTGTTGCTGTCTTACTTTGGCAATACGCCGACAAGATGATCCTGATTCAAGGCGCACAGGGACGCATGTACGATCTCGCGATGCAGTATCTCGACATCTTGATCGTTGGCGGTGTGTTCACACTCGGCTCAATTGCAGTGCCGTTCTTATTGAGAAACGACGATAGCCCAAATATGGCGACTATCTTGATGGTGCTTGGCGCGGTGATCAATATCGTCCTTGATTACTGGTTTATCGCTATTCTCGATTGGGAGCTTACTGGTGCAGCGCTCGCAACAGCGATAGCTCAAGCTGTGGTGACAGTGTTGGGTGTAGGATATTTCTTTACCTCAAAAGCGAAAATGCGCCTTTCACTGCGTGACTTTAGGTTACAGTGGCCACTGTTACCTAAGATATTCTCCATTGGCGTCACAAGCTTTTTCATGTACGCCTATGGCTCTTTTATGGTAGCACTGCATAACGCTCTGTTTGCGGAGTACGGGTCGATGACCTTGGTCGGTGCATACGCCATCTTGGGTTATATCGTTGCTTTCTATTACCTAATTGCCGAAGGCATCGCTAATGCGATGCAGCCACTATTGAGCTACAACTATGGCGCTCGTCGTGAAGACAACATGCGTAAGCTGTTCAATGTCGCCATGTTCAGTTCCGTACTCGGTGGTGCGGTTTTTGTGGGACTCCTTAACCTGTTTCCTTACCAAGCGGTTTCAGTGTTTAACTCCAGTGAGCCACAACTTATCGAATATACGGTAGTCGGTATCCGCTTGCATTTGTTCTCAATGTTCCTTGATGGGTTCATCGTTGTGGCAGCCGCATATTATCAAGCGATCAGTCACAACCGAAAAGCCCTGTTCGTGACATTAGGAAACATGCTGATCCAACTGCCATTCCTCTACGCCATGCCAAAGCTTTGGGGGGTGAACGGTGTGTGGATAGCGTATCCGCTGTCTAACATCGCGTTGAGTTTGGTGGTTGGAGCCATGATGTGGAAAGACATTCGCAAACTGCGTGCGAATGGCTATGAGACGGCAACGGTTTAACGCCACTGAATTGGAACCTTGCCATTGAAAAAGAGCCTCGCTGATTAGCGAGGCTCTTTGGTTTAGATTTGCTTAATATCGAGGCCAGCAATCTGGTGCCAGTAGCCGTTGCACTGGCGATCGAGCGAGGCTTGTGGATTGCTGCCGTCTTCATTGGCTCTGAAACGATCCACTTCTGCAAAGGTATCCAGTCCAAGTGGGCTCAAACGTGCAACATCAACCAAGCCTTCCATCGATTTAAGGTCGTTGATTAGGTTGTACTGATAACCAGATTGCGTTTGGATTCCGTTTAGATTGAATACTGACTGACCTTCTTGGCTCTCTACTTGAAGGCCTGTCGGGTATTTAATACAGCAGGTTTCGCAGTCATCTTTCGCTCGGTTTTCCGCGCGAGCAGTGAAGCAGCGTGCAGAGTAAGCTAACGGCAGATAACCGTGGCTAAACACTTCTACTTCGAATTGACCGCGGATGCCTAAGTCGTCTGCTTGGTTCATGGCGTTCTCAAGCCACTCTCGTGACAGCTCGACTGGCATACACCAACGAATCATGCCTTGCTTAGCAAACAGCTGCAGCGTGCGGGCGTTGTAGGTGTTGACCGCAGGTCCCACGACAAAGGGTACCTTGCTTTCGCTAGCCAGTTGGATAGCGGACACGTCATTAGCTTCAATCGCAAAGTCACCGTTGTCGATGTACTTTTTCATAATATTTACTTCACTCGGCGCTTCGAGCAGTGCCATAGTGGACAGCACCACTTGCTTACCAGATGCGCTGAGCTCTTTAGCAATATCAAACCAATGAGCAGGTTTCATCTCACGGCGTTTGGAACAAACGCTCTCACCCAAATAGATGATATCGGCAGAGCTAGATTTTGCTTGCTCGTAGAAGCTCTCTACATCTTGCTTTGGCCAAAAGTACAGCAGTGAGCCTAATGCATATTTCATGTCGTTTGCTCCTTATTGCCACTTACGGTGGTAAGCACCGAGAGTGGTTTGTGTACCTTCAGAAACGTTCGCCAGAGCGTTGTCCCAGCTTGGTTTTACCTGGTATTGCTCTGGATTACGTTGGTACATATCAATCGCTTCACGCCAAGTACGAGTCACTTGCTCTACGTAGGCAGGACTGCGTTGGCGGCCTTCAATTTTCACTGATGCAACATTGGCAGCAAACAGCTCAGGTAGCATAGATAAGGTATTCAGGCTGGTTGGCTCTTCAAGAGCATGGTAGCGCTTACGCTCACCATCCACTTCCGCCTCAAATCGGCCTTTACACAAAGTAGGGTAGCCGGCGTTTTCACCTTGTGCGTAGCGGTCAATCAGAATGTCATTTAGACGTGATTCTAAGCCGGTTTCTGTTTCTTGCCAGCGTACATATTTTGCCGGAGAACATGCGCCTACTGTGTTTGGTGATTCGCCTGTCAGGTAAGAAGATAGGTAGCAGCGACCTTCCGACATAATACAAAGGCTGCCGAAGGCAAACACTTCTAACTCGACATCAGAGGTCATGTTTCGAGAGAGCTGTTTTACTTGATGGATCGACAGCACGCGCGGCAGTACGACGCGTTTGACATTGAAGTTCTTGTGATAGAAGTCGATGGCTGCCACGTTGGTCGCTGAGGCTTGAACGGATAGGTGCAGTTCAAGATCCGGATATTTGTTTGCTGCATAATCGAGTACTGCGATATCGGCAACGATCAACGCATCCACACCGAGATCGGCGGCTTGATCGACCGCGTTAGTCCAGCGTTCAAATCCATTCGGGTGAGCGAACGTGTTCAGTGCTATGTGCAGTTTCTTGTTGTGGTCGTGAACATATTGAGCCGCGCGCTCAAGCTTCTTACCTGTAAAGTTAAGACCCGCAAAGTGACGGGCATTGGTGTCGTCTTTAAAGCCGATATAGACGGCGTCGGCACCGCAATCAATTGCCGTTTTTAATGCAGGTAAGTTACCCGCTGGGCATAAGAGTTCCATATGCTCAATACCATAATTCTTTCAGTAGAGCGCATTTTATGAAAAGTTACTGTAGGCGAGTTTGATATAAGGCAGGTTTCGCTTAATAAGCAATGAATTAACACCAAAGAGGTAAGTTTGCTGAAAGGTCAACATCGGGCCTCTTTGGATAACAATTATAACTAGTTTCGGTGGCGACGATTTTGGGCAAATAGCGCTTCCACTTCGTGCTTAGGCTGCGGACGGTGGAAGTGGAAACCCTGAATAGAGTTACAGTTGAGATTTGACAGCAGCGTCGCCTGATGACGCGTTTCCACCCCTTCGGCCACCACAGACAAGTTGAGTGATTTACCTAAGTTGATGATGTTTTCAATCACCGTTAGCTGCTTAGGCAGGGTATCAATATCCATGATGAAAGCGCGGTCGATCTTAAGTTCATCAATAGGGAAATGAGCCAGATACGAGAGCGAAGAATAGCCCGTCCCAAAGTCATCAATCGACAGTGCAAAGCCAAGCTTTTTAATAGAGTTCAGCATTTGCAGCGTGTGTTCGCTGTTGCTCATGACGGCACTTTCGGTCAACTCGAAGGTAATGCAGCTAGGATCGAGTCCAGTGCTGCGCAGTAGGCGCTCCATATAATCAATGAGTTTAGGGTTACCAAACTGCTCTGGGGATAAGTTGATCGCCACGCGACCTGGTAAAATGCCCTGTAGCTTCCAGCGTTTAACGGTAGTAAACACATCGCGCATGACCACGCGGCCAAGACTTTCGATCAAGCCCGCTTGCTCAGCAACTGGGATGAAAGAGGCTGGGCTGATGTAGCCTTCTACAGGGTGCTTCCAACGCACCAGAGCTTCTGCGCCATTGATGCTGAAATCGCGCGCGTTAACTTTAGGCTGATACCAAACCTCGAGGCCATTTTGTTGCAGCGCCTTTTGCAGTTCAATTTCCAGCCATAGACGCATTCGCGCCTCTTTGTTCATCTGGTCATTGAACTTGACTAATCGGTTACGACCGCGCGCCTTGGCTTCGTACATTGCAGTGTCGGCATTTTGCAGCAGGATACGCGCATCATTGCCGTCGTTCGGCGATTGTACGCTACCGATGGAGCAGGCGAGTCGTTTGCTAAAGTGGTGTAGATCGAAGGGCTGATTAATTAAGCCGATGATTTTTTCTGCCAGTTCGTCGGCAGCGATATTGCTATCGGGTTCCGGCAAAATGATGCCAAATTCATCACCGCCTAAGTGAGCGAGCACCGCCTCTTGCGGCAAGTAGCGCTTAAGACGTGCCGACACTTCTTGGATAACTCGGTCACCAATGTGGTGGCCAAGTGAATCGTTAATATTTTTAAAGTTGTCTATGTCCAGATAGAGCATGACAAACGGCGTACCAGCCTCAATAAAATGATCGAGACAGCGGGTAAAACCAAGGCGATTATAGAGTTTCGTTAGCGCATCAATGTTGGCATCTTCGTGACTGGTTTGTGTCACTGGGCTTGGCTTTTCATCTAGGTCTTGCACTAAGATTAAGTGCGCATTGGCACCAAATAAATTCGCAGTGTCGACATGCAACGCCAAGCGTCGTTGGATGCCACAATACTCACTGGTCATAAAGTGCAGTGGCACTTTGGCATTGACCTGATGCAGATCGAGTTGCACTCGCTGGTTATCACTTTCGTTGCGAAGCAAACGCGTGAGTGACTCGCCCAGTAAATCACTTTGGCTTGAGTAACCAAATAGTCGTGCCGACGCTGGGTTGGCTGAGATAATACAACCATCTTCGACTAACAATAGCCCATCAGGAATCAGCTCTGTCAGCTTTAAAAACTTAGTTTCAGACTCTTCGAGTGAACGGGTAATGATCTGTTTTTCAGAGGTATCAATAGCATGAAAAACCACATACTCAACCACACCATTGAGCTCAATGGGAGAGACACTAAAATGCAGGCTAGATTCGATGTCCGATTCGTCGAGTGTGACTTCTGCCTCAATCGACTCACCAAGAAAGGCGCGTTCGTAATAAGGTTTGAGCTGGTGGTAGAAACGGGTGCCAAGTACCTCATGATCATTCATGCCTATGAGGTCGCTGTGAGTAAGTCCGGCCACATCGCAGTAGCGATCATTGACCATCCAATAACGGTGCTCGTCGTCTAAAATAGCAAAAAAGAAGGGGCTATTAGACGTTAACTTAGCAAAGTATTCCTTTAACAATTTGGATGACATCAATGTACTACCAGTTCTCTGAAGCGCTTATATATCAGTAACCCACACACTATAACTGTGATTTATCGGTTAGGAAAGGGTTAAGACAAAAGCAAAAAATTTTTGACGCACAACAGGATTTTTTTTGTACGAATACCGTATTATGGCGTTTCTTAAGTACAAACTAACGGAAAAACCGCGTGTTAGACAAGATTCGTAGTCAACTAGTTAAAAACGCAGCACAAATTTTGCGATCTCCAGTCCATTTTCTGCCGAACAAAATTCAGAATCGTGCCTTGCTTGAAGGACTAAAAACCGTTTTTAAAGAAGCACTTGAGGATGGTGACTTCGAATTTCTTGAAGACAAGTGGTTGAAAGTTCATATTCGTGATCTAAACCTCAGTTGGTACATTTCCTACAGCGATGAATCACTGATTGTTGCCGATTTTGAGCCACAAGAAGATGTCAGCTTCAGCGGTAATCTCAATGACTTAGTTTTGATCGCTGGTCGTAAAGAAGACCCGGATACGTTATTCTTCCAACGCCGCTTAAGTATCGAAGGCGATACTGAGTTGGGTCTAGAAGTGAAAAACTTGATGGACAGTGTCGATCTTGATGCGCTGCCAAAGCCGATGCTATCTGCACTCATGCACTTAGCTGAATTTGTACATAAAGGGTTGCAACCCGACTCTGAGGTGAAAGAGGTGTCCAATGCTTATTCGAACTGAGGCACCTGCCGACATATTGGCGATTGACCGCCTACTGAAGTCGGTGTTTGAAACCGACGCCGAAGCCAATCTGGTCATGGTGCTGCGTGAAAACAGCCGATTAACGCTCTCTTTGGTTGCGTGCAGTGATGAAGGCGAGGTGATTGGTCATGTACTGTTTACACCAGTATCGATAGATGGCGAAGAGCTGTCTTGGCAAGGGCTTGCACCACTTGCTGTGGCGACGTCACACCAAGGTAAAGGTATCGCGAAAGCTTTGGTTAAAGAGGCATTCGAAACGTTACTCGATTTTGGTTATCCTGCTTGTGTGGTGCTAGGTGACCCGAACTACTACTCGAAATTTGGTTTTACCTCTGCCAGTGAGTTTGGCTTAAAGTGCCAGTGGGAAGTGCCAGAGGGCGCATTCCAAGTGCAGTCATTAACCGAACAGACGATTCCAGAGTTATTGGAAGGCAAAACGGGCACCATTGAGTACAGTCCTGAATTCTTAGAGTTGTAATCGACCTCAGCCTAAGTTTGTCGTTAATCGTAGGCCATACCCTTATGGCCTACATACGTTTTTGGAAGGGCTCGTCGTTTGGCTAACCCTATCTGCTCTGTTACACTTCGCTCAATCGCCTCTGACGGCGCAACATCTTTGCTCAACTCTGAGAACAGGCCAATCTATGCATAACCGCACTACGTTACAGTTGATGGGGATCCAGACCTGGGAATTGACACATCCTGAGCGACTACCGCACAGTGCTCAGGCTCGCTTTTCTTTGCCCGAATCTTGTCAGTTGTTACTTGTCTCGCCGATGAAACCACAAGGTGACAAGGTTGCCTTTTTCGAAAAGATCCTCAAAGCGATGAAGCTTGAACTGTCACAGGCGCTGCATATTACGCCGGACATGCTCAGTCAATTGGATGCAGAGCCGATGCCGGGTTGGATTTGGCTTTGTGGCGTTGAATCGGCGCAACAGCGGCTGGGTCAATGGACAGAACAACATGCCAAGCAGCTCAACCAATCACCACGTACTTTAATCTCGCCACCGCTGGCAGAGATAGAAGGTCAAGATGCCCACAAGCGTCAACTTTGGAATCAAATCCGTGCCAAACAGTAATATTAGCTTCACTCAGATGAGTGAAACACACCTTGATGATGTCATCGCGATTGAGCAGCAAGCCCACAGCCACCCTTGGAAAACGTCGATGCTTACTGAGCTAAATGGACGTGGTGCCCACAATGTGGTGATGCTTGAAGATGATAAAGTGGTGGGCTACTTCTACGCTCAGAATGTGGTAGGGGAAGTTTCATTACTCAACGTTGCAGTGTCGCCGCGTCATCAAGGACAAGGTTATGGCCGTCAGTTGATTCAGCACCTATTGGCCTACTGTGAGTCTTGCCAAGCTGACAGCGCTTGGCTTGAAGTGCGTGAAAGTAATAGCGCCGCAGTGTCGCTTTACCTATCAGAAGGCTTCAACGAAGTAGACAGACGCCGAGACTATTACCCAACTGAGCACGGGCGCGAAGACGCAGTCATCATGTGCTATCACTTCATGTTTTCAGTGTAGTGACGGTCGGACGCCGAGGTAGTTCTATTGTCCATCATATATAAAATGTAGCGATAGAAATGATGTTCATCCTTCTGGTTTGTATATAGGTTACATTACCCAGAGTTACTTCGATTACCCTACCAGTGCTTCATACTTCCCAGCAATTATTGATAATCATGGGATTAAAAACATGAAGCACTTTTCTACTCTTTCTGCAGCAATTCTTGCCGCGCTAGCGTTCAATGCGCAAGCTACTGAAGAGCAAACGAATGATCCTGCTGATGTAACTCGCCCACAAACCTACCTAAAATTCGATTCTGGCGCGAAAGGCAAAGATGGCCTAACTCGCTTGCAATTGAACATGGCAGGTTCGTATAACGAGAACATCGGTTACCTAGGTCAATTTGAAACTGATTTTCAAACCAACCTAGACGGACAAGACGGTAAGTCGAAGGACTTTGGTCTGTCTCGTATCCGTGCACGTTACTTCCAAGTACACGCGACTGGCTCAGAAGTGCTTCCTGAAATTGGTTTCTCGCTTGATTACATCAGCTATGGCTCTAACTGGGTAGCGAAACAAAGCGGCACTGAGCAAACGGCAGCAGTCGGTGCGGTCGCGAAAGTGATCACCCCGTTTGAAAACTGGGTTTCTTACCCAAATGTGGCTTTGATGCGTAACGAGTACGACAACGGTCGTTCAGAGAACGGTTGGCAAGCAAACTGGTTCAACTCGTTCTACCTATCAGAGCAAGGTCACTACGTAACAGTGAACCCACAATATGCTAACTACAACAACGCATTCGGTAAGAACGAGCAGTCGCTTGAGCTTAACTTTGAAGGTGGTGTACCGCTAACATCTGACGGCAGTATTTGGGGTAACCTGACCTACTCAGAGCACTTCTTCAAAGCGGGTGGCGAGTCACGCATGAAACACCTTGATGGCAACCGTGAAGTTCGCATTGGTGCGACTTGGTTCTTCTAACCCGGTAGTCAAAACAGTTCCTCTCAACTCTAAGGCAAGGATGCCTTAGTCTCATACTTCAAAAATCCCTTCATTAATAAAATTCATTTATTTTTCAACTTATTTACTGCCTGTTACTGGATCGTTTCCAGTTACTAACTGCTGTCAAATGCGCTCAATCGTTACACTGGTTCACAGTGAAATTTTAACCCTGTTTAATCAATGAGGACGCAGAACAATGTCTATGCCTTTTCAGCTCACAGACAAAGTCGTGGTGTTAATTGGTGGTACTTCGGGTATCGGTGAAGCGATAGCCAAACGTCTAATCAATGCTGGCGCCAAACTGATGATTGCTGGCATCAATGCCAATGAACCAGAATTGCAAACCCTAGAGGCACACTATGTCTATGCCGACGTCACCGATGAGTTTTCATTAAGTGAGTTGATGGCGATTGCGTTTGAACGTTTTGGGCAAATTGATGTACTGGTGAACTGTGCGGGCTCGACCAATGGTTACAGCACCATTATGGAATCCAAAAAGTCCGAATATAACGCCAACTTTGAAGTCAACGCGCTGGGTACTGCACTCACCATTAAACATGCGGTGCCATACATGCCAAAGGGCAGCAGCATTATTAATATCGCTTCTGTGGCGGGTACTCAAGGGGTGCCATATCTTGGCGCGCTTGCCAGCTCTAAATGGGCGGTGTTAGGCATTACCCAAACCGCGGCACTTGAGCTTGGCACTAAGCAAATTCGCGTCAATGCCGTGTGCCCAACCTCTGTTGATACCCCGCGCGCTTACGCGTCAGGCGGTGAGCCTCAGCTTCGAATGGAAAAACGTGCAGTACCACTTGGGCGCATTGCGAAGCCAGAGGAAGTCGCGGCGGTGGTGCACTTTTTAGCGTCAGAAGACAGCAGTTTTGTGAATGGTCAGTCGATTGGTGTCGACGGCGGATTTAGCGCAGGCATGAGTATCGATGCTTACAACCAGCTTGCGCAGTAGGAGAGTAGAATGAACAAGTTAAGTCTAATTATTGGTGCCTGTTTGATGATGCTAAGCTCGATGAGCTTTGGTTACTACTGTGATCAAGAAGCCGAAGGTGCTGTCGTTGGTGCAGTCGATGGTGCGGTTACAGGTGCGATTGTTGGCGGCATTGTTGATGGCAGTGATGGTGCAAAAACGGGAGCCTTAATCGGCGGCGGCGCTGGCGCGGTTGGCGGTGCAATTGATGGCGCGTATTATGAAGCTGAGTGCGAAGTAGCCACCGATGTGATCATTGAAGATGAGTACATCGCAGAAGAATACTTGGCCGAAGAGTATATCGAAGAAGAGTACATTGCCGAAGAAGTGGTGGCAGAAGAGATCATTGAAGAAGAGTACATCGCGGAAGAGATAGTCGAGGAGCAAATCGAAGAGGACTATCTTGAAGAGGCGTATGAAGATGATATCTACGATTACTAGCTCGCACTGACTGTCAACCTAATGAACCGTAAACTAAAAAGAGAGCCGTTTGGCTCTCTTTTGCTATCTACTATTTGCTTCCTTTGGATTACAAACGAGCAAGCCCTTCAAGCAGCTTGTTCTTAATCGCGGGGCTGGAGATAAACGCACCTAGGTAGCGCTCTTCATTGCCCTCAAAGTCAGGACGGATTTGTAGCATCTCTTTGTAGCTGGCTTGAGCTTGTTTGAACTCGCCTTTGTACACTTGAATCACAGCTTTCAGCATCGGTACCCAGAATAGGCGGCGTAGCGACAGCTTACTGATGGATTTTTCCGCGCCGTCAAAGTCGTCTTGCATGATTTTGTACACCACAGAAACCAATGAAAACCACGGCGGGCGGAATGGGTTGAGCGCTTTGGAGTTTTCTAGAAGCTCAAGGCCGCGTTCAAACTCTCCCGCCATGCACAATGCCCAGCCACATAGGCCAATTTGATAGGCGGCATTCGGGTTGATAGCGAGTACTTTATCAACGGTTTCGATAATGCCGCTCACATCGTCTTTTAGCTGATACGCCATCAGCATCGCCATTTGTGCTTCTTGGTTGCTTGGTTCAAGCTCCACGGCACGACGAGCGTGATTCAGACCGGTTTCTACTGCATTGTCTACCTGTCCCATACCGAGCATTTCGGCATCGAAATAGAGCACGGCCAGCATGGCATGTAGCAGGGCAATATCCGGTTCGTTTTGCACCGCGCTTAGTAGTGCCTGCATCGCTTGCAGGTGGGTATCTTCGGTCAGTGTCATGAGGTAATGACGATAGCGCAAGGTTGCTTCGTACGTCGACAGATGCTCAATCTTTTTCTGATTGCAGCTGGCGTAGATCTCACGGTGGATAATGCCAAAGCTTGAAGCAAGCTCAGCGACGATTTCGGCGATGATGTCATCTTGCACAGAGAACAAATCGTCGGTGGCTAAATCGCAGGTGTACTTCTCAGCCCAGACTTGCTCACCGCTGTCAGTGCGATAAAGCTTAGCGTAAATGCGTACCTTGTTGCCAAGGGCTTGCATAGTGCCTGAGGTGATAAAAGAGACATTGAGTTTTTCGCCCAGACCTTTTACGTCAGCAGAGGTGCGAGGGTCGATATTGGTGTCACCCAGCGCGTGCATCGATACCACTTTAAGCATGTCAAAACGGGCTAGCTCAGTGGCAAGCTCTTCACCAAAACCTTCGGCGAAGAAGCGCTTCTCGGCATCATCGGAGAGCGACAAAAACGGCAGTACAGTCAGAGTTGGGTTGAGTGCCTTATTGGTGTCACCCACCATTTGGGCTAGTGTAGTTGATTGACGTGCCGCTTGAGGGATCTGCGGGGTAAAAATCGGGCTATAACGACCTTTAGGGATCGATAGCACCAACGGGTCGTTTACCCCTTCCGTTAGGTAATAGGTTTCAAGTGTGCGGCGAACACGCCCCGCTTGAATACGTACAATTGGGTCAGCTTGGTGATCAAAGTCGGCATCACGATCAAACACTTCGGTCGCGATGGTGAACTGTTTGAGTCGATCTCCATTGCCCGCCAAAGTCTGTTCGACGACGAAAGAGAGTAACTGCTTCATCTTCGGGCTTTGGTCGAACGCTTTACTGGAAAGAATACGATTAAGTTGATCCTTCACACGGGTTTGATTTTCTTCGATTCGAATATCTAATGGAGCTTGTTCTGACACCGTTTCTGACTCTCTTTTTGTAGGATCTGCGTATTTTGCCACTTTAGGACATTGAAAAATAGTAACGAGTTCACTTCTTGATGAAAAACTAGATATCACTCGCTACTCATACCAATATAAAGGTATGCATGCCGTTAAAATAATAACCTAAACCATGGACTTATCACTACTAACTATAGACGAGCTAAATGCTTACAGCGAGCGGATAGGCTGACATTTTTACTAAAAAATGCCGCTAACTCAGTGGCTTTTGTTACCTAAACGTGATTATTATGTAACTATCAATACTCAGTGATATTGTGCGTTTTGCGTGCAAGGAGAGGTCATGGAAAAGACGAATAGTAAGATATTTCTGGCAGCTATTTCAGCCTTATGTGTTTCTACAAATGTAGGGGCGATGCAGCAATTCATTGACCCCAAAGACGGTATGTTCGATGCCAGTCAATGGGTGTTGGACAATGCTATTGGTTTTATGCCGGTACCTATCATCATCACTGATCCTGCGGTCGGCGTCGGTGGTGGTGCTGCAATGTTGTTTTTCCATGAGTCTGAAAAGCGCAAGCAGCTTCGTAAAGAAAACCCTGATGAAGTCGTTGGATTGCCACCTAGCGTGACAGCGGTCGCTGCCGCGGGAACCGAAAATGGCTCTTGGCTCACAGGAGCGTTTCACTTTGGCTCTTGGCAGGAAGATGCGTGGCGTTACCAAGGCGGTCTATTTTACGGCTCGTTCAACTTAAAGTATTACCAAGGCGATGTGCCGTTCGATTTCAACATCGATGGTCTCTACTTTATGCAAGATATCGATTATCGGATTGCCGGCAGCAATTGGTTTGTCGGTGCGAAATACTCACTTCTTTCTTCTAAAAGTACATTTGATATAGGCAATGCCATTCCGGGTATCCCACCGATCGATTTCGATCTTGAAGACGCTGGTGTCGAATTAAAAGTGACTTACGATAGCCGCGATACGATCTTTACCCCTAATGATGGCCTAAAAGCGAAATTCAGTACGGATTTTCACAATACAGCCTTTGGCGGCGATGTGGATTACCAAAAAGCGCGAGCTCAGGTGAATTACTTTGCGCCAGTGCGAGAGGATCTCATCATCGGTGTGCGTGGCGACTATCAAACGGTGAGCGACGATGCGCCATACTATGCACGTCCTTTTATCAATATGCGTGGTATTGCCGCGATGCGCTACCAAGGCCAAGACATGGCCTTGGCTGAGCTTGAAGCTCGCTATGATGTGACGCCACGTTGGTCGATTGTTGGGTTTACAGGAACGGGTAAAGCAGTTGAGGATGGTCAGAGTTTTTCTGATGCGGAGTATCAAAGCGTTGTCGGTGGTGGTTTTCGCTATTTAGTTGCGCGCCAACTGAATATGAGGGTGGGTGTCGACGCAGCTAAAGGGCCAGAAGAGTGGGCGTACTATATTACCGTCGGCCATGCTTGGCAGTTATGATCAAAAAAGTGGGCTGGAAGGCTCCAGCCCCAAAATCATCGTGACGATGATTCTTGCGGCGCAGCAGTTAACTTCAGAGACAAAGCCTCCCATATCAATCAGCTGTCCGGAGATAAGACGGCCTGAGGGAAACTAGTGATTGAGAATCAAAGCTAGATCGGTGAAAATAGCGCCCATTATTTTTTCGACGCCTTCGAGTAGTGGTTGAGCCAATGCCTTCAAACGCTATTCTACAAATCAAGAAGATCGAGATTCATGTCAAATCCTCAATTTTTGCAACAAGTTTCTAAGCGTAGAACGTTTGCGATCATCTCTCACCCGGATGCGGGTAAAACCACCATTACTGAAAAAGTACTGTTATTCGGAAACGCGATTCAGAAAGCAGGTACAGTAAAAGGCCGTGGCAGTGCACAGCACGCGAAGTCGGACTGGATGGAAATGGAAAAAGAGCGTGGTATCTCGGTAACAACTTCCGTGATGCAGTTTCCATACAACGACTGCTTGGTAAACCTTCTCGATACCCCAGGACACGAAGACTTCTCGGAAGATACTTATCGTACACTAACGGCGGTAGACTCTTGCTTGATGGTTATCGACGCTGCGAAAGGTGTCGAGGATCGTACTCGTAAACTGATGGAAGTTACCCGTCTTCGCGATACGCCTATCGTTACCTTCATGAACAAACTCGACCGTGACGTTCGTGACCCAATGGAAGTATTGGACGAAGTAGAAAGCGAACTTGGCATGATGTGTGCGCCAATCTCTTGGCCAATTGGTTGTGGTAAAGAGTTTAAAGGTGTTTATCACATCCACCGTGACGAAACGATTCTTTACGAATCTGGCCACGGTCACGAAATCCAAGAAGTACGCATCATCAAAGGTCTTGATAACCCAGATCTTGATGAAGCCGTAGGTGCTGATCTCGCAGAGAGCGTGCGCGAAGAGCTTGAGCTAGTAATGGGCGCATGCCCTGAGTTTGACCTAGAGTCATTCTTAAAAGGCGAACTGACGCCAGTTTACTTCGGTACTGCTCTTGGTAACTTCGGTGTTGACCACATGCTAGATGGTCTGACTAAGTGGGCTCCAGCGCCACAAACACGTCAAGCAAATGAGCGTGACGTTGAAGCAACAGAAGACAAGTTCTCTGGTTTCGTATTTAAGATCCAAGCAAACATGGATCCTAAGCACCGCGACCGTATCGCCTTCATGCGTATCGTATCAGGTACCTACAAGCAAGGTATGAAGATGAACCACGTTCGCACTGGTAAAAACGTCAGCATCTCTGACGCAGTAACCTTTATGGCGGGCGACCGTGCGCGAGCAGAAAATGCTTATGCTGGTGATATCATTGGTCTTCACAACCACGGTACTATCCAGATTGGTGATACCTTCACTCAAGGTGAATCACTGAAGTTCTCTGGCATTCCAAATTTCGCACCGGAGCTATTCCGCCGTATTCGCCTAAAAGATCCATTGAAGCAGAAGCAGCTACTGAAAGGTCTGGTTCAGCTATCTGAAGAGGGTGCAGTACAGGTATTCCGTCCACTACAGAACAACGACCTGATCGTTGGCGCGGTTGGTGTGCTTCAGTTTGACGTGGTTGTTGCGCGTCTAAAATCTGAGTACAACGTTGAAGCGATCTACGAGAGCGTGAACGTTGCGACAGCACGCTGGATTGAGTGTGATGACGATAAGAAGCTCGAAGAGTTCAAGCGTAAGAACCAAACCAACCTAGCGTTGGATGGTGGCAACAACCTAAGCTATGTTGCACCGACTATGGTGAACTTGAACCTAGCGCAAGAGCGTTTCCCAGATGTTAAGTTCCGTGCGACGCGTGAGCACTAATGCTGGTTGATTGAATGGGAAAGCCGCTCGGGAGAGCGGCTTTTTTTGTTTGGCGAGTGGGGGGAGTTAAGAGCCTACCCCTCCTAGCCTCCCCTTATAAAGGGGAGGAACTACTGGCTCGCTAACGCGTCGCCTGACTATAGTTGTTCAGCGATGCGACGATAGGAGCGAGCCCGAGGTTCTCCCCCTTAATAAGGGGGAGTTAGAGGGGGTAAACGCGAAGCGTTAGCAGCGCTCTACTCACGCTCCTTAGTATAAGGCACCCCAATCGCCTTAGGCGCCACCGCCTTACCAATAAACCCAGCCAACAAGAACACCGTCAACACATACGGAATCGCTTCAATCGCTTGTACAGGAACTGGGAAATCACCAATCGATACACCCTGCATACGAATCGCTAATGCGTCTAAGAAGCCAAACAGCAAACACGCAGCCATTGCCGTAAACGGTCGCCATTTACCAAAGATAAGCGCCGCCAGAGCCATATAGCCCTTACCTGCACTCATGTTAGGAATGAACTGCGCCGTTTGTGCTACAGACAAATAAACGCCACCGATACCCACCAGTACGCCACAAATAGCGACCGCAGCATAACGCATACGAACCACTGAGATACCCGCGGTATCAACGGCTGATGGTGACTCGCCTACCGCGCGCAGACGAAGTCCAAAGCGCGTCTTAAATAGCAGGTACCAGCAAGCTGGGACGATGAACACCACCATGTAAACCAGAATCGAGTGACCACTGATAAGCTCTGAGTAAAGCAGACCAAGCACAGGCACATCCGCAACCGCATCAGCACCCGGGAAGGTGATAGGCGCAAATCGTGCGTCGCCAGATAGTGCTGGTGTTTGACCACCTTGTTGGAACCAGTGACGACCAAGGGTAATGGTGAGACCGGCAGCGAGGATGTTGATTGCCATACCACTGACCACTTGATCTCCGCGGTGGGTGATCGAAGCAAAGCCGTGGAGCAGGGCAAGTAACACAGATACGCCAATGCCTGCAAACAGACCAAGCCAAGCCGAGCCAGTAATATGTGCCATAGCTGCACCAGCAAACGCCGACGCGAGCAACTTGCCTTCTAGAGCGATGTTAACGATACCCGAGCGTTCACAAAACATACCGGCAAGTGAGGCAAGGATAAGCGGGGTTGCCACACGCATTGTGGCATCAAGCATGAGAATAATCGTTTCAAACATAATCAAGCGACTCCTTTCTCTGCTTGTTGTTCAGCTTGTTTTTTGCCGAACAGTTTGAGGTAGGTTCTCTCTAGAGAAGGACGGAACATGTGCTCCAGTGCGCCAGAGAATAGGATCACCAAACCTTGCAGTACCACAACGATGTTTCGGTCAACACCGTACTCAAAGCTCAGCTCCGCACCGCCTTGGTATAAGAAGCCGAACAGCAAGCTTGCCAGCAGTACACCTACCGGGTGGTTACGACCCATAAGTGCGACAGCGATACCGGTAAAGCCAAAGCCTTCAACGAAGTTCAGCTTGATTTGGTGCAGTTCACCTTGAAGTACGTTGAGGCCAAAGAAGCCTGCCAACATGCCAGAGATAAGCATGGTTAAGATGATGATTTTCACATACTTGATGCCTGCGTAATCAGCAGCTGATGGGTTAGAGCCCACAGAGCGGATTTCGTAACCCCAGCGTGAGTGCCACATCAGTAGCCACACAAACACACAGCATAAAAGAGCAAAGATAAAGCTCAGGTTCATTGGGCTTGGTGCCATCTCAATCCCAACGACCGCGAGGATCTCATGCATCTTTGGTAGCCAACTTGAAACTGCAAAGACACGGCTTTCTGTTGCCATTGTCGTTTCTGGCTTGAGGATATCGACCAACAAATACGCCATCAGCGATGAGGCAATAAAGTTAAACATGATGGTGGTGATCACGATGTGTGAGCCGCGTTTGGCTTGTAAGTAAGCAGGGATAAATGCCCAAGCTGCGCCAAATAAGCCGCCGACAACAATCGCTACCGGAAACACAATATACCAAGGGGCATATTCGCCTAAGGTGAGACAGATAAGACCGACACCGAGGCCACCAATGTAAGCTTGACCTTCACCACCGATGTTAAACAGACCCGCGTGAAACGCGACGGCAACAGCAAGTCCGGTAAAAATAAAGCCTGTGGCGTAATACATGGTGTAGCCAAAGCCTTCGGCGTAGCCAAAGGCACCCGTCCACATCACTTTTGCGGCATCAATCGGATTGATGTCGATATACATAAACAGCAGGGCAGACACTAGGAACGCCACCAACACGTTAATCGCTGGTAGCAGAGCCACGGTTACCCAAGCTGGAACTTTTGCTTGGCTCATGCACTTTCTCCTTGTGGCTGATCGGCGGCTGCCGATTTAAGGTGGTCAGGCATGATGTTTGCCATCATAAGACCTAAGGTTTTCTCATCGGCATCTTTAATCGAAACTTCGCCGACAATCGCGCCATCGAACACGACCAGAATTCGGTCAGAAAGGCTTAAGATTTCATCAAGCTCTACCGAGACTAAAAGTACTGCCTTATCGGCATCACGCGCTGCAATGATTTGCTGGTGGATGTATTCAATGGCGCCGATATCAACCCCACGGGTTGGCTGTCCGACCAAAAGCACATCCGGGTTTTGCTCCATTTCACGGGCAATCACCAGTTTTTGCTGGTTACCACCGGAGAAGTTAGCGGTTTTCAGAGTGGTGTCGTTAGGACGCACATCCCACTTATCCATGCTCGCCTGACAGCTCTCTTTGATGGCCTGCTTGTCTTGCAAAAGACCTTTGTTGTATTGCGGCAGGTGATGGTAGCCAAGGATATAGGCTTCCTGCGCTTCGAACTTGTTGATAAGCCCTTGTTTGTGGCGATCCTCTGGAATATGCCCCACACCAATCGCGCGAACTTGCTGCGGATCGAGCATGGTGTGCTTATCAATGTGGCTGCCGTTGATGTCAATGCTCCCAGAATAAGGCTGGAGGATGCCGGAAAGCAGGGCGAGTATTTCTGATTGCCCGTTGCCAGAAACACCAGCGATACCGACGACTTCGCCTTGACGCACTCCGAAGCTCACGCTTTTCACGCGCTCGACGCCTGCGTCATCGAAGTACTGTAAGTTGTCGACTTTGATCAGCTCTTTCTTTGGAGTGGCTTCTGACTTATCGACTTTGAGGCGAACTTTGCGTCCCACCATCAGCTCAGCCAGTTGCTCTTTATTGGTGTCGGCGGTAACAACATGCTCTACCATCGCCCCTTGGCGCATAACGGAGATGTTATCGGTGATCGCCAATACTTCACGCAGCTTGTGCGTGATGATCATAATAGTGGTGCCTTGCTGACGCAGTTTGTCGAGGATCTTAAATAAGTGATCCGCTTCTTGAGGAGTAAGCACGCCGGTTGGCTCATCGAGGATCAAGATCTTTGCTCCGCGATAGAGCGCTTTTAAGATTTCCACTCGCTGCTGAAGACCTACCGGAAGCTCGCCAACAATGGCGTCTAAAGGGACTTCCAAACCATAATCTTCGGCCAGTGCTTTGAGTTTCTTCTTAGCCTTGCCAAGACTCTCTTGTAGCTTCCATCCATCTTCAGCGCCGAGAACAATGTTCTCGAGTACGGTAAAAGTTTCCACCAACATAAAGTGTTGGTGCACCATGCCGATGCCTGCCTTGATGGCTTCTTGAGAGTTCGCTGGCTTGTAACGTTCGCCATTGACGGTCATCTCGCCTGCATCTGCGTGGTAAAAACCGTAAATAATACTCATAAGAGTGGACTTGCCTGCACCATTTTCACCAATGATGCCGTGAATCGTGCCTTGCGGAACTTTGAGATCGATAGTTTTGTTGGCGTGCACCGCGCCAAATCGCTTATCGATCTGCTTGAGTTCGATGGCAATAGGTTGTCCATGTGTCACTAGATACTGCCTTATAATTATACGCCGCTGCTTGAGGGCAACGGCGTTGTTATGGTTGCCTAGGTTATTGATAAAAATACCAATCCTAGACCTTCATTCTGAATGAGAAGTCGTTAGATGTTACATGTGTTGTCAGACATGTAGTCGTGAACGGCGATTTTGCCTGATACGATGTCAGCTTTAAGACCGTCTAGGTAAGTCTTCATTTCTGGTGTGATCAGATCTTTGTTGTAGTCATCGTATGCCCACTCAACCGCACCTTCTTTAAGACCTAGTACCTTGATGCCAGCTTCCCAATTGCCTTGCTCTGCATCTTCCCATGTGTTGTAAGCGGCAACGCCTACTTTCTTAACCATTGAAGTCAGCATAGTGCCTGGTTGTAGGTGGTTTTGGTTTGAGTCAACACCGATAGCGAAGTTGCCCGCATCTTTCGCTGCTTGGTAAACACCCATACCTGTGCCGCCAGCTGCTGCGTAAATAACGTCAGCGCCTTTAGAGAACTGTGATTTCGCAAGCTCAGAGCCTTTTGCTGGGTCAGCAAATGCTGCTGGCGTAGAGCCAGTCATGTTTTGGAAGGTTTCGATTTGTGGGTTTGCGTATTTCGCACCTTGGCGGTAGCCACACTCGAACTTACGAATCAATGGGATATCCATACCACCAACGAAGCCTACTTTATCTGTCTTAGACGCTTTAGCGGCAAGCGCACCCACTAGGAATGAACCTTCGTGCTCTTTAAAGACGATAGATTGAACGTTTGGCTTGTCGACTACCATATCGATGATAGTGAATTGAATGTCTGGGAATTCAGTCGCGACTTTTTCAACAGCAGATGCCATGTTAAAGCCGACCGCCACGATTGGAGTGAAACCACGGCTTGCTAGACGGCGTAGGCCTTGCTCGCGCTGTGCTTCATTCTGTGGTTCAAATTCACGTACTTTGATGCCTTTGTCTGCATTGAAAACTTTAACACCGTTTTGGAATACAGCTTCGTTAAACGATTTGTCGAATTTACCGGCTGTATCGTAAACCACTGCTGGTTTTGCTGCGAATGCACCAAAAGAAGTTACTGCCACTGCAAGTGCAGACATTTTTAGAATAGTTTTTTTCACGATCAATTCCCTTATAGTGTCGAATGATGGGGCATCATTGACGTTTCGATAGGCTAGGCGATGTCCAAATTACTCGTGCCTAGAAAGTAGTCGTTTGTAAATATATGAACAGTCATGCTGATAGCAAACCGTTCAGTTTACAAACAATGTGCGACATTTTATCGTTTGCGTGTGCAAAAAAAACGCCTTGCATGGCAGCATTGAGGTGTAAGTCACAACTTAGTGACAAAACACTAACTATTACAGCTATTCTTTGTATATCGAAGCGCAACATCTTGTTATTGCAATCGATTACAATGTTTTTAGATGAAGGAGCGGAGCATCATGTTGAAGTTGTTCAAGAGATGGCTTGCTAGATATGATCAATGGTGTGAGTCACTTGGTTTAACACCAGAAAATAGGCGCAGTTGTGTGCCATACAAGAAAGAGCCGCAAGACGATGATAGATAGTCACTGTCATTTAGATTTACTTGCACAGCAAAAAGATTTGCAGCAAGTGCTCAGCGATGCGAAACAGCAAGGGGTCGAGAAAATCATTGTCCCTGCTATTAATGAAAGTAACTGGGCAGCCGTTCAAATACTTAGTGAGCAGAATGAAGACATCTATTACGCACTCGGCTTTCATCCACAGTTTCTCGATGGGTTGAGTGAACACAGTCTGGATAATTTGGCCTCAAGGGTTGTCTCTTCAGTGCCTGAAAAGTGTGTCGCTATTGGTGAATGCGGTCTGGATTTCTACCATGGCCGGGAAAATGAAACGCTGCAAAAACAGTATCTCAACGCTCAGATTGATATTGCTAACCAGAGCCAATTGCCGATTTTACTCCATTGTCGAAAAGCGCATCAGGATTTGGTGGCGTTATTAAAACGCAATCCTCCTAAATATAGTGGTGTGGTTCATGGATTTAGCGGTAGCGTTCAACAGGCAATGGATTTCATCAAATTGGGGTTAAAAATCGGTGTTGGCGGTGTGATCACGTATCCAAGAGCGAAGAAAACACGCGCTACTATCGCCGCGATTCCGTTGGAAAGTTTGTTAATAGAAACGGATGCCCCTGATATGCCATTAAGTGGTTATCAAGGGCTTCCTAACGAACCCAAAATGGTAAACATGGTGCTAACGTCTTTAATTGAGCTGCGAAATGAATCTGGGCAAACGGTTGCCTCACAGTTATCAAATAATGGCAAATTGACGTTTAGATTTTGTGACTAAAAATGCGTTAATTTGTGAATTAGAAATCGTTTGCACTTGCTTTTTGTGATCTAGGTCGCAAACTTTAGTGTATCCCCCATGTGTTCAGGACGAAAGTGTGAGGGGGGTACTACTTTCTTTTCTGTGGGTTTGTATAATCGCCCCCGCTTTTGAGCTTCAAATTTTGTTACACGCCAAATTATTAATTATAAGGAAGTCATAAACTATGAGCCTGTTTATGAGCCTGGTTGGTATGGTCGCACTTATTGCAATCGCAGTACTGCTTTCTGACAACCGCAAAGCTATTAATATCAGAACCGTGGCTGGCGCATTCGCTATCCAATTTGCACTAGGTGCATTCGTTCTTTACGTTCCATGGGGACAAGAAGTACTACGCAGCTTCTCTGACGCTGTATCTAACGTTATCAACTACGGTAATGACGGTACGTCATTCCTATTTGGTGGCCTAGTATCAGGTAAAATGTTTGAAGTATTCGGCGGCGGCGGTTTCATCTTCGCTTTCCGTGTACTACCTACACTAATCTTCTTCTCTGCGCTTATTTCTGTACTTTACTACCTAGGTGTTATGCAGTGGGTTATCAAGATTCTTGGTGGCGGCCTGCAAAAAGCACTAGGTACTTCTCGTGCGGAATCTATGTCAGCAGCAGCTAACATTTTCGTAGGTCAAACAGAAGCACCTCTAGTGGTACGTCCTTTCGTACCTAAGATGACGCAATCTGAACTATTCGCAGTAATGTGTGGTGGTCTAGCTTCTATCGCTGGTGGTGTACTAGCAGGTTACGCATCAATGGGTGTGCCAATCGAGTACCTAGTTGCAGCATCATTCATGGCAGCACCAGGTGGTCTTCTGTTTGCTAAAATCATCAAGCCAGAAACTGAAGAGCCAGTTGATCAGCTACATGACATGAGTGCAGAAGGCGAAGACAAGCCAGCTAACGTTATCGACGCAGCAGCGGGCGGTGCATCAGCAGGTCTTCAACTAGCACTTAACGTAGGTGCAATGCTAATCGCATTCATCGGCCTTATCGCACTAGTTAACGGTATGCTTGGTGGCATCGGTGGCTGGGTTGGTATGCCTGAACTACGTCTAGAAATGATTCTAGGTTGGTTGTTCTCGCCACTAGCATTCCTACTAGGTGTGCCATGGTCTGAAGCGACTATCGCGGGTGAGTTCATCGGTATGAAGACCGTTGCGAACGAATTCGTAGCATACTCTCAGTTTGCCCCTTACCTAAGCGAAGCAGCGCCAGTTGTTCTTTCTGAGAAAACTAAGGCAATCATCTCATTCGCTCTATGTGGTTTTGCGAACCTATCTTCTATCGCAATCCTACTAGGTGGTCTGGGTAGCCTTGCGCCTAAGCGTCGCGGTGATATCGCTCGCATGGGTGTGAAAGCAGTAATCGCTGGTACGCTATCTAACCTGATGGCTGCAACGATTGCAGGCTTCTGTCTAACTCTAGCTGGCATGTAATTGCTCGCGTTAGGTTAAACAGTATATAGACGCCATTATAAATCGCCCCGTAGCAAGAGATTGCTGCGGGGCTTTTTTGGTTTTTGGGGACCAGAAAACCTCAATAGTCCTTTTGGGATAAGGGATGAATGATGGACAACGGAACTTTTTTGAGATACAAACCGTTTGCGTTTTAATCAGTACTACCGTTTTAGATATCGCTCCTATACTGTATAGGCTACTCAGTAACTCGTGATGTTTTTTCTTTATTGCAGACTCATGGGTTATACAGCCAGAGCCAGTTCTCACCCAGATAGGAATCAGGTGATCTTAACGAGCAGGTACTGTGCGGTGACAAGGATAGCAATTGGTAAGGCAGTGAGTTTGCCCTACCGAGTCTTCAAGGAACCAAGTCCGTTCATTTATTGCTGACGTGTTTGTCAGATAATTAATTGAATATATTGACCGGAGATAGAAATGAGCGATTTAAAATCAGCAGCTCTACGTGCACTTAAACTTATGGATCTAACCACGCTAAATGACGACGACACAAACGAAAAAGTGATCGCACTGTGTCACGACGCGAAAACCGCTGTGGGTAACACAGCAGCGATCTGTATTTACCCTCGCTTTATTCCTATTGCTAAGAAAACCCTTCGCGAACAAGGTACGCCAGAAGTACGTATCGCGACGGTAACGAACTTCCCACACGGCAACGATGACATCGAAATTGCTGTAGCAGAAACCAAAGCAGCAGTTGCTTACGGCGCAGACGAAGTAGACGTAGTATTCCCATACCGCGCACTTATCGCTGGCAACGAAGAAGTGGGTTTTGAGCTAGTGAAACAGTGTAAAGAAGCGTGTGGCGACATTCTTCTGAAAGTGATCATCGAAACCGGCGAGCTAAAAGAAGAAGCTCTGATCAAGAAAGCATCAGAAATCTGTATCAAAGCAGGCGCTGACTTCATCAAAACCTCAACAGGTAAAGTGCCAGTTAACGCAACGCCAGAATATGCTCGTATGATGCTAGAAGTTATCCGCGATATGGGCGTAGCAAAGACAGTTGGTTTCAAACCTGCTGGCGGCGTACGTACTGCAGAAGATGCAGCAGCGTACCTAGCAATGGCAGACGACATCTTAGGCGCAGACTGGGCAGACAACATGCACTACCGCTTTGGTGCATCAAGCCTACTGACCAACCTACTGAATACATTAGAAGTAACTGACGAGACGGCGGATCCTAGCGCTTACTAAGTTACTTTGCGGGAGTGTAGGTCGTTGGTTCTGCGCTTTCACCCCCTCTAGCTCCCCCTTATTAAGGGGGAGAACCACTGCTCGTTACTGACGTAACGTTGCACTTTTTTATAAGGCGATGCGAAAGCGAGCCAGTGGTTCCTCCCCTTAATAAGGGGAGGCTAGGAGGGGTAAAATCCACCACTCCCAAATCCCGCAACTTCTACCCTACACTTATTCTGTACTTCAGCACTTCGCTGTGGAGGCTCTAATGTATTTACCACAAGAAATTATTCGTAAAAAACGCGACGGTCATGAACTGAGCGCGGAAGAGATCAACTTCTTCATTCAAGGCGTTGCGAAAGACACGGTATCAGAAGGTCAAATTGCAGCATTTGCGATGACCATCTTCTTCAATGAAATGACCATGCCAGAGCGTATTGCACTGACTTGCGCCATGCGTGACTCTGGCATGGTTATCGACTGGAGCCATATGAATTTTGGCGGGCCGATTGTCGATAAGCATTCAACCGGTGGTGTTGGTGATGTGACGTCGCTAATGCTTGGCCCAATGATTGCCGCTTGCGGTGGCTTTGTCCCTATGATTTCTGGTCGTGGCCTTGGCCACACAGGTGGTACGCTGGATAAACTGGAATCTATTCCGGGTTACAACATTACGCCGACCAATGATGTGTTTGGTGAAGTGACCAAAGATGCTGGTGTTGCGATTATTGGTCAGACTGGCGATCTTGCGCCAGCAGACAAGCGTGTTTACGCAACTCGTGATATCACCGCAACAGTGGATAATATTTCGCTTATCACAGCGTCAATCTTGTCGAAGAAGCTAGCCGCAGGCCTAGAATCTCTGGTTATGGATGTCAAAGTGGGCTCGGGCGCTTTCATGCCAACCTATGAAGCATCGGAAGAGCTGGCGAATTCTATTGTTGCTGTTGCTAATGGTGCGGGTACTAAGACGACGGCTATCCTGACCGATATGAACCAGGTACTCGCATCGTCTGCGGGTAATGCTGTTGAAGTGCGGGAAGCAGTGCAGTTCCTAACGGGTGAATACTGTAACCCACGCTTGTACGCAGTGACCATGGCGCTATGTAGTGAGATGTTGGTACTGGCTAAGCTTGCAGAAGATACAGAGCAAGCAGAAGCTTTGCTTAACGAGGTACTCGATAACGGCAAGGCGGCTGAGTGTTTTGGCAAAATGGTGAAAGGTCTTGGTGGCCCAGCTGATTTTGTTGAAAACTACGACAACTACCTAGAAAAAGCAGAAATCATTAAGCCGGTGTTTGCAGATGCCGAAGGCATTGTTTCTGCTATGGATACGCGCGCAATCGGCATGGCAGTAGTAGGTATGGGCGGTGGTCGCCGCGTAGCTACTGATGCTATCGATTACGCGGTCGGTTTCGACCAATTCATTAGGCTTGGCGAAACGGCAAACCAAGACAAGCCACTCGCGATGATTCATGCTCGCAGTGAAGCTCAGTGGCAAGAGGCGGCAAGTGCGCTGAAAGCGGCGATTACTGTCTCAGATGAACCTTATACAGAAACGCCTTGTGTATACCGCCATATTCGTGCGGAAGACCTAGCATAAGGACGGAGAGAAAGTTATGAAACGTGCATTTATTTTAGTGTTAGATTCTTTTGGCATTGGCGCTACCGCGGATGCGGACAAATTTGGTGATGTCGGCTCGGACACAATGGGTCACATTGCAGAGCAGTGTGCGAAAGGTCTGGCTGACAACGATCAGCGCAGCGGCGAATTGAAGCTTCCAAATCTTTCTAAACTAGGCTTAGCGATGGCTCATAAAGAGTCAACCGGTAAGCTTGCTCTTGGTCTTCGCGACGACGTTGAGATCATCGGTGCTTACGGTCACGCGGCTGAGCTATCTTCTGGTAAAGATACTCCGTCAGGTCACTGGGAAATTGCCGGTGTTCCAGTTCTGTTTGACTGGGGCTACTTCACTGACAAGCAAAACAGCTTCCCGAAAGAGCTGACTGACCGCATTCTTGATCGCGCGGGCCTTGATGGCTTCCTAGGTAACTGTCACGCATCAGGCACGCAAGTGCTGGATGACCTAGGTGAAGAGCATATGAAGACAGGGCAACCTATCTTCTACACCTCTGCAGACTCGGTATTCCAAATCGCGTGTCATGAAGAGACTTTCGGTCTTGACCGCCTACTAGATCTTTGCCAAATTGCCCGAGAAGAGCTAGAGGATTACAACATTGGCCGCGTGATTGCGCGCCCATTTATCGGTGCGGGTAAAGGCCAATTTGAGCGCACGGGTAACCGTCGCGACCTGTCTGTTGAGCCGCCAGCGCCAACAGTGCTGACTAAGCTTGTTGAAGAGAAGCAGGGCGAAGTGGTCTCTATCGGTAAGATTGCCGATATCTACGCCAACTGCGGTATCACTCAAAAAGTGAAAGCAACCGGTATTCCTGCGCTTTTCGAAGCGACGAAAGAGCAAATCCAAAAAGCAGGTGATAACACCATCGTTTTCACTAACTTTGTCGACTTTGATTCCGCATACGGCCACCGCCGTGATGTGGCAGGTTATGCTGCAGCGCTTGAGTACTTTGACTCACGCATCCATGAAGTCATTGAACTGATGCAAGAAGACGATGTGCTGATTCTAACAGCGGACCACGGCTGCGATCCAACATGGCAGGGTACTGATCATACTCGTGAGCATATCCCGGTTATTGTCTACGGCCAAAAAGTACCAGCAGGTTCTTTGGGTCTTCGTGACAGCTTTGCTGATATTGGTCAAAGCCTTGCAAGCTACTTTGGTACATCCTCAATGGATTACGGGAAGAACTTCCTATAATTAACAGCGGCTGAGTACCTTAGGTGCTTAGCCGTATCTTGCTCCAACCCTAAAATTTACACGAACAACATAAAGGAAAAAATAATGGCAACTCCTCACATTAATGCGGAAATGGGTGATTTTGCTGACGTAGTATTGATGCCGGGTGACCCACTACGTGCAAAATACATCGCGGATACCTTCTTAGATGACGCTGTACAAGTGTGTGATGTTCGTAATATGTACGGTTACACAGGCACTTACAAAGGTCGTCGTATCTCAGTAATGGGCCACGGCATGGGTATCCCTTCGTGCTCAATCTACGTGACTGAACTTATCAAAGACTTTGGTGTGAAAAAAATCATCCGTGTGGGCAGCTGTGGTGCGGTAAGCGAAGACATTAAAGTACGCGACGTTGTTATCGGCATGGGCGCATGTACTGACTCGAAAGTGAACCGTATTCGCTTCAAGAACCATGACTTTGCAGCAATCGCTGACTACAAAATGGTGAAAAACGCGGAAGAAGCAGCAAAAGCACGTGGTATCGACGTAAAAGTGGGTAACCTGTTCTCAGCAGAGCTGTTCTACACGCCAGATCCAGAAATGTTCGACGTGATGGACAAATACGGCATTGTTGGTGTGGAAATGGAAGCGGCAGGCATCTACGGTGTTGCTGCAGAATATGGCGCGAAAGCTCTGGCTATCTGTACCGTTTCAGACCACATTAAAACGGGTGAGCAAACCACATCTGATGAGCGTGCAACGACGTTCAACGAAATGATGGAAATTGCACTGGATTCCGTTCTTCTGGGTGACGCTGAGTAATTTAGTGTTCCTTCTGAATAGAAAAAGCCTCGCGAATGCGAGGCTTTTTTAGTTTTGACTACTATTTTGTTAAGGCTGCTTGAGCAATAGGTTTTCGCCTTTATTCTTTGGCTGCTTGCGAAGCAGCACCATCAGCAATAGTCCACATAAGAAACTCATTAAGATCATCATGTACATAAAGCGATCACTCTTGCGGTAGTGATGATCAGAGATAGCGGTCACTTTACCTGTCTCAAAGGTAATGCGCACGAAGCCAATAATGGTGTTGTCGTTGATGATCGGTTCGACGAGCTGCTGACGGCCGATACTCGCAGTAGACAGCGGGGTATCGAGTCCCAACACGTCACGAACCGTCTTTGCTGCATCACTGGCTGCAACTTTGACCCCTTCCGAATCATAGACGGTCGCATCAAGTACTAGGCGCTCGCTAGCAAGTTGGTTGGTCAAGGCTCCAAGTCGCTCTTGATCTTGGTCGATCAGCATCTGTCTTGCCGATTGCGAGGCCTGAGAAATCAGAACTTTGGAGAGAACTTCGAGCTGATTGGCTTGAATACGCTCGTTGCCTTTACTGATCAGCACACTATTGGTGGTGATAAAAAACACCATGGCACCAATCAGACAAAGCGCGACTAAGCGTAAAAAGTTTCTAAACGAAAACAGTGAACCATCCATAAAAGTGCAAAAGTACTAAGAAATGACGAATTGGTTCATATTGATGCTTGCACAACTAAATTGCAATAGGTAACGTTTTGGGAGCACATTTAAAGGAAGGATTAGCCATGGATGCTATTAAGCCGCTTGCAATCAGTAAGCGTATTCCACTTAAACAACGATTCCCAGAGACGCTTCTCGCTCATTCTTTAGAGCGACGTACAGCAACATGGATTGTGTACGCACAGTACCTGTCGACAGACATGTTCAACGATTTGGACTTTTACATTGGAGAAACCACTCGCATTTTAGATATTTGGCAAGTCGGTCGTTATGAGGTTGCGCTAATGGAGGGCAACTTAACTGCTGAGCATAGCCAAATATTGGATGAATTGAATGTCGATTACGCACGCTTGTGCGACGTACCTGATCTCAACAAGCCAGGCGTTATTGTGCTGGATATGGATTCTACCGCGATTCAAATCGAGTGTATTGACGAGATCGCGATACTTGCTGGCGTTGGTGAGCAAGTCTCTGAGGTGACAGAGCGCGCGATGCAGGGTGAGTTGGACTTTGAGCAAAGCTTACGTCAACGTGTCGCCGCGCTAAAAGGCGCCGATGAGTCAATTTTGGCCGAGGTTCGTGAGTCACTGCCATTGATGCCAGAGCTTCAAGAGATGATCAAAACGCTGCAAAGCTATGGCTGGAAGACGGCAATTGCCTCTGGTGGTTTTACTTACTTTTCGGATCATCTCAAAGAGATGTTGAACTTGGATTTTGCCCAGTCTAATACACTAGCAATCAAAGAAGGCAAGCTATTAGGTGAAGTCGTGGGTGATGTGGTATCGGCTCAAACCAAAGCGGACATCTTGCTAGATCTCGCCGAAGAGTATGATGTTGAAGCACATAACACTATCGCCGTAGGGGATGGTGCCAATGACTTAGTAATGATGGGCGCAGCAGGACTTGGCATCGCTTATCATGCGAAACCAAAAGTGGAAGCGCAGGCTCAGGTAGCGATCAGGCACGCAGGTTTAGGCGGGATTGTTTGTATTCTTTCGGGGCTGCTGGCAAGGCAGAAAAAAATCGGTTGGTAAGCTTGAGCTTATCCAGTAAAGCTTATAAAAACGGCCCTAGCAGGGGTAATGCTTGTAAGTTAAGAAGCTAACACCTTTTAGAAGGCCTAGTCGCATAGCGACTGGGCCTTCTTTTTACCGCTCTTGGATAGCTCCTATCTCGCCTTTCTGGCAACGTAAAACTCTCAGCCATATCTAGGATATAGTTCATCACCTCCGGGATTCTTCCAGGTGCGACGGCAGGAAGGAGTTGTAACTGTCCTATTAAGAACAACGAAGCTTGTTTAAAGCCTATCTGGTAAGGCATTACCTTGTTTTGGTCGTAGGCCATTTGGCACATTAAGAACCGAAGTAAGTTATATAGG
>NZ_JAKJST010000041.1:0-47004 GCF_050337275.1 Vibrio wakamikoensis | reverse complement strand
GTCCGGCGTTTGATTGGAATGGGTATGTCTAGCTCGACTCAAGTCAGCTAAACCAGTCATTCCTTGCTCGCGGAAACGGTTGATCCATTTGTAGCCTGTTTTACGAGCTATGCCATAACGCTGGCACAGCTCGCTAATAGAAAATCGATGGCTAAGCCAATCTTCAATGAAAAGTTCTCTTTGGCTCATGATGCAAGTCTCTTCCCATGGCATAAGCTTCTCCTCTTCGAAGCTTACACATTAGCACTTGTTACCCATGTGCCTGGTTAGAACTGTTACCTATGAGCCCGGTCAATACCGCCTCAAGTAGATTCCTGCCTGCGCAGGAATGACGCGCGTTGCTGGCTCTTCACACTCACAATAGTCGTCATCTCACTGGCCGTGCGCCTACGCAGGCAGAGATCTACTCAACGCTCACTCCAAGCCTCAAGTAGATTCCTGTCTTCACAGGAATGACGTACGTTGAGAGCAAGGTCGTCACCTATTCCCTTCATCAAACTGACGCATTTCTGCCATTTAACCTCCATAAAACCGTCAAAAACTCTGCCCTAAATTGTCACATTCGCGAAATAGCATAAAAAGTGAACTTACTGACCTAGTCCAGAAGGATAGAGACAATGAAAACTTTGCTTAACCGTGCAAGTATCGCAAAACTTGGCACTGCTACTCTGATTGCAGCGGCGATCTCTTCTACTGCCATGGCTGACGACGGTGTGCAAGCACTGACCGAAGCGGCAAAAAAAGAAGGGGCGGTTTACAGTGTGGGTATGCCAGATAGTTGGGCAAACTGGAAAGATACTTGGAATGACCTTGAGTCCACTTACGGCTTGAAGCACCAAGATACTGATATGAGCTCGGCACAAGAGATCGCTAAGTTTGAAGCAGAAAAGAAAAATGCGACAGCGGATATCGGTGATGTGGGCTTTGCGTTTGCACGCGTAGCGGTACAAAAGGGTGTGACGCAGCCTTATAAACCAACCACTTGGAGTGATATTCCTGATTGGGCGAAAGACAAAGATGGCCACTGGGCTTTGGCGTATACCGGTACTATCGCGTTTATCTCAAACAACAACCTAGTAAAAGATGCACCGACGTCTTGGCAAGATATTCTTGAAGGTGATTATAAAGTTACTGTCGGCGACGTAGGTGTTGCAGCGCAAGCGAACAATGCGGTACTAGCCGCAGCATTCGCCAATGGTGGTGATGAATCAAACCTTAAGCCTGCTATTGAGTTTTTCTCGAAGCTTGCTAAACAAGGTCGTTTATCCTTCACTGACCCAAGCATTGCGAACCTGGAAAAAGGCGAAGTCGAAGTCGCTCTCCTTTGGGATTTCAACGCGCTGAACTACCGTGACCAAATCGACCGTTCGCGCTTTAGCGTTAACATTCCACAAGATGGTTCGGTTATCTCTGGCTACACAACCATCATCAACAAGTACGCGAAGAACCCGAACGCAGCTAAATTGGCTCGTGAACACATCTTTAGTGACCGCGGTCAAATCAACCTTGCAGAGGGCTACGCTCGCCCAATCCGCTCTAATGTTGAGCTGCCTGCATCGATTCAAGAAAAGCTGATTTCAAACGACCAGTACGGCAACGTACACCCAGTGACTGACTTTAAAGCATGGGAAAAATCAGCGCGCCGCCTACCTCGTCAGTGGCAAGAAAACGTGCTTATCCATCAGCAGTAATTTGAGAACCTAAGTAAGAGGTAAGTATGAGCAATAAGGTCATTCTTGTTGTCCTCGATGGTCTCAATTATCAAGTAGCCCGTGATTGCATGGGCTACTTGAACGGCTTAATCGAGCAGAAAAAAGCAACCCTATATCCCATTCAGTGTGAGCTTCCATCAATGTCGAGACCACTCTATGAGTGCATTTTGACTGGAGTGCCACCTGTTCTGAGCGGCATTGTTAATAATCAAATTGTACGCCTATCGAATCAAGAATCCATCTTTGGCCTAGCCAAATCGCAGGGCAAGGTAACGGCAGCTGCCGCTTATCACTGGGTGAGTGAACTCTATAACCGAGCGCCTTATGATGCGGTTCGTGACCGTTTTACCGACGATGAATCACTCAACATTCAGCATGGTCGTTTCTATCATTGGGATCACTACCCTGATGAGGCTTTGTTTATCGACGCAGAATCACTCAGACAGCAGTTCAATCCAGACTTTCTCCTAATACATCCAATGAATATCGATGACGCAGGGCACAAGCATGGCTTGGATTCGAGGCAATATCGAAACAGCGCGCGCGCTGCGGATATTTACCTATCCAACTACATCAGTACTTGGATTGATGCGGGTTATCAAGTCATGGTGACCAGTGATCACGGTATGAACGATGACCTTTCGCACGGCGGCATCTTGCCTGAAGAGCGTGAAGTCCCACTGTTTGTCATTGGTGATACCTTTACCCACGCCGACACAACCGTGAAGCAAACAGAGCTTTGTGGACTGTGTTGTCAGCTTCTCGGGCTTGAGCATCGTAAACCTTATGCACCGGAAATGATCGCGTTATGAGTAGTTCAGTAATCGCAACGCCGAGCAACGGCAAGACGCAGTCTCGTCAGGGCGCGTCTCTGTGGAATCGTTTTAAACCCGTGCTTTGGCTCGCGCCCTTTGTGCTGTTTTTCTATTTGTTCCAGCTCGCCCCAATGGTTTGGGTGTTTTTTAATAGCTTTCAATACGATGGCGAGTTTTCGCTGGACAATTACCTTGAGGTATTTGACTCCAGCTTCATGATTCAAGCCTTTAGCAACAGTATTTGGTTGTCGGTATGGTCGAGTGTGATTGGTCTCGCCATTGCTGCGTTATTGGTGTCATCGCTTCGCAGAGTCGATAGCCGATTGCGCGATGGTGTTATTGCCTTTACTAATATGAGCAGTAACTTCGCTGGTGTGCCTCTGGCGTTCGCCTTCATCATTATTCTGGGTGTCAACGGTGCAGTCACGTTGCTCCTTAAGCAGTATGGTTTGATTGAGGGGTTCAATCTCTATGGTAAATGGGGACTACTGGTCATCTATATTTACTTTCAGATCCCACTGGGTGTGCTGCTGCTCTATCCCGCGTTTGATGCGCTGCAAGATGATTGGCAGTCAGCGTCGGCGCTGCTTGGTGCGAAAACGCATCAGTATTGGACTCAGGTTGCTCTACCTGTGCTGTCTCCCGCGCTGCTTGGCACCTTCATTATCTTGATTGCTAACGCAATGGGCGCATACGCCAGTGTCTACGCGCTGACCACGGGCAACTACAACGTTATTACCGTGCGCATCGCAAGCTTAGTATCGGGTGATTTGTTCCTTGAGCCGAATCTGGCGGCGGCCATTTCCTTGATTCTAATGGCGATTCTCGCCTTCATTACGGTTATCAATCAATGGCTATTGTCGAGGAGTTATCATGCTTCAAAATAGCAAATCTCTCGTGAGTAAAAAGCTAACAAGCAATGTTAGTACTTACTATCATAAAGCCGTTGTTTACGGAATCGTTGGACTGATGCTGGTTCCGATTATCGCGACCTTGGTGTACTCCCTGTCATCAAGTTGGGGAGCCACCATATTACCCGACGGCTTTACCTTTAATTGGTATATTCAACTGCTTACCGATTCACGTTTTCTTGCGGCATTTGGGCGCTCGCTGTTGGTCTGTTTCGCGGCTCTAGCATTGAGTGTGGTGTTGATCCTACCGGCGATTTTTGTGGTGTTTTACTACTTTCCAAAACTCGACAAGTTAATGAACGTGCTTATTTTGTTGCCGTTCGCTGTACCGCCTGTGGTCTCTTCAGTAGGGCTATTACAGATCTATGCCGACAGTGCGGTGCCTTTGATCGGTACGCCATGGATCTTAATTGGTACCTACTTCACCATCGCGCTGCCGTTTATGTATCGCGCGATATCCAACAGTTTTGAAGCGATTAATTTGAACGATTTGATGGATGCGGCTCACTTATTAGGCGCAAGCACAACCAAGGCATTTCTCTTGATTATCGTTCCGAACTTGAAGAAGGGTTTGTTGGCGTCGCTGTTCCTTTCGTTCTCGTTCTTATTGGGTGAGTTTGTGTTCGCCAATATCTTGGTGGGAACACGTTACGAAACACTGCAAATCTATCTCTATAACATGCGTCAAACCAGCGGTCACTTTACCTCTGCGTTAGTGATGACTTACTTTTTCTTTATCTTCCTACTGACATGGCTTGCCAGCCGTTTTAGCAGTCAACAACAAAAGGGCAAATCATGAGCTACGTATCTGTTAGTCATCTTACCAAGCGATTTGGTAATAACACGGTTTTCGAAGACATCGACTTTACGATTGAGAAGGGAGAGTTCATTACTCTGCTCGGACCTAGTGGCTGCGGAAAGTCAACGTTACTTCGCAGTTTGGCGGGACTCAATCCCGTTGAAGGCGGCCAGGTTTTAGTGGATGGTGTCGATATCACTCACGCCGCACCGCAGCAGCGTGGCATCGGCATGGTATTTCAATCTTATGCTTTATTCCCGAATATGACGGTAGCCGAAAACATCGCGTTCGGCCTCAAGATGCAAAAGCTGGCTAAGGCAGAGATAGAGCGCGAGGTTACCAAGGTGATCGACCTGGTGGAATTGACGGGTAAAGAGAGGCAGTACCCGCACCAGCTATCCGGTGGCCAAAGGCAGCGCGTTGCTCTTGCCAGAGCTTTGGTGGTCAAGCCGCGGATCTTGTTATTGGATGAGCCTTTGTCTGCGCTGGATGCCAAAATCCGCAAGAACCTTCGCCAGCAGATCCGCACTATCCAAAAAGAGCTAAACCTGACCACTATCTTTGTCACCCATGACCAAGAAGAGGCGATGATCATGTCTGATCGTATCTTCTTGATGAACAAAGGCGAGATTGTCCAGCAAGGCGAGCCAGAGGCGATTTATACCCATCCAGTGAATGAGTTCGTCGCCGGTTTTATGGGTCACTATAATCTGGTGGAAGCAGCACAAGCCAAATCGCTCTTTGATCTCGAAGTGAACAGCAAAGTCGCAATCCGTCCAGAGTCCATCTATGTGCGTGAGCAAGGACGTCAGTATGGTGAGCACATTTCGGCTCCGAGAACAGGGGTCATTAAGAATCATCAACTGCTTGGCAATGTGATTCGCTACCAAGTGGATGTGGATGATTGCGAACTCACTGTTGATCTGCTCAACCGATCCTCAGAGCGCTTGCTGTCTGTTGGTAGTCAATTAGAGCTACTTTTTAACCTAAACGAAATTCAACCTGTGAGAGCCTAGAATGTCTAATCCTCTTTATGTATTCGACATGGACGAGACGCTGCTTGATGCCGATTGTGCCATGCTTTGGAACCGATTCTTGGTGGAAAAAGGGATAGCGACGGCACCTGACTTTTTGAAAGAAGACGAACGCCTGATGGCACTCTACGCGCAGGGTAATATGGATATGGAAGACTACTTAAAGTTTTCCATGTCGCCATTAGCTGGCGTGTCGAAAGAGACGGTCTCTTTGCTGGTGGAGCAGTGCATTGACGAGAAGATAATGCCTCGTTTATTTCCTCAAGCCGCCACACTGATTGCACAGCTTAAGCGTGATAATGTTCAGACGGTAATCATCTCCGCATCCGTGAGCTTTCTGGTGTCGGCTATTGGTAAACGTATTGGTATTGATGAAGCGATGGGGATTGATTTGGCGGAAGAAGGCGGCTGTTACACCGCTCGAATCGACGGCATTCCTACTTATCGCGAAGGCAAAGTCGCAAGGCTGGAACAATGGTTGACAGAGAGTATGACGCAGTACTCGGAGATCCATTTCTATACCGACTCTATCAATGACCGACCACTGTGTGAGTTTGCTGACCATGCTTATTTAGTAAACCCATGTCCACTGCTAAAAGCACTCGGTGACAAGAAGGATTGGCAGCAGCTTCATTGGTTTTTGTAATCCATCGATACCTGACGTTTAAGCTCCGAAGGTCGTTTATTACGACTCTCGGAGTTTATTGTGACTGTTATTATGGTTCTATCTTTTGGACTTCTTTTACCTCTAAGTCTGCAAACCAGACTTCGTCTTCGCCAGCATTAAGCCCTGCTTTATCATTAAGAGAGCGATAGATACCCCATTTGGGTCTTACGAAGTTGACGGTACTGCCGTTACTGCCAGAGCGCCAAAGCTCGATATTTTGTTCATTGACGGTAAACAGCGGTGCTTCAGAGCCAAGTGGTGTCACCGACATTTCCAGCGAGCCTTGTTCACTGAACTGCGCACGAACAAAGACTTCTAGCCATTGTCCCTGTATTTGTGTTGCCCAGTCGATACCTAGCTGTGAGGTATGAAGCAACATGGTCTTAGCATCCTGACTATCCACATGACGTACTTCTAAGCCACTGACACCGCTCTTAGTGTTGCCAGTAATAGTCACTAACGGCTGACTAACAGGATCACCAAAATCAGATACGGCTTTTAGCTGAAAAAGATGGGTAAAGTGGTTGGTGACGCGCAGGTCTTCGTCAATTCGAAATTTCCAGCGGTACTCAAATATGGTGTCCATAAAGCCTTTGAGTGAGTCATTAGATTTATCGTACACCTTAATTTCGTTGCGTTGGCGGTCGGTTTTACCCGTATCTCGATCGCCATCTAGGTCGCGATGAATAGTAAAGCGGAAATAGTCGCCAACCTGATTATCGCTGTCCTCGGTGATGTGTCTTACCCCGCTATGGTTGTCCTCACCATACAGGTCGGGCGCTTCGATAGAGCCCACTCCAAGGACACTTTCAATCAAATCGTAAGTGTCCATATTGGCTGAGCCATCCGAAACTAGTGAAGCGCTACTCAGTACATAGTAGTTTCCGGAATCATCAATATCTGGTGTGTTTGGAATGCTGGTGTTGCTTGAGCTACTTCCACCGCAAGCGGTCAGAATAAGAGGAATAAGGGTGGAAAGCGCAAGCTTTCTGGCGTGATACATCATAGGTCACTTCCTAAAACGAAAAAAACGGGCACCCTACAAGTACCCCAAAATGCAGCTTTGCTTATTACTTACAATGTTAGTGTGGAGTTAGAACCTGTTGTGGGGCTCGGCATTAATGCCGAGCCGGCTGAAGGTGATGCTGTTAAAACAGTTCAGAGTCGACGTTATCGAAATACGCGGTGTTGACTGTGCTGCTGTTGTCACCTGTGTAAAGTGTTAGCTGTGAAGGTACGATACTAGAATCGAGTCCCGTCGTTGCTTGATCAATGTCTGTTGCGATTTCTTGACCATTCATAGTGACTGTGACTAGTCCTGCGTCTGTCCATGTAATAGTGAATGAATGCCACGCATCAAGAGCAATATCGCTCGCAATCTCAACATCATCGCTACCAGCTTCATATTTCAATTTAGTGCCTGACTGATTCAGCTCGAAGTAACGATTTGAGTTGTTTTTGCCATCACCGATGTTGATGTATGTTGACTTGGTGTTGGCTGATGGGAAGTACGCATCCAAAGATACCGAACCTGCAGCCGTCGGTGCAGTAAATTCGCGCATCGCAAATGGTTTAGTCGCCGAGTTACTGTCTGCTAGATACAGAGACTTCTCTTCACTGTTGTCTGGGTCGACCGCAACTTCTGCGGTTGTTGTGCCATCGGCGTCATCTTTGATGTTGGCTGTTGTCCAAGCGCTGCTTGCTGAGCTGATGAGTTCGCCAACCGTATAGGATTCAAAGTCATCGGTAACATCGGTTGGCTCAGACGGCTCAGATGGTTCTGAAGAGTTGCCATCGCCAATGATGGTCGCCTCCGATGTGCTGCTATTGTATGGGTTTCCTGACAGGTTTTGCCCTGCTGCATAGTTGTCGAAATCGTCTTCAAATACGAGAGCTTCGGTACCTGTGTCACTTGAATAGACCGCTAGATTGTCACCGATAAACTCAAAGTTTGTTGTATTACTTGTGTCACCAATCTTCAATGAGATAACGGTAACTGCCGCATCTTCAGTGATTTCGCCAGTAAACTCTTCGCCATTTACCGTAAATTTGAATTCGTCGTTGCCCCATGTCACCTCGATAGCCAGTTTGTCACCATTAGCAAAGGTGCCGCCAGCATCCGTTATTGAACCGCCGCTGACACCGCCAACACCTGCACCGCGATATTGCACTTTTCCTTCGCTGAGAATGACTTCACCATATAGGTTTTTATTGGATGTACCGTTGGTGTAAAGAGAGATGTATGCGTTATCACCCGTACCGTCAGCATCTTGTATTGTGTCTCCATCTTCTTGATAAATAACATCAACAGTCAAACGACCTGATGCAATGCTATCGACAGTGGCGCCTGTAGATGAGTCTAAAAGCTTAAGTCTAAGCTCACCAACATCGTTATCCAAAGTGTCCAAGATTTGAACCGAGTTGTTGTAGCCAGCGCTATCATTAGCTTTGGTTACCGCATCGGCTACGGAGCTAGTTTCTGATTGGTCTGTGCCTGAAAGCTTCCCGTAGTTATCGGTATCAATGGTCAATGCACCATTAGTCACGGAATAACTGCCTGTCGTGACTGTTTCTCCACTTGTATCGTAGTAAGTGAAAGAAAGCGTTTCTTCATCGATATCGTCAGTATAAGTGGTGGTATAAATGGTGTAGGTGCCATGATTGTCATCATCATTGTAATAGTGTTGAGATGTTCCATCAAAAACATACACATTAGGTAAATCTGCGCTTGATTGTGCCGCTACGTCCCCTTCTTCGATGAGCTGCCAATAGTGACCCACCAGTTTTGATGTTGGAGTTGTACCGCCCCCACTATTACCCTCTCCAGTGTTCTCATTAATAACTTCAGGGTTACAACCCATTAGAAGCCCCGTTGAGAGGGTGATCGCTGCTGCAATTTTTGATACTCGCATAATTTAACTCTCTTTCATGTCCCTTTATATTGGATGTCAATATTATTGTATTATAAATAGAGATGTTGCTAGTTGTAACATTTGGTAGCTTGATTGCAGTCACTGAAGTGGAGATAAATTATACGATTTTTGTGACGTAACTGGCGATTATTGATGGTGATATCGATCTTAGTGATTGAATTGTATTGGTATTGGATGGTTGGGAAGGGGGTGAGAACGAAGGGGTATATGTGGAAAAAAGAGCGGCTACTGCTGACTAGGTTTGTTAGACAGCTTTCAAATATACTTCTCTTGATTGTCGATAGGTGATTAGTTTGTAGGACAAAATTGTGACTATAAAGCGTTCTAGTAACGGAACAATGGACATCGATTCTTGCGATAATTTCACCCGCTAGCTTCATCGATATGCAGCTAGCGAGTGATTCAAAGCAGGTTATTTACTTTGCGTTTTCCCACTTCTCGACGATGTTTAACGCTAATGATTCGTCTTGAGTCATCATCGCATAAACATCAGCGTGTTGATCCATGTCGTTAACTATCATTATCTCGCCATTCGTCGTAGCGTAGCGAATTACAAGTGGATTGTCGCCAGCTTGCTGGTCAAATTCAATGCGCAAGTTGCCACTTGGAAGCGTCCAAGTTGTTTTGTATTCTTCACCATCTTCAATGAGGGTTACTTCACCAACTTTTGTTTCTGAGTTGAACACGCCAAAACGGAATTCACCGTAAACCGGCACTGAAGTCGAGTCTTTTGAGTCATCCATCACAATGAACCAAGTCTTGTTTTCAAAGTCTTTTTCTGTGAAGTTTATAGATGTTGTTAGGTCGCTTGTTGTCCATAGCGTCAAATCGCCTTCATCTGGTACAGCAAAAGCTAGTTCAGTTGATGTGTAAATGAAGGCATTGTTCTCTTCTTTGCCATTTTCTGAAGGAATAGAAAGCACATCGCCATTAACACTGTAACTCATGCACTCAGATTGGCTATTTTCTTCTACACATAGGCTATCTTTAGTTAACCAAGCACTAAATACACCTTCCTCTGCTGCCCAATGCTTACTGAAATTAGCAAGGTTCCATGTTGACGTTGGTGAATCCTTATCTTCATTACCTTTGATCAAATAGCTCTGAAGGTTGTTGATTACCTCTACTGCTTTATAATCACCATCTTCATTTTTGACGATATCATAATCTTCGATTTCTTTAATATCACCATTGTGTTGATTGATGATGTCATTAATTTCAGTTGCAGTTTTCTCTAACTCGTCACCTTTAATATTCGCTGATTCTGTCGGTAGTTCTTGCACTAAACTACGGGCAATCGCATGCCCCTTAATTGCATCTTCAGCTTTATCTATATCACCTTTCAGTGAGACATAATCTCCAGAGATTACACTGCTGTCCAGATTGAGTACGGCTGCCAAATCTTCAATTGACATATCGTTAGCATTCGCTAGAGTCGTGAAGGGTGTAACCACGCTAGAGTCAGAACTTGCCGTCATTTCAAAGCTTTGAGTTAGGTATCCGACGCGATCTGCATCTTTGGTGCTACCCGCGATTGAACGGATGATGACCGGGTGATCCTTGTCTGAGGCAGGGATAGTAAATTGGCCATTGGCATTAGTTTTGCCTATTACTTCACCGTCGTCACATACGCCATTTTCATTTCGGTCTACACAAACTTGTGCATTTTCCAAATAACCATCGATAACGGTAATAGTGCGGCCTTGAATAGTTCCGCCTTCATCACTAGAGCCACCACAGCCCGATAATACAATTGCAGATAGAATTGCAGTGCTTAATACTGACTTTTTCACTTGATTTTCTCTTTTATTGAACAACATTAGAATAATTTTTTGTGATTCTATTTCAAAAAATAAAAAGTAAAATCATTTATTTACAACTGTTTAGTGATCTAGGTAACAAAAGTAAAAATATTGTTTTATGATTATATTGCTTGAATTTATAAACTCAACAATGACATTGAGATTGATATATTGTCTTCATGGTTTTGTGTGTAAATTATATATTTTTAATTAATGTTAATTTCCAAAAGTTTCTGAGTAACAAGTTGTAAAATATGTCCCAATAATGATTCCTTGTGTCGCATTATAATTGTGAACATGTTCTTGAATTGTTACAAAGCGTAGAAAAGTGCAAAAACAACGGAGTTTTTGACAAGTAATTCTCAAGCACTCAAAATACACTGCCTGCCATTGTAGTAGTTCAGTCGATTTTTCGGCTGAGTAGAGATTGAGGAACACACATGTTTACAGCAACAGATGTGCTAAAAACGGAGTTTGTCGAGCAGCCGCTTGCGAAGCTCTGGTCACTGATCTCTCCACTCTATATGGTGGATGAGTCTCAATGGTTGAAACAGCTTTTACCTCTGGCCACACCGCAAGGTGACGAAGCCCAGCAGATCCCACAGAACACCACTCAGCTCATTGAAGCCATTCGTGCTGACAAAAATGCGATTCAGATGATTGATGCCTTGCTGCTTGAGTACAGCTTGGATACTCAAGAAGGCATTTTACTGATGTGTCTCGCGGAAGCCTTGATGCGTATTCCTGATTCTGCAACGGCAGATGCGCTTATCCGCGACAAGCTCAGTGTGGCTGACTGGAAGTCACACCTGAAGAATTCTGACTCAGTGTTTGTGAATGCTTCAACTTGGGGCTTGATGCTGACGGGTAAAGTGGTGGGTCTGCCAGATTCACAATCTCAAAGCCCAGCAAAAGCGGTTAACCGCTTGGTGAACAAATTCTCTGAACCAGTGATTCGCAAAGCTATGTATCAGGCGATGAAGGTCATGGGCCATCAGTTTGTACTCGGCCGTAGTATTGGTGAAGCGCAGAAGAATGGTAAGAAAATGCGCGACCGCGGTTTTACCTATTCGTTTGATATGTTGGGTGAGGCGGCGCTAACCAAAGCGGATGGCGATAAGTACTTCAAAGATTACCTCATGGCAATCGAAGCAGTTGGCAGTGATAAATACGGTTTAGACACCAGTCCTACGCCGTCTGTTTCCATTAAACTTTCTGCACTGCACCCTCGTTATGAAGTGGCGAACGAAGAGCGCGTGCTAACCGAGCTATGTGATACGCTGACTCAACTGCTGACTCGCGCTCGCGAGCTTGATGTTGCTATTACCATTGATGCGGAAGAGGCCGACCGTCTTGAGCTTTCTCTCAAGCTATTTGAAAAGGTGTACCGCAGCGATGTCGCTAAAGGTTGGGGTAAGTTTGGTCTAGTCATTCAGGCGTATTCTAAACGTGCACTTCCTGTGCTGGTTTGGGTCAATGCACTGGCGAAACAGCAGGGTGATTTGATCCCGCTTCGTCTAGTGAAAGGCGCGTATTGGGACAGCGAGATCAAGTGGTCTCAGCAAGCGGGTTACGATAACTATCCGGTTTATACCCGTAAAGAAGCGACAGATGTGGCGTACCTAGCGTGTGCTCGCTTCCTTCTTAGTGACAATGTGCGTGGAAACATCTTCCCGCAGTTTGCTAGCCACAATGCGCACACGGTGACTGCGATTGCGACTATGGCGCAGCACACCGATTACGAATTCCAACGCCTGCATGGTATGGGTGATTCCCTGTATGACCATGTGATGGATACCTATAAGCAACCGGTTCGAATCTATGCACCGGTGGGTAGCCACAAAGATCTGTTGCCATATTTGGTACGCCGACTGCTAGAGAATGGCGCGAATAGCAGCTTTGTACATCGTTTGGTAGATGCTCGTTGCCCTGTTGAGAGTCTGACGGTTCACCCTGTCGATGCACTCAACGCTAACGACACCCTGCATAACGACAATATTGAACTGCCACCGTCTATCTTTAGCGATCGCAAAAACTCGATTGGCGTTAACGTTGATATCGAGAGCGAAGTGAAAGAGTACGAACACAAAGTGGACGTATTTCGTAGCAAGCAGTGGCTGGGTGCGCCAATCATCAATGGACAGTCCCAATACGAAAGCATGATCAAGGCAGGCGCTGCGATAGATACGATTACTGCACCTTATGATCGTCGAATCGTCGTTGGTCAGGTCGCTATGGCGAACCTTGATCATGTTTCCGAAGCTATCAAGGTTGCTGAGGAAGGATTCGTATCTTGGTCAACGCTTCCTTATGCCGAACGTAGTCAGTGCTTGCTAAACCTGGCAGACAAGCTAGAAGATAACCTGCATGAGCTGGTGGCAATTTGTCATCAAGAGGCTGGAAAAACTATTCACGATAGTATTGATGAAGTGCGCGAAGCGGTCGATTTCTGTCGTTACTATGCAAAACAACCACACATCTTCAAGACACAATCGGTACTGGGTTTCGATGGTCAGTCTAAGTCGATGACTCGCGGTGGGCGCGGTGTGTTTGTCTGTATTAGCCCATGGAACTTCCCACTGGCGATTTTCCTTGGTCAAGTGACCGCAGCTTTGGTTGCTGGTAATACCGTAGTTGCTAAACCAGCAGAACAAACTTCTCTAATTGCTGTACGTGCGGTTGAGCTGATGCTTGAAGCAGGTTTCCCTGCAAGCGCTATTCAGCTCATTACTGGTCGTGGTGCGGATGTGGGTCATGCTCTAACCTCTCACAGCGCGATTGCAGGTGTTGCTTTTACCGGCTCGACACCAACAGCGCAGCGCATCAATAGCACCTTGGCCGCACGCCAAGTGGCACCCGTGCCATTTATCGCTGAAACCGGCGGTCAAAATGCAATGATTGTGGACTCTACTGCTCTCCCTGAGCAGGTGGTGCGTGATGTGGTTCGCTCAGCGTTTGCGTCGGCGGGTCAGCGCTGTAGTGCTCTGCGCGTATTGTACATTCAAGAAGATATCGCCGAGCGCGTGATTAATCTGATTCAAGGTGCAATGGATGAGCTAAAAGTTGGCTTGCCATACCTGCATTCGACCGATGTTGGCCCTGTGATTGATGCCAACGCGAAGCAAAAGCTTCTTGCTCATATTGAAGCTATGACTAAACAAGGCAAGAAAGTGGCCCAGCTATCTCTTGATGATGAATGTGCTGAGGGCGATTTTGTACCGCCATGTGCGTTTGAAATCTCTGATATCTCGGTACTGACTGAAGAGCACTTTGGTCCAATTTTGCACATAGTGCGCTTTAAAGCGTCTGAACTGCCGAAAGTTGTCGACAGTATTAATGCGACAGGCTTTGGCCTAACTCTTGGCGTACATAGCCGCAATGAGTCTACTTACGAATGGATTGAGAAACACGTTCGTGTTGGTAACTGCTACATCAACCGTGACCAAGTCGGTGCCGTAGTCGGTGTTCAACCGTTTGGTGGACAAGGGCTGTCGGGCACAGGTCCAAAAGCAGGTGGCCCTCACTATCTGTATCGTTTTACTGATGTCGTTAACGACACAGCTTCCATTTCAAAGTAAGGAGAAAGAGTCATGGTTAATAACGCAACAATTTTCTCTGATGTTTTGAGTGCATGGGAGAGCTGGAATATCACCGATTTTGCTGAGCAACGTGAGTGCTTACTTTCTGTTCAGCGCAACATGGCAGAGCTAAATGCGACGCTGGCAAGCGTGATGGCGTTTCACGTTCAACAAGCCAATATCCTGCTGGCTAACCCGCATGTGATGCCAGGACCAACAGGTGAAACCAATGAGCTTTACGCGGCAGGTCGTGGTGTGGCCTTGGTCGTGCTTGAGAGCATCGAAGCGCAAGCAAAAATAGCGGCGGTTGCTCAGATAACAGCAGCGCTGATTGCTGGCAATGGCGTCATTGTTTGCTCTGGTAATGAGAAGTTTAATCAAATTTTAATTTCGGCAGTCGAGCGTTCTCAATTGCCGTCTAACCTAGTCCAGATTGTCGCTTTAGAAGAAGCCACTACCTTCATCGACTTCGATGTTCGTGTCGTCGGTCTTGTAGGCTCTGAAGAAACACAATGGCAGGTTAACCATCAACTGGCTAATCGCGATGGAGCGATAGGTCTTTTGGTATCTGAAACGGATCTGGCGTCACTTCCAACGTCGCACGATCCGAATCTAGTGTTGAGGTTCATAACGGAAAGAACAAGAACCATCAACATCACAGCAGTGGGGGGCAACGCTACTTTGCTTGAACTTGGTAGCTAGTGGCTAAGGTCTTCGACCCGCTCCACGCCGCCCTACCAGCCTCCAGCACTAAGCATGTTGGAGGCTGAATTCTAGGATGAGGAAATAATAATGATTCAAAATAGCTTCGCTATTACGACAACTTTTATCGCTTACTTGGCGATGATGCTTGCTATCGGCGTGATCGCTTATAAGCGCACGGCGAGTTCAAGCGACTACTTTCTTGGTGGACGCTCTTTAGGCCCTTGGCCTGCGGCGCTATCTGCTGGTGCATCAGACATGAGTGGATGGCTGCTACTTGGTTTGCCGGGCTACGCCTATGCAGCGGGTATTGAGGCATTTTGGTTAGCGGGTGGCCTATTGGTGGGTACTTGGCTTAACTGGCTTATCTGCGCGAAACGACTACGTACTTACAGTATTACGACTGACGCTCTGACTCTTCCTGAATACCTATCTCGTCGTTTTAACGACAACTCTAAGGTTATTCAGGTTGTATCTGCGTTCTTCATTTTGCTTTTCTTCCTTTTCTATACCAGTTCTGGTCTAGTGGCAGGCGGTAAACTGTTTGAAACGGTATTTGGTTTGGACTACACCATCGCGGTTATCATCGGTACTGTGTGTGTTGTGTCTTACACGCTATTTGGTGGCTTCCTTGCGGTATCTTGGACTGACTTAGTTCAAGGCCTACTAATGGCAGCAGCGCTAATGATTGTACCGGTGATCGGTATGCAAGGTGGTCTTGGTCAGCTAACGGCAGACCTTAAAGCGATTAACCCTGAACTGCTGACACTTTGGAATGACGCGAAAGGTCAGCCTTTGTCTGCAGTTGCCATCATTTCATTGGTCGCATGGGGCTTAGGTTACTTTGGCCAGCCACACATTTTGGCGCGTTTTAAAGCATCACGTAGCAACAAAGATCTAACGACGGCGCGCCGCATTGCGGTCATTTGGTCTGGCCTTTCTATGATTGGTGCGTTGCTAGTGGGCGTGGTTGGTCTTGTATACATCACTAATACCGGCGGTGACGTTCTAGCAGATGGTGAGAAGATCTTCATGCTGCTTGTGAACGCGCTATTCCATCCTGTGATTGCGGGTATCTTGCTTGCGGCAATTTTAGCAGCAATCATGAGTACGGCGGATTCACAGCTATTGGTGTCATCTTCAGCATTGGCAGAAGATTTCTACAAGCAAGTCATCAACAAAGATGCGACTTCTGAGCAAGTTGTGATGGTTGGTCGTGTTGGCGTTGTTTTGCTATCTGTTATCGCGCTGGTGCTTGCCATGACGCCAGACAGTTCGGTGCTTGGTCTAGTCTCTTACGCTTGGGCAGGCTTTGGTGCGGCGTTTGGTCCTGCAATCCTACTTAGCCTTTACTGGGCAGGTATGAACCGTAATGGTGCTATCGCAGGTATCATCGTTGGTGGTGTGACTATCGTTGTATGGAAACAGCTTTCTGGCGGTATCTTTGATATCTATGAAATCGTCCCTGGTTTCATTCTGTCTTGGATTTCTATCATGGTCGTGAGCTCAATGACGGGCGGCCCTGATAAAGCGGTTCAGGCGCAACATGCGACGTTTGAGAAGAACTTGGTTGAGTTAGACTAAGTTAGCTTCAACATCGATGTTATTACGATAGCCCCGACTAAGTCGGGGCTATTTTTTTTATCCATACCTTTATCAAGTTTCAACCGAGAGTTTTAGAAGCAATACGCCACACCCACTTCAAATTTATGATCATTATCGTTAGGTAAGGCGATGCCTTGTGAGTTCGATTTCATCTCCATATTTGACCTAGTATAGGTGTGTGAAGCTTTACCCACCACAAGCCATATTTGGAAATCGGCTGGCCGTAGTTTTCACCTGCAAGACATCGCCATCTTCCCAAAATAGCTTTCGATTCGCCTCTGCTGAGGCACTCAGATAATTTTGGAAACACGGTAATCTAGGGTTCGAATTGTGAGCAATTCGAACGAAATTAGAAATGGATAGAGAGGCTAGTGAGTCACCTATTAGCGGAGCAGCGCATCAACGTTAGCACGAATGAGTTCAAATCGTTTCAGTCCTTGAAGAGTTCGATTTGGCGACAGAGCTGTTAGATTGCGGATAATCGCATTGCTAACGACTAGTGATGGACTGACCGATTTTGTCCCCTTAGTCTCTCCACGATAGATCCGTATCAAATACACATCATCTGGGACAACCATAGAACTCAGATCGCTGATGCCAATAATTTGCATGTCCAGACTCCTTCCGAGGGAGATAAGGCGCTTGGTGTTGTCACTGAGCTCGTTGTTGAAAATTAAGATAAGCACATCATTTTTCTCAGAAAGGGAAAAACGCTCCGCGAGCTTTGATCGACTCATTGATACCTCTTTGGCATCAATACCGGATCGCATCAGTCGCCTCGTAAAGTGCTCTGCAAACCCCTCGGTATTGTCTTGTCCGTTTACGTAGACTCGTTTGGCATTGAGGATCAGATGACACACCTGATCCAGTTGTTGCTGGGTGAGTGTGCTGGTGATTAACTTTAGGTGTTCAATTTCTTGGGCGATAGTGGCGTGTAGAACATTGCCAATCATCTGATTGTTAGTGTGTAGATGCCTTTCTCTCGCATCTTCAAAAGATTGAGTGGTCTTAATTAAATAGCGCTTAAGCTCAGGATGACCTTTGAATCCGAGTTTTTGCGCCAGTCGAACCAAAGTGGATGGGTGAACCTTTATTTCCCGGGCAACGTCTTTGCCTGAGAGACCTATGTGTTCGGGGCTTTTTAGGTAAAAGTCGACAGCCCGAAGCTCTTTTTTGGTTAGTTGAGAGCCCTCATCTACAAGGAGTTGCTCAAATAACGCACGTAATTTTGATTGAAATGTCAGTGTCTTAGAATTCATTTGGAAAGAGATTGGCTCCGAAACATAGAGTTATCGTAGCGAGAGACTGTGACTGTTTGGTTTCAAATTGCAGGTTAATTGCGTGTGCAATGAAAGTTGCGGATTACTAACAGTTTTAATATCAATTGGTTATACCTGTTTTGCAACAATTGCAAACCAAGATTCAAGCAATTGGCTGATAAATGTAACTTAAGTGTCAACTAATCAACTTAGCATTCATGGCAGTTCTTCAACGATATGGAATTTGAAATGAAACTGCGTCTTTCTTCTCTAGCTCTTTCACTTGTGGCTGCGAGTGCGGTTGCACAACCGGTTCAGGTCGAGCTTTGGCATAACCAGACTGGTGATGCGGAAGCGGTGTTACAAACAATCATCGATAACTTCAACAGCGCGCACTCTGATGTAGAAGTGAGTGCCACCTACAATGGTAACTACGCCGATATCATTACCAAGTTGCAAGCCTCAATCCCTGCTCGTCGCAATCCAGATATGGCGGTGCTAGAGGTTACTCAGTACGGCGTATTTGCTGAAGCAAAAGTACTGACTGATCTGAACGGCTACTATCGAGCCAATGGCGAGTTTACTGAAGAGTTACAGCCTTTTGCTCTAGAAATTGGCAATTACAAAGGCGGCAACTATGTCATGCCGTTTAACTCTTCTACACCACTCATGTATGTGAACAAGGCATTGTTAGAGAGAGCGGGAATCACTGACGTACCGGAGATGACCAACTTTGACCAGATCCTTGAAGTCGCGAAAACAGTTCAGTCTAAACTTGGTAACAGCAATGTTTATGGAATCAACACACCGAGCCAGTTCACTCGTTTTGCGTTAGTGATGCAAAATGGTGGTGATTGGGTTAATCCAGTCACTAATGAATCTGGCTTCGATCAACAGGCCACAATAGACGCGTTTCAATGGATGGGCGATCTCTACCACAAACATCATGTCGCTTCTGCAGAGAGCGTGACCGATGAAAAGATGGTGAAGCAGCACTTCAGCTCAGGTCGTGTGGCTATTCACTTTGATAGTACCGGTAACCTTGGCGACTACAAGCGCGCGCTAGGAGAGGATCTCGTGGTATTGCCAATGCCATGTACGGTGGAATGTCGTGTGCCTATCGGCGGTGCCGGTGTCGGTATGATGGCGAACATTGGCGAAGAAAAGCAGCAAGCCTCATGGCAGTTTATGCAGTACTTGGCATCCCAAAATCAAAGTGCTAAGTGGTTCCAACATACGGGTTATATGCCTGTGAACAAGACTGCACTTGAGGTTGAATCTTCGAAGTCTCTGATAGAGGAACACCCTGAGTTTGGTGCTGCAATGGATCAATTGCCAGTGGCGCAAGGGCGTGCTCGTCCGCCAGCAATGGCTTGGATACGCTCTCAGGAAAGAGGGATCTGGGAGTCGATTGCGCTTGGTCAAAAGAGCGCTGATGAAGCCCTCAAAACATTTGATAAACGCGTCAAATCGCGCCTTTAAGCGTTCTTTTTAGGCAGGCTGCCGCCTGCCTTCCTACTTTATTTTATGAATCATTAAAATGAAAAAGTTAGCACCTTATCTGTTTGTGCTGCCTTGCATATTGCTCATAGGCATTTTTACCTATTGGCCCATTGTTTCTTCGTTTTTCTACAGCTTTCATAGCTGGAACTTTCTTAGTAACGATATGCCTTTTGTGGGATTGGAAAACTATCGCAATCTGCTTGGTGGGGAAGAATTTCGAAACTCATTAATCATTACGATTGTGTTCGTGGTTGTATCAGTACCGATAAGACTCGGTCTTGCGCTGTTACTGGCGAACTTCCTTGTCAACGAGACCAAACTCATCCGTTTTTTACGAGGTGCGTACTTCTTACCTTCAGTGACCTCGACGGTCGCGATCTCTGTTATTTGGAGTTGGATATTTGCGACAGATTTTGGTCTGGTCAATAGCCTACTAGCCATATTGGGTGTTGATAAGGTGACTTGGCTTCAGTCTCCCATGCTTGCTCTTTGGGTCATTATCATCGTGAACACGTGGAAGCAACTCGGTTATGACATGGTGATATACGTCGCTGGATTGCAGTCTATCCCAAAGGAGCTCTACGAAGCGTCTCAAGTCGATGGCGGTAAAAAGTTTCATGTGTTCCGCAGAGTGACTTTTCCGCTAGTCATGCCAACCACCTATTTCTTGCTGATTATTTCAGTAGTTGAGTCATTCCAGATCTTTACCATTGTAAATGTGATGACCAATGGTGGTCCAGCGTTCGCGACCGATATGTTGGTGAACTTACTCTACCGTACTGGATTTGTGTTGTTCGATATTGGTGAAGGCTCGGCACTCGCCGTCATTCTGTTCATCATTCTTTTGGTTTTGGCCGTCGTAAAGTCCAAATTAATTGGCAAGAAGGTGCACTATGAAGGCAGCTAATCTCACTCTCATTGAACCGAAGAAAACACATTGGTCGTTATCTAATGTTGTGCTCATCGCACTGGCGTTGATGTTTCTTTTTCCAATCGGTTATGGCGTGTTTTTATCACTCATACCCTTTGATGCATACAGCGCTGGTGAGTTTCGATTCTCACTGGAAAATTACGCGATTGCGTTTAGCGATATGAACTTTCCATTGTATTTGTTCAATACCGCTGTGGTCTCGATAGCCGTGACGGTACTGAGTTTAGTGGTATCGGTATGCGCTGCTTATGCTTTTAGCCGTATTGAATTCAAGGGAAGGGAGTTTTTGTTCTGGCTAGTGGTTGCAACACTCATGGTGCCGGGTCATATAAGCTTGATTCCGAACTACTTAAACATGGCGAAAGTGGGGCTGTTGGACAGCTATTGGACGTTGATCCTTCCTTCTATTGCGAGTGGGTTTGTCACCTTCTTTTTGCGTCAGTACTTCAAGAATATACCCAAAGCAATGGACGAAGCGGCTTGGGTGGATGGCGCTAGTCATTTGCAGGTGTTGTGGAAGGTGATTGTCCCACTGTCGAGACCTGCTATTGCAGCGATGGCGCTGTTCACGTTCCTTGGAGAGTGGAACTCATACATTTGGCCACTTATCGCCACCGACAGTGAGGAAGTCAGAACGCTTCAGATCGCGCTATCGCGTCTTTATGCTGCCGCCGCTGATGATGGCATTGTTAACTGGCCGCTGGTGATGGCAGGGGCGACATTAACCATGCTGCCAACCTTACTGTGCTTCAAACTTGTGGAAAAACACCTTGTCCGTGGCATCGCCATGGGAGCGTTAAAATAAGACTTTTTACTATGACAAAATCATTCATTGCGTCTCACCGAGGCGGTACATTGCTTTGGGGTGAAAACACCCGCGTAGCATTCGAGAAAACACTAACCTTGCCGGTTGAACTTGTTGAGTTCGATGTTCACCCCACAAAGGATGGTGTGTTAGTCGTTCATCATGATGCCACCCTTGACCGAACCACCGACATGACAGGTGCCATAAGCGAAAAAACGTGGCAGGAAGTGTCTCAGGCTCGAGTTAATCACTCTGGTGGCGAGCGTATGCTGACACTAACAGAGCTGTGTGAGATGTACCGAGAAAGTGACATCAAGCTAAGGCTCGAAATCAAGGGCGATGTTGAGAAGTCACCCTATCCGGGACTCGTCGACAAGGTGCTGTCGGTGCTTGAAGAAACAAACATGACCGACAAGTGCATCATTTCTTCATTTAACTGTGAAACACTGCAAGAGCTGGCTAAAAAACGACCGCCCATGTTCACCATATGGCTCGTTGCAAGAAATCTACCGAATCTTTTAGGAGCAGAGAGAGTGGCAACGCTGGCAAAAGACATGAGCGTCAATGAAGTGTCAGTACACGTCAGTCAGCTAAAAACAGAGACTAAATGTGCGGTCAAGGCGATGGGCATGGAGTATGGATGCTATGGCGCACACTGTGCAGAGACAATTACAAAAGCGCTTAATTACGGCGTTTATGCGTTTACCTCGGACCGTCCAGATCTAGCTTTGAGACTGCGAGACCAACTTCCAAGAGGGGCTTCAAAATGACATCGATTACGCTACAGAACATAGATAAAGTCTACTCTGAGGGCAACCAAGTCATTCACGATGTGAACATGGATATCAAGAGCGGAGAGTTCATTGTCATTGTTGGCCCTTCGGGTTGTGGTAAGTCGACCTTGCTGCGCATGATCGCCGGTTTAGAGCACATTTCCGCAGGTGACTTAGTGATTAACGGCCAAAGGATGAATTCGGTACAGCCTCAGGATCGAGACCTTGCCTTCGTATTTCAAAACTATGCGCTCTATCCGCATTTGACAGTGCGTGACAACATTGCCTTTAGTCTTGAGCTCAGAGGGGTCGACAAAGCCACTAGGCATAGTAAGGCTGGTGAAGTCGCAAAAACGCTTAGGCTGTCAGAACATCTAGATAAAAAGCCGGGACAGCTTTCTGGTGGTCAGCGTCAACGCGTCGCAATGGGGCGAGCTATTGCTAGAGATGCTGGGATTTACCTAATGGATGAGCCCTTGTCTAATCTAGATGCAGAACTTAGAAACTCCATGCGAGCTCAGATAAAGCAGCTCCACCGCAAGCTCAGAAACACAACTGTTTACGTCACACATGATCAGATTGAGGCGCTAACATTGGCAGATAAGATTGCGGTGATGAAAGATGGCGTTTTGCAACAGTTTGCAAGCCCTGAAGAGATCTATGATGATCCTGCCAACGTATTTGTCGCATCGTTTATCGGTAACCCACCCACCAACATTTTGCCACTTGAGGTTGATGGCACAGTCGGTAAGTTGATGAATGGGGAAACATCTTGGACACTGCTGGACTCTAGCATGACCTCAGGAGAGTATTTACTGGGGATCAGACCTGACAAAATGTCGGTTCTAGAAGCAAGCAAACAAGCGGAAGTGTGCTGGCAAGCGAGTGTAGAGCTAGTCGAGACAACAGGTGGCTCACGCATCATTCACTGCCTGACGAACCAGCAAAAATTCTTACTGAGTGTCGACCGAAGTTTCAGAATAGAAGAAGGCCAAGTCATCGACGTTGGTTTTAATTTTAGTGATGCTTTTTTGTTTGATGTTGATAGTAAAAAACGCGTCTATCTAGATGAAAAAGTTGCAATGAAAGTCGCTTAAGAGAGACCAGAATAACGAGTGCTTATTTTGATACTCGTTATTCTGGGATATCGACTTATCGTATATCTAGAATACTGCTCTTAAGTTGCAGCAGTGTGGCTTGGCTATGTAGCCTGTAGACCATAATAATTGATATGACACCGATGAGTGCAAAGCCCCAAATCGCCCACAGTACGTAGTCATAACCACCCATTTGCCAGATCAAAGATCCAATGTAAGGTGACGTCGCAAAAGCTAGCAGATACGGCACCGCGAGTGCACCAGCGATAGCGCCAAAATTGAGGTCGCCCATCACTTCTCTAGTAACGAGTGGTTTGACGATACTCAACACTCCGTATGCAGACCCCTGGAGCAGAACGAACACAAATACTAAATAGGTCACACTGGATGATGCGATTAAGCACAACGTGGCGGTAGTGACAGACACAAAACACAGAACTGTAATTTTCATCACTGACCAGTGTCTGTCAACGAGCGTCCAAGCGACTCGTCCGGCAACCTGCATCGGACCGATTAAGGAAATGACAAGCACTGCTAGGCTATCTGGCAGTGCCCGCTCACTCATTAATGGGAGTAGGTGATTTATTACCACACCATGATTTAGAGCTAACATCGAAAATCCGCAATCCGCATGTGAGCAGCCAAAACAACGGAGATGTCAGAAAATGAGTGGCACTCTCTATTTTGTCTGTAGAAGTAGGAGAGGTGCTTGCTGTACTGCTCGCTAGGTAGTCTCTCGCCACAGCTCGTGACCCAAAGAACATTAGAGGACCCGCAACGATAATGACGCATATTGAGAATATCTGCAGAGTTGACTCGATCCCAAAATGTTCGTGAAGATAATGCACCGAGGGGAAGCAAATGGTGCTGGCGAAACCTGCCATCAAGGTAATCAGAGTAATCGCTCGTTTGGCACCCGCCTTCATGCAATGAACCAAAAATGCAAAACATGGCTCATATAAGCAACCGGCCATGGCGAGTCCCATGATTGACCATAGAATATAGAATGAAAAGAGAGTGTCAGCGACACTAATGAAATAGAGAAGAATGCCTCCTGCTGTCGCAGACATTGTCATCATTATTGAACCGTAACCTCGGTCGATAATGCGCCCTGCAAAGGGTGCTACGATCGCGGATACCCCAACGGCAAGCGTTAGAGCTAGTGTGAGATCCGATCTTGACCAACCGTATGCTGACTCCCAGTGTAGCAAGGTTGCAGGGAACACATAATACAAGCAACACCACAACATCGTTTGCCCAAGTGCTAATAACCAAACTGCCTTTTTCATATCTCGACAATTCTAGATTTGTCGAATTTAAATAATAAGCCTAGTACATGACAGAAATAAGATGGCGGTTATAGAAATGGTTAAAGATGTTTTACTTCGATAGAGTGATGATTAAAACCAATACTCCTAGCAACCTTTAGTAAGGCTAGTTGGGTTTTGAACGCTCTTGGCTTTTGCGTTCGAGCAGTTTCTAGAAAGCTATTAATGCCCCATTTATGGCTTTTCACCATAAGGTAGTATTCATCCCTGTTGGGTGAAAGGACGGCAACAGCGCACTCTAGGTCTCCCGATTGAAAGTGGTGCCTTAATTCCCTTAGCAGCATAAGACCTCCTTACAGTGATTAAAAAAGGGAGCGAATTTGCTCCCTTTGGAATAGGATTAAGGATTAAAGGAAAGCGCGATACGGCAGCTCTGGATCATTCTTAAAGATGTCTGCAAAGCCACGGAAGTGTTGATAGTGCATACGTCCTTTGTCTGTTGGGTAAGTGTACTTACCGCCGACTTGCCAGAAGAATGGTGCGAAGCCATATTGAAGGCGCTCTTTCTTCATGTTCCACAGCATTTCAATTTCGCGTGGGTCGTTTTGGAAGTTCGCCCAAATATCGTGGTGGAATGGCACAACGACTTCACAATTTAGTGATTCAGCTGCACGAAGAATGTCCGAAGAAGTCATTTTATCTGTGACGCCTCGTGGGTTTTCGCCGTATGACAGCAACGCTACATCGATTTTATGGTCGTTACCATGTTTTGCGTAGTAGTTAGAGTAGTGAGAATCACCAGAGTGGTAAACTGAGCCGCCCGTTGTTTCTACGAGATAGTTAACTGCGCGGTCATCCATTCCATCGAGAATCTCTTTATCTAAAGATGATGTGCCTTCTGGTAAGGTAACGAGAGCGGTACGGTCAAATGCATCTAGCACCTTGATGTTGACATCTTTGATTTGAATTTCATCACCGACTTTTGCAATAACGCAGCGATCTGCTGGTACACCCCATTTCATCCATAGGTCAACGCACGCTTTTGGCCCGATGAATTTCACGTGTTCACCGCAGTTCTGAAGTACCGCCGCGGCGACATTGATATCAATATGGTCACCATGGTCGTGCGATGCCATAACCGCGTCAATTTCTTTGATTGCAAATGGGTCGAGAGGGAAGATCGCGGTGCGCAGATTAGGCTGAAGTGCTTCCACGCCACCCATACGCATCATCTGGTGTTGGTTTTTCATTTTTTGAACCGCTTGGGTCTTTTTACCAGTACCACACCAGAAGTCCATCGATAGATTTGCACCACCTTCTGACTTTAGCCAGATGCCAGTACAGCCTAACCACCACATTGAGAAAGTGTTCGGTGCAACAACGGTTTGCTCAATCTCTTCATTTAGCCAAGTACCCCACTCAGGGAATGTGTTTAGGATCCAAGACTCGCGAGTGATTTCGTTTACATTGCTCATGTTAATACCTTTTATTTCACAAATTTGATTAATTTTGGATGTAGGGAGCCGAGCGCCTTAATTTTTGACTAAGGCACTGAGCTGAAATTTATAATTGTTCGAGGGCGAGAAAGCCCGTTCGAATTAAACCAAGATGACTTGTGTTCCTTGAGCTTCAATTCGTTTTACGACATCGGGGTCGGCGTCTTTGCCCGTAATGACGATGTCGATTTGTTTGGTGTTGCAAAACAGCATGCCTGTACGCTGACCAACTTTAGAGCTATCCACAACAACAACCAGCTTATCGATTTGTTCCAACATCTGTTGCTCAGCAACAGCGGTCAACATATCCGCTTTATATAAGCCTGCATCGGTTAGCCCTTTGCCAGAGGTAAACATCCAGTTTCCAGCGTAGCCACCCAGTGAATTGGGGGTTGGATTAAGGAAGATGTTTTGCGCTTTGTTGTATTGACCACCAATGATGATCACATCGTTATGGTCTTCATTGATTAGGTAGCTAGCGAGTGGAAAGTAGTTGGTGACAATTTGAACATCTTCGCCACACAGCTGTTGTCCGAGTAGAAACGCAGTAGAACCACAGTTAATGACCACAGTGTCACCTGTTTTACAAAGCGATGCTGCAGCGTGTGCTATTTGCGCTTTCTCTTCATAAAAATCAGTACTGTTGATATTAAGTGGTGACCACTTTCTCTTCTGATTCTCTATTTTTTCTGCACCGTTTCGTACTTTTCGAAGCTTACCAAGCTCGTCTAATTTAGCGATGTCCCGTCGAGCAGTCGCCGGGGAAACACTAAAATTATCAATAATATGAGAGACATTTATTGTCTGCATTTCTTCGAGTAACGATAGGATACCGTTGTGTCTTTGTACTTCATTCATATTTATCACTTCATTGGTTTTCGTGACAACTTCTTGATTACTTGTGAGTCTAATAATCACGATAATGATTGTCAAACGGTCACGATCAAAAAACGAGACATTTATCACCTTATTTGTTAAGTAATTGATTTTAATGATTTTTATGTTTTTGGGTGTGATCCGTTACTCAATTAACCATATTGCAATGATGGATAATTGATATAAATCAAACTAATCACAAGTGAGCATTGAATGACTACTTTTGATTGTTAAAGTTAGTCCCGTGAGCAAAACAACAAATCACTGAATCCTACAAATCATTAAAATTACAAATTACATTAAGGGTAAAGATATGGAGTTCCTATACGACATCTTCTATATTTTTTACAGTCAGGTTATGACCAAAGCACCACTGCTGCTTGGTATCGTGACTTGCCTCGGTTACATCCTCCTCAAACGTGACGCAACAACCGTGATCGCTGGATCAATTAAAACCATCGTCGGTTTTATGATTGTTCAAGTGGGCGCAGGTACTCTGGTTGCTGGCTTTAAGCCAGTGATTGAAAAAATGAGTGAAATTCATGGGTTAACTGGTTCGGTTATTGACCCATATACCTCTATGATGGCCACCATGGAAACCATGGGAGACAATTACTCCTGGGTTGGGTATGCCGTACTAATGGCTTTGGGTATCAACATACTATTGGTAGCCTTTAGACGAATCACAGGTATACGTACTATCATGCTTACGGGACATATCATGTTCCAACAAGCTGGCCTAATCGCTGTATTCTATTTTGTGCTTGGCGCGAGCATGTGGGAAACCATCATTTACTCGGCGATATTAATGGCGCTTTATTGGGGTATTTCCTCAAACATCATGTTCAAGCCAACGCAGGAAGTGACGGGTGGCGCAGGTTTCTCTATTGGTCACCAGCAGCAGTTTGCTTCTTGGGTCGCGACAAAGGTAGCACCTAAGTTAGGTGATAAGAACGACAGCGTAGACCACATTAATCTTCCAAAGTGGCTTCACATCTTCCACGACAGTATCGCAGCGACAACCCTGGTAATGACGGCATTCTTCGGCATTATCCTACTTTCTTTTGGTCTCGATAATCTGCAGGACATGGCAGGTAAAACTCACTGGCTAATCTATATCTTTGAGACTGGACTGAAATTTGCGGTTGCGATTCAAGTTATCGTAACGGGTGTTCGTATGTTTGTGGCAGAGCTGTCAGAGGCATTCAACGGCATATCTCAACGCCTCATCCCAAATGCAGTATTGGCTATTGATTGTGCGGCTATCTACGCTTACTCACCAAACGCAATGGTATTTGGTTTCCTATGGGGTGCCGTCGGTCAATTCGTGGCAGTGCTCGCGATGTTGGCATTCGACGCACCTATCATGATTATTCCTGGCTTCATCCCAATGTTCTTCTCCAACGCAACGATTGGTGTATTCGCTAACCACTTTGGTGGCTGGAAAGCGGTGATGAAGATCTGTTTCGTCATGGGCATTATCGAAGTTGTGGGCTCTGCCTGGGCAATTCATATCTTTGCACAATCAGGCACTGAGTTTAACGGCTGGATGGGCATGGCTGACTGGGCGCTGGTATTCCCTCCAATTATGCAAGGTATCTCAACGTCTGGCATGTTCTTCTTTGTTGTTGTTGCACTTGCGGGTGTCTATATGTACTTCGCATCAAAAGCTCTGCGAGCAGAAGAAGATGGCGAAGCCGCACGTGCTGAGACTATGACAGCTGTGACACCAGAAGGAGTTGAGGTTGAGGTAGAAGTTCCTGCGAAATCTTCAGCGGTGGCAGAAGCTCCTCAAGCGAGCAGTGCAAGTGAACATAAACCAGTACGCGTTCTAGTTTGCTGCGGCTCTGGTCAAGGTTCTTCTATGATGTGCTCGAAGAAGATTAAAGAGTTCCTTGATAAGAAAGGGGTGCCAGCCACGACATTCAACAGTGCGATTACGGACTATAAATCACATCTAGGGTCGTTTGACATTATCGTCACTTCTGTCGCTTTAGCAGAGAAAATCAGCAACCTTCCGGAAGGTAAGCAACAGTTGGCAGTCAAGAATATGATCATGGTGAAAACCTTTGGTGACGAACTGATTTCTATCATCGAAAACCACTTCCATAAATAAAAATGAGCTCAGTAGCCTAACTACTGAGCCTAATAATAAAACGCTAGTAACGAAACAAATAAGTGAGCAGAAATATGAACTTAAAAGAGTCTTTGATTAATAACAACTCAATCCAACTTAATGTGAAAGCGACAGACTGGCAGTCAGCAATAAAAATCGGTACTGACGCCTTAGTTAAAGCTGGTGTTGCAGAAGAGCGTTATTACGATGCGATCATCGAGGCGATTTCGACAGAGGGTCCTTACATCTGCATCCATGACGCGTTTGCACTGCCACATTGTCGTCCAGAAGATGGCGTTATCAAAACTGGCTTTGCGTTGACCGTTCTTGAGACACCCATCGTCTTTGATGGTGTTGACGAACCCGTTGATGTCCTTATTACTTTGGCTGGCAAAGACTCTGAAGAGCACATTGAAGGCACAATGCAGGTCGCAAATCTCATTGAATTTGATGAAGATTTTTCCAAGCTGCGCGCCTGTAAAACACCAGAAGATGTTGCAAACCTAATTGATATGGCGCTTACCGAAGCAGAAGCAGCTTAAGGAGTCGATATGTCTATATATAGCCAGTTGAAACAGCGTGTTTTAGAAGCGAACTTGCAGCTTCCGAAGTACGGTTTAGTGACATTTACATGGGGTAATGTTTCTGAGTTTGACCGTGAAAATGGTGTGATAGCCATCAAGCCATCTGGCGTTGAATACAGCGACATGACGGCAGAAGACATAGTGGTTGTGGACATAGACGGTAATGTCGTTGAAGGGAATCTCAATCCATCAAGCGACACGGCGACACACCTTGAGCTGTATAAGGCTTTTCCAGAAATTGGTGGCATTGTCCACACGCACTCGCGTAGCGCGACGATCTGGGCGCAAGCTGGCATTGATATTCCCGCATTGGGAACGACTCATGCTGACTATTTTTATGGTGATATTCCTTGTACTCGCAAATTGTCCAACCGTGAAATATCAGAAGAGTATGAGAAGAATACTGGGCTTGTAATCATTGAAGAGTTTGTTCAACGCAGCATTGAACCGATGGCAGTACCTAGTGTGATTGTCGCAGGACATGCTCCTTTTTCTTGGGGTAAAGATGCGAATGATGCGGTCCACAATGCGGTAGTTCTAGAGGAAGTTTCCGCTATGGCACTAGCGACACGCTCGCTCAATAGCGGCATTAAGATTCAGCCAGAGCTCTCGGACAAACATTACCTTCGTAAGCACGGTGAAAATGCTTATTACGGTCAGCATTAATTGGCTCGCTAAGGAGAGGATATGTATCAAGTACTCGCGCTAGATCTAGACGGGACGGTGTTGACGGACGACCACACTATCCACCCTGAAGTGAAACAAGCGATACATGAGGCTAAACAACATTGTCATGTGATGATAGTCACTGGTAGGCACCATACAGCCGCTAGGCCTTACTACTACGAGCTTGGATTAGATACGCCAATCATTTGTTGTAATGGGACCTATGTCTATGACTACAAAACAGAAACGGTGCTGACTCACAATGCCATTGAGCACCAACATGCGCTCAAATTTATTGAGCTTGCTGATGAACACAAGCTCAAGATAGTGATGTACATCACCGATGCAATGACGTATTCCAACTATAACCCATTTGAGTACATGTTGGTGTTGGAAGAGTGGGCAGAGCAAGCTCCTGAGCGCCATCGCCCTAATATTTACCGAGTGGATTCGTTTACCGATACCGCGAGACAGACAGACTATGTGTGGAAGTTTGTCGTTGAGGGTGAGCAAGCTTCAGTCGATAGGTTAATGCAAACGCCATGGGTGACGGAGCACTTCAACGGTGAGCGCTCTTGGTCAAACCGGATCGATTTTGCTGCTAAGGGAAATAGCAAAGGGCGACGGTTGGCGGAGTATGTGAGTAGCTTAGGGTTTGTCCCGTCTCAAGTCATCGCTATTGGAGACAATCACAATGATATTTCAATGCTCCAGTATGCGGGGTTGGGTGTTGCGATGAAAAACGCAGATGACATCGTGAAGCTGAATGCTCAAGCCATATGTAAAACAGATAACAATCAAGATGGACTTGCCCATCTAATACGTGAACAAATTAAAGGATAAAACCATGACTAAACCAATGATTCAGATTGCGCTAGACCAAACTGACCTTACAACTGCAATCGAAGTGGCTAACAACGTTCAAAGTTATGTTGATGTCATTGAGGTTGGAACTATTCTAGCGTTTGCTGAAGGGATGAAAGCCGTTTCTACGCTACGCAAAAACCACCCAGACCATATTCTAGTGTGTGACATGAAGACCACAGATGGCGGAGCAATCTTGGCTCGTATGGCATTTGAGGCTGGCGCTGATTGGATCACGGTATCGGCAGCGGCACATATCGCAACTATTGATGCATGTAAAAAAGTTGCAGACGAGTTTAACGGCGAAATTCAAATCGAGATCTATGGTAACTGGACTATGGAAGATGCGCAGGCATGGGTCGATCTCGGTATCACGCAAGCTATCTACCATCGCTCTCGAGATGCAGAACTGGCAGGTGTCGGCTGGACTGAAGAAGACCTAGTTAAGATGCGTGCTCTGTCTGAGCTTGGCATTGAGCTCTCGATCACTGGCGGTATTGTTCCGGAGGATTTGTACTTGTTCGAAGGCATCAAAGCAAAAACGTTCATTGCTGGTCGCGCCCTAGCTGGTGAGAAGGGACAAGAAACCGCTGAGGCACTGAAAGCGCAAATTAATCGTTATTGGAGCTAGGTATGTACCAAAATTTATTGCGTCATCGTGTTGGGTTGTACGAGAAGGCCTTGCCCAATAACCTTAGCTGGGAAGATAAGCTAAAAACGACCAAAGAGTTAGGCTTTGATTTTCTAGAAATATCGGTTGATGAATCCGACGAAAAACGCAGCCGCCTGGATTGGATCGATGAGGAAATATATGGGCTTCGCCATCTATGTGAAGCATATCAAGTGCCTCTACAGTCGATGTGCCTGAGCGCTCATCGTAAGTTTCCATTTGGCTCAGCGGATCCTCAAGTACGCGAACAAGCGGTGATGCATATGGAGAAAGCCATTGCACTCGCTTACAAGCTGGGAATTCGAACCATTCAACTGGCTGGTTATGACGTTTACTATGAGCCTGCGGACAATGCGACTCATCAGCGTTTTATAGAAGGCATGAAGCTATCTGCTCAGTTAGCGGAGCGAGCAGGTGTGATGTTGGCCGTTGAAATTATGGATACGGACTACCTAAATTCGTTGAGTAAATTTGAAGTATTAAGTCGAGAGATTAACTCGCCTTACTTCACCGCATACCCCGACGTTGGTAATATCTCGGGTTGGAACTATGACATCGTCACTGAACTTAAGTTAAGTAAACCGAGAATCACACAGATTCACTTAAAGGATACTTACCGAGTCACCCCGGAGTATAAGGGACAGTTCCGAGATCTCGTTATTGGCGAAGGCGAAGTGGATTTCAATGCGATATTTAAAACACTGAAACAAACGGAATGCGTAGTGCCATTAGTAATCGAAATGTGGGCTCATGATGAGAAGTGGAAAGACAACATTCTCAAAGCTCAGAGTAAATTGAATGAAGTGTGTCGTCAGACAGATATGATGCCTTTGTTTGAGCACTAACGAATAAAGCTAGAGGATTGCTTGTCAGGTCACTCGGGCTTAGCCATTACAACGGTTGGTGTCAGAACTAAGATGCTCCAGTTTTGACACCTAATCGGCAACCTTCTGAGCCCCCCAGATGAGTTGCATGTATCGCGGGAATGAAACCTAACCTAAAAGAAAAGATTCATTGCGCTACCAGCAAGGACTAGATGCTAGATTGCGATGGTAATGTGGTCTCGACCTACTTTTGCCATCTCCATCAGAACGTCAGTGTGGTACTTTTTCTTCACCGTTACTCGAGTGCCGATTTCACTCGCAATCTTGATGATTTCAAGTGCGTCATTAGGGTGTAGTGATGAATCTTTTGAAATCTCGATATTTACCCCAAGTTTTACGAGTTCAATAGCGTCGGTTGAATGCATGATAGTTCTCTCAATTTATAATTTTCGATGACTATAGCATTATCATTTTATGCAACTCCACCAAGTTTCTGCTAAATCTCATGTTTCTCATCTCAAATTTGATTTTTATCTATGTATTGAATCGTTGTTATTGAATGATCGTCTCTGCGTCCTATTATTGCCTTTTCGACATTTGGATGTACGAGATTTAACCGCAATAATTCCCAAAGGGTTTCTGTTGTCCGCCTATACTTTCAAAGCATTGGCTTGAAGGAGAAATATATGGACAGCGATGATGTTCAAAAGGTCAAAGATTTGCTTATAGCAACCAAGTATGGCGTATCAGCATCTGAGATGCCCATCATTATTCAAGTGCCGCAGGAGAGAGGACTAGCCATTATCAAACAGCTCATTGCCGACGGTGAGGATGTACAGGCGTTAGGCGAAGGGGAAAATCCAGAGGAGCTGGTGCTGTACTCTATAGGCAGCATTGATGACAGTATTGCTCAGTACGAGTAGGCAGTACTATGACTGCCTTTATTATCTAGGGTAACTCACGATATTGTGGAATATTGCCTCTTCTGATACCGCTTCATAGCCATGCGGTTGGTCACTGTAAAAACGCAAACTTTCACCGGCATTTAGTAAGTGCCACTCTTGGTCAAAGAATATCTGCACTTGGCCACTTATCACATGCACATGCTCAATAACGCCCACACTGTGTGGGCTAGACACTTGTTGATGATGCCCGGACAAAGTGATCTCAAAGACCTCAATGCCAGTGTCTTCCTGAAAAGGAAACAGGGGCTTTACCTTCATTCTGGGATCGTCAGGAAAAAGCCGTTCGGGAGTCTGCAAGCTCGGTTCATTGGCAAAAAAAGCCGAAAAAGAGGTATCAAGGCCGCTGGCGATCTTCCATAGCGTCGCGATCGTCGGGCTCGATTCTTCTCGCTCTATTTGTCCAAGCATGGCTTTGGATACGCCTGTGAGCTTGGACGTTGCATCTAGGCTCAATTTCTTCTTCTTTCGCTCTGATTTTAGATGCTGGGCGATCTCAGACTTAAATTTGGAGTCTTGCATTTGGCTTTGTCCTGTTGTGCGTTATAGCGCACGGTGCTATCTTTATTTTGTGCGTTATTACGCACAGATGGAGTTACTATACAGAAAGGGATGACAATGAGCCAAAATATTTCTACGTTGCACCACATAACAGCGGGCTTTACGGCGGTGCTCGTCGGTTATACCAGTTCGGTGGTGATCATATTGCAAGCTGCAACATCAGCAGGCGCTTCGCCCGAGCAAATAGAGAGTTGGTTGCTCGCTCTTGGTGTAACGATGGGAATAACGTCGATAGGTTTCTCATGGTTTTACAAAATACCGATTTTAACTGCGTGGTCGACGCCGGGTGCTGCGATATTGGTAAGCTCAGCCACGCAATATGACATGCCTGCTTTGATAGGCGCCTTTGTAGTTTCTGGTCTAATGATTGTTATTACTGGCCTCGTACCTCCCCTGTCTCGAGCGCTGCAACGTATTCCAACTCCTCTCGCTACCGCTATGCTCGGTGCAATTTTGTTACCATTCTGCGTTCGCGCATTTGAGCCAGCAATGACGACACCCTATGTTTTTGTATGGATGTTTCTCACTTTTATCGTGAGTAAGCGCTTTGTGCCCAAGTACACTATGCTGCTTTTGCTTGTCGTCGGTTGCGCTCTGGCTTTTTCTGCTGATGGTGGATCGATGTCAAACCCAGAGCTAGCCATTGCCCAAGCGAGTTGGGTTACGCCTACGTTTGATAGGTCAGCGATCCTAAATATTTCTATTCCGCTTTATATCGTGACCATGCTGTCTCAAAACCTGCCTGGCGTGGCGATGATGAAGAGCTACCAATATGAGACGCCAGTAAAATCGGTACTGATAGGGACGGGTATTGCCAACGTGCTATCCGCTCCTTTCGGTGGGTTTAGCGTCAATCTCGCTGCCATTTCCGCAGTGATTTGTATGAATGACGATGTCGATAGTGATAAGAACAAACGATACCGGGCAGTGATTTGGGCGGGTGTGTTTTATCTCGTTGCTGGGCTACTAGCATCGAGTGTTGTGTCGATATTTTTGGCGTTCCCGAAGGAAATAACTCATATGCTAGCCGGCTTTGCATTGCTCGGAACCCTGATGATGTGTTTGCAAAGTGCGTTTGATTCGCCAGACTACCGTGAGCCCGCTTTGTTAGTGCTGGTGGTCACGTTATCGGGCGTGACGATTTTGGGTATTAATGCGACCTTGTGGGGGCTTATTGCAGGTTGGTTGTATTCAGTGCTTCTTTGTAGCTCTGATAAAAAAGGCCACTAAGTGGCCTCTGATTATCAGGAGTAGCAGTGGGGGATTGCTGTACTCAAAATGTACGAGCTAGAGTCTACCCTGGCTGCGGCACATAATGATTTTGTCTTCTACCACTTTCGCCATAGCAGCTTTTGGTAGCTCGTTATAAACACGAGGGTCGTTAACGCCTGGTTGTTCTTTAAGCACCACTTTTAGTGCATCTGAATAAGCAATTTTAAGCTCTGTCGCCACGTTCACTTTAGCGATGCCCAGGTCGATGCAGCGTTGTACATCACGGCTAGCAACACCTGACGCTCCATGAAGGACGAGCGGGATATCAATCAGAGAAGCAATCTTTTCTAGGCGCTCAAAATCGAGTTTTGGCTCTTCTTTGTACATACCGTGGGCGGTACCGATGGCAATGGCAAGCGAGTCGACATCGGTTTGCTCTACAAGCAGTTTGGCATCTTCAGGGTGTGTATATGGGTCATTGACCGACTCAACGATAAGATCGTCTTCTTGACCAACAAGCTGACCAATTTCCGCCTCAACAGAACAGCCATAAGCGTGACAAATTTGCACCGCTTCACGGGTTAGTGCGATGTTTTCTTGCAGTGGCAGTGCACTTCCATCAATCATGGCAGAGCGAATACCGAGTCTTACCTTTTCACGAATGTCGTTAAGATCATGGTGGTGGTCAAGGTGCACCACGACTTGCATGTTACGCTCTTTTGCTGCGGCATTCACCATGTGAAGAAGTTCGCGAGAGCCGCCGTAGCCGTAGGTGCCAGGTGTACCCGCAAGAATGACCGGAGATTCCAACGACTTCGCGGTATCTAAAATAACCTGCACGGTTTCTAGGTTGTGGAAGTTGAACGCTGGGATTGCATAGCCATCGCGTCGTGCTTGTCGTAACCAGTAATTGCTATTGATAATATTATTCATCTTCTTGACCCCAGCTAAGTAAAATTTTGCCTGACATTGGTTGTGTTGGTAGTTGTGAAACGCGAGTGATGTACATATCTGGCTCGTAGATACCATCGAGTAATACGTTGGTGTTAACCTTGCCCTCAGAGAACAGTTGGCAAGCGATATCCCACTCTTCTCCCGGGTATGGGTAGGAGTAGTTCATCCAGCTACCGACAATCGATAGCTCCTTGCGAAGCACTTTTTCGTAGTCTTTGTAAGCAATATTGAAATCTTTATGGATGGTGCCAACCAGATAGATGCAAGCTCGAGGACCAGCGATATTTAGGCTGAGCATAAAGGTTTCAGGTACACCCGCGAGCTCAATGATCATCTGATTCTGAGTTGATGAAGAGAGCTCAGTAAACTCAGCCATTTGTTCGCTATTGAGAGAGTTAACGGTACGGTCAGACCCTAATCGACGCGCTGTTTCGAGCTTGTCATCACAAATATCAATGGTGGTCACTGATGCTGCGCCTAACGCTTTTGCGACTTGTAGTGTGAGTAGACCAATTGTGCCCGCACCAACAATGACAACATGCTTATCTTTGCAGCCGCCTGCCATGACGATGGGATGAAGGCCGACGGTGATGGGCTCAAAAAATGCGCCTTCAACCAAGGAAACTGTGTTTGGAAGTTTGAAACAGCACTTTTGTGGGATAGCAACGTAATGTGCGTTACCGCCTTGACGGCGAGAGCCCACGAAAGAGTAGTGTTTGCAAAGGGAGTACAACCCTTTCTTACAGACATCACACTCTTGGCAAGGAACAAGTGGCGCACAGCAAACACTGTCCCCTTTTGTGTATTTTTCAACATCTTGGCCAACAGCAACGACTTTGCCTGAGAACTCATGGCCGAGCGTAATGGGGTAGAAGTGTGCGCCTTTGTCGAACACTCGAGGGACATCTGAGCCACAAAGGCCGGAGTAGTACACCTCGACCAACACTTCGTCTGCGCCTATTTCTGGCATGTCGTAGGCTGTCAGTTGGAGTACTTGGTTCTCCACGACTTCGACATGATGATTCATATTCATAGTTTTTACTCGCAACGACACCCACATCAAAAAGTGTGTAGGTCTTACTTAACGTCTTAAATGTGAAAGAGTGAAGGGCTGGCAGGTTGCCCTGCCAGCGAATTGGATTAAGCGTTAGCTTCTGTTAGCGCTTCTTTTTCTTGTTGGACTTGCTTTTCGTATTGCTTAGCACGAGACCATGTCATGGCAACAGCGACGGCGTAGACACCACCGATAATGACGAGGCCACCTAAGTTTTCAAGTCGGAACAGTTCAATCAGGATATATGTGATTGGTGCGCCGCCTTGATCCATAGAACCGATTAGGTTGCTGCCTGTTACGTGACCCGTTGTCTGACCTAGTTTGGTTAGGAATGGGATGGTTTGCGTCGCAATCCATAGCGTTCCTGCCATGATGATAGAGCCAGAAATGATGGTTCTAAATAGGTTACCACTGTGAATCGCTACACCCATTGCTACAAAGAAGCCGATTGTTGCTAGGTCGCCGAATGGCAGAATCGCATTGCCTGGTAGTAGTACAGCAATGAAAATCGTCAGTGGTATAAACATTAGACTTGCAGATACCACGTTGGTTTGGCCAAGTAATAGTGCAGGGTCTAGACCGATCAAGTAGTCATCACCACCAAACTTACTTTGTAGACGAGCACGAGCTTGTTTAGCAATTGGATTCAGACCATCCATGATTGGTTTAATAACACGAGGCATCAGTAGCATAACCGCGGCGGTTTTCACTGCTAATTGCAGTACGTTCTGTAGGTCATAACCTGCAAGCAAACCAATCGCTAGACCCATGATGAAGCCAACCACTACTGGCTCACCGAATGCGCCGAATTTCTTCTGAATGCCGTCGGTAGAGAAGTGAATATTACGAAGGCCTGGAATCTTTTCAATGATAGCATCAACCATTACCGCAATAGGGCCACAGTAAGCTGATGTGCCATGTGGAACCGCAATGCCGTCTAGGCCAAAGTAGTTTTTAGTATCTCTTGCGAACCAATCACCGAGTTTGTAAGCGAATGCAGCGTGGACGATAACGCCAACAATACCTAGCATGTAGCTGTCGGTTGCCATGTGAACCATCGCACCAGTAAAAGTCATGTGCCAGATGTTCCAGATATCCACGTTTACTACGCGAGTCATCTTAGATACCAGCATGAGAATGTTGACTGCGATAGCAATTGGAATGGCAATTAGCGCCATCTCACTTGCCCAGGTAATCGGAGCGGTGCCTGGCCAGCCAAGGTCGACAACGCTTAGTTCAATACCGAAGTTAGCTGTCATCTCTTGTGCTGCAGGACCAATTGACTCCAACATCAAGCCGATGACGAGACCAATACCGACAAAACCAATACCAATATGAAGGCCTGACTTAAACGCATCGCCGAGCTTCATTCCGAATGCCATTGAGAAAATCATAATCACAATCGGCAGCATTACTGTTGGCCCGAGATCGAGCACATATCTGATAATTTCGTTTAACATAGTAGGGTATTCCTTTAGTCTCTCGATGGCACGCTGTTTGAGAACGGTGCCATTGAACAGGGATAATTAAAGAACAACAGCCAGCATTTTTTCTTTTAGTTCGTCTGCGCCCACACCTGAGATAAATGGCATGCCGTGGAACAGAGGAATGTCGCCAAACGTGCGATCCACTTTTGCAGTGGTACAGATAAAGGAGACCTCATCGCAGATGTAGGTATCGATCTCGTTAACGCGGCATTGAACAATTTCGATATCCACGTTGTGTTCTTCACACAGATCTTTGATTTCTTCTGCTGCCATGGTTGAGGTTGCTACTGCACCGCCACACGCTACAATCACTTTTTTCATGCTACTTCCTTATCTTTGTTTAATATTTTCGAACTGAATGTGGCCGTCATTGCTTCAATCGATGGCGCGTTTTTGAGTTCGTTAAAAAATGCTTCGTCCTGCAATGATGTGAACAAGGCACGTAATAGCTGCATTTGTTCCGCAGGGTCTGTAACCACAAGGGCGATAATTAGCTCTGCGATCAGCTCACCATCATCATCGGCTCTTTCGAAAGGGATCCCCTGAGATGGTTTAATTAAATAGACGCAAGGTTTGTTCGCATGTGATGCGTCGCAGTGGGGAATTGCCACTGCACCAAAACCTAGATCAATGCCTGTTGGGAAAATCGATTCACGCTCGTGAATCGCAGCGTGATAGCTCTCCTTTACAAATCCTTCGCCTGTTAAGAAGTCACTTAGGTGGTCGAGTACTTCTTTGTTTGTCTTTAGGTCAACATCGGTGTTTACCAAAAGTTGAGTTTCTATCATTTTCTTAACCTTTCGTTTTGCTTCGGAGTGATCATAAACAAAACCTTCGAATAAAAAAGCGATCTGCCGCACGTTTCGTTAACTTACGAAAATAAACAGAAATTAACGAAGACATTCGTAAGTTTTGTTGGTATGTTTCGGGGTATTCGTTTAATTAAGTTGCAAACTCGAAAGTGTGAATGGCTTTCGTTTTCGATGAGGTAAGTTATGAAACAGATCGTTGGTTTACATAAAACAAACAATAATATAGGCGTATATTCAGTATGTTCCGCTCACCCTTTGGTGATTGAGGCGACATTTCGTTACGAACTTGATAATTCGTTGCCCGTAGTAATTGAGGCAACATCGAATCAAGTGAACCAATTTGGCGGTTACACAGGGATGAAGCCAAAGGATTTCGTAAGTTACGTTTACGAGATCGCAAATGAAGTCGGCTTTCCGATAGAGAGAATCATCCTTGGCGGTGATCATTTAGGCCCTAATTGCTGGCAAAACGAAACCTCTGTTCAAGCGATGGAAAAATCACGCGAATTAATCAAGCAGTATGTTGAGGCGGGCTTTACTAAGATTCACCTCGATGCCTCAATGTCATGCTCCGATGACAGCGTACCTTTAGAGCCTTCGGTCGTTGCGAAGCGAGCGGCTGAGCTTTGTGCTGTGGCAGAAGAATTTGTACCAGCAGAGACCAGAGATAAGATCACTTATATTATTGGCACGGAAGTACCAGTGCCTGGCGGTGAAGCTTCCGAGATTGATACGGTTCATGTCACTGAACTTGCCGATGTACGCCATACCATAGATACCCATGTAACGGCCTTTGAAGCGCTAGGTATTGGCCATGTGATCGATAAGGTTGTCGGTGTTGTGGTTCAACCGGGCGTAGAGTTTGACCATAGTAAAGTCATTCGCTATCAAAAATCGGCCGCAGCAGAGATTTCACACTATATCGAAGACACGCCTTGGATTTACGAAGCGCACTCTACGGATTACCAAACAGCCAAGCATCTAAAAGATCTCGTTCAGACTCACTTTTCGATTTTGAAAGTAGGACCTGCTCTGACGTTTGCCCTGCGTGAAGCTTTGTTTGCTCTTGCTGAAATTGAAACCTGTTTGGTGAAATCTGAGCACAACAGTCAGTTTAAGAAAGTGGTCGATGATGTACTACTAGATACACCAAAGTACTGGAAGTCTTACTACGGCGAGAAGCATTCCGATATCATCAATAATCTGCATTTTAGCTTTTCAGATCGCATTCGCTATTACTGGACGGATGAACGTATTCAAGCGGCTCAGAGCCGTTTGATAGAGAACCTGAATAAGGTTGAGATTCCTCTGACTATGCTCAGCCAATACATGCCAAATCAATATATTAAAGTAAGCTCCGGAGAGATTGAAGCAAAGGCTCCTGCGCTGATAATCGACAAGATCCAAGAGGTCATCGGCCAGTATTCATCGGCCTGTCAATAATCTGATATCGAGGGACGAAGCGCTTAGGCGCTTCGTTTGTTGTTGAGTGTTAAGGATGGGTCCTATGAATGTCACTTTAAGAAGAAAGAAGATACTGGATTTACTCTGTGCACAAGGGACGGTTGAGGTGAAAGCCCTCGCAGAAGAGTTGAATACGTCTCATGTCACGGTCAGAAATGACCTCACTAGTCTCGAAAAAGAAGGAAAACTCGAGCGTTTTTTTGGTGGAGCGGCTTTGCCGGCCTTGATGAGAATGCCTGTCGCCTCTCAAAATGGTTTAGACCGCGAGCTTGCCGTTAATCAGCGTTACCAGATTAATGATGAAGCCAAGCGAAAAATTGCTGCAAAAGCGGCTGAGTTAGTCGTGTCCAACTCGACCATCATTATCGATAGTGGCAGTACTACCCACCTGCTTGCTCAGGCACTGGCAGATACTGGCAATGTCACGGTGATCACCAACAATCTAGCCGCTGCTTCCACATTGGCCGGGATTGGCTCTATTACGCTCGCGATTAGTGGCGGTGTATATCGTAATGTCTCTCAGTCGATCCATGGACACAAAGCGGAAGAGTTTTTTGACGGTGTGTACGCGGATATCGCGTTTATTGGCGCGGATGGCCTAGACCCAAAGAAAGGAGTGACGACGTTCAATGAAGGCTATAACGTCATACAAACGATGGCGAAGTGTGCTAAAACGGTGGTGATTTTAGCGGACTCTTCTAAACTATCGCGCTCTGGTTTTAATCAAGTGCTGTTGCCTGAGCAGATAGACATGCTGATTACCGATAGCGGCATTTCGAGTGAGGATATGGCGCGATTCCGTTCTCAAGGCATCCACGTTGTTGCCGTTTAGTGCATGCTATTTTAGACGATGAGATAGCAAGCCCTATGGAGCAAATCTATAGGGCCATTGCCTAAATAAAACAATAGTAAGCTTTATACTACAACGACTTGGACACCACACTGCTCAAATCGAGTTTTATCTTCTGAGCTAATACCTTCATCAATCACAAGCACATCAATACGTGCGATACCCAGTACCTGATTGAACCCGATTCGACCGAGTTTTGTTGAGTCGACAACCGCAATTACTTTCTTGACGCACTTTGCCATGACATCAGTAATTGCGTAGCCCTCGTTGAATGTTGTAATCCCTTTTTCAGGATCAAGACCATCAGCCCCTACGACTAATATGTCGGCCTGAACACCATCTAAGCATTGTTCAGCACGAAAGCCGTGCAAAGATTTGGTTTTGTTGCGGTACGTACCGCCGATGACAACCAGAGTGGTATTTTCTGCATCCATAAGAGATACGCAAGCCGCCAGGTTATTGGTAATGATGGTGTTGCCACCGCGAACGGCAAGTTGCTCGGCCACAAGGTGTGTGGTGCTGCCGCTATCGAGAATGACGGTGTCTGATGGGGCAATCATTGCCGCTGCGGCTTCGGCGATTTTGTGTTTTGACGCGCCATTGATTTCATAACGACGGTCAATTTGTACTTCGTTATCGATTTGCGATAACGGCAGATGTTTGATGGATTGTGCTCCGCCAAAGAAGCGCTTAAGCTTGCCTTCTTGCTCTAGAGCTTTCAAATCAGCACGTAAGGTAACCTCAGACGTATTAAGTGTGACGGCCATGTCTTTGACAAGCACCTGACCATGCTCGTTCAATGACTGAAGGATAGTCTCTCTACGTTCTAGCTGATTCATCACAACTCCTTTATATTCTTTCGTATTCTTTCAATTTCGATAGTATAACCTTGTTATTATTTTTGTATACCACTTATGTACTAACAGCGTATTGATTAAAAAGTAAATAAAAAGTCGAAGCTTAGATCGTATTCTCGGTGTTTTCCTACTTTTTTACCGAACTCCATTCGAAAGTTCAGTTAGAAAAGTCGTATGGTCGATTTGCGACTGCTTTCGAGATTTCTAACTGTATATTTAGATTGAACGTTATGCTGTTTTGAGGTGCGCGATAGACTTGTTGTCCAGTGCGCCACTTAATCGAGTGAGTAACAAAGCTAGGATCACAATCGCTGCGCCAACCCAAGGGGTATGCATGAGTCCTGCTTTTGCGACGATGTGACCACCACCCCAAGAGCCAAGGGCAATGCCAACGTTGAAGGCTGCGATATTTAGGCCTGAAGCGACGTCGATACCATCAGGTGCATATTTCTCGGCAAGTTTTACCACGTAAACTTGTAAGCCTGGGACATTACCGAAGGCAAAGGCACCCCAAACTAGAATAGTGATAACAGCGGCAATCGGGTTTACTGCGGTAAAGTTAAATACCAATAGAATGCCCGCCAAGCCGGCAAAGATAATGGTCAGCGCCTTGATTGGCCCCATAGAGTCCGCCATCTTGCCACCCCAGATGTTGCCCACAGCAACGGATACGCCGTACACCAACATGATTAGGCTCACTGCACTCGATTCAAAACCTGACACCTGCTCCAAGATAGGGGCTAGATAAGTGAAAGCGGTGAAGGTGCCGCCATAGCCGAGGGCGGTGATCGCATAGACAAGCAACAAGCGTGGTTGCGCCAATACCTTGAGCTGAGCAGAGAGTTTTGCTGCCGGTGGTTGCTTAAGATTATTTGGTACTAGGAATGCACTGCCAATCAGCGCGATGAGACCCAATACAGCCACCACCAAGAAAGTAGTTTGCCAGCCAAAAGTTTGTCCAATGCAGGTACCAAGAGGCACGCCAGTGACAAGTGCCACGGTGAGACCGGTAAACATGATCGCAATCGCACTGGCTGCTTTCTGTTTCGAAACTAGTCCGGTTGCAATGGTCGACCCAATCGAGAAGAATACGCCGTGAGCAAGACCTGTCAGTATGCGCGCGAGAACAAGTGTATTGTAGCCAGGCGCTTGCCAAGCTAAGAGATTACCCGCAACAAACAAACTCATCACAGCAAGCAAAACATATTTACGCTTCCAGTTACCGGTTAAAGCAGTGAGCACGGGTGCACCAACAGCAACACCAAGCGCGTATAAGCTGACTAATAAACCTGCTGAAGGCAGTGATACACCCAGATCAGCGGCCATAGTTGGGATTAACCCAACAATAACGAACTCTGTTGTGCCGATGGCAAAGGCACTGAGAGTTAATGCAAAAAGTGCAATAGGCATTGTATTTCTCCAATAATTTGCAGTTGCTGATTAAAGAACAGAACTGCTTTCGTTTTGTTAAGCGCATTATTGAAGAAAGTTGAATTGTAAAAAACAGCAGTTGTTGCAAATGATTTTTGCCATTTTTGCAAAGGTGGTTCGAGTATGGAGCCGTGACCCGAATAACCACTATCCAATTCGTGGAACGCTAGACTACTAATTTCCCTGTACGAGAGATGAAACAAAGGGGAGCATCATGCTCCCCTTTGTGGTTCAGGTGTTTGTATTACGAGCGGATTTGAATGTCGTAGGTCTCAGACCATACGCGTAGATCATCAAGTATTTTCAGCGCAGTGCGGCCAAAATCAGTCAGCTCGTAGCTTACGGCAATGGGCCTGTCACTGATGACCTTACGGTCTACCATGCCTTCGAGTTCAAGCTCCTTCAGTCTCTGGTCGACCATTTTCTTACTGGCACCACCTAAAAGGCGCGTTAGGTCATTAAAGCGCACCGGACCATCTTTGAGATGATAAATAATCGAGCCTTTCCACTTCCCACCAATCAGGCGCATGCCTTTCTCTATTGCACAGGGCTCTGAACAGGCATTTTCAACAGACTTTCGGCCACGATTATCAACTTTGATCTGGCTTTCCATGATAGAGCTCCTAGGTCACCAAATGGTAACTGGTTGAAACAGATATTTAGGTCACCATAATATACCTAGTCACTAAAATTTCAATAAAAGAAAGCATCAACAAAGAGAAAGTCATTATGAGCCAAACAATCAAATTGGATGTAGTATCGGACGTGGTGTGCCCATGGTGCATTATCGGCTACAAGCGCTTGGAACAAGCGATTCGAGAGCTGGGTGTTGAGGATCGTATCGACCTTGAATGGCAGCCGTTTGAACTCAATCCCCATATGCCATTGGAAGGTCAAAACCTGCGAGAGCACTTAGCAGAAAAATATGGAACAACGAAAGAAGACAGCATTCGCGCTCGCGAGCAACTGACCCAGTTAGGTCAAGAGGTTGGGTTCACCTTTGACTACAGCGATGAGATGAGAATGCTCAACACCTTTGAGGCGCATATTTTGCTTGAGTATGCGAAAGAGCAAGGTAAACAAACAGACTTGAAACTCCGCCTGTTCAGTGCGTTCTTCGGAGAGGGGAAAAATATCAGCAATCGTGACGTGCTGGCGAATGAACTTGCTGCGGTGGGGCTAGACAGTGGAAGTGCAATTAGACGTCTTGATGAGCCAAGTGCACGCCTTGAAGTCCAGCAAGCGGAAGATACTTGGAAGAATTTGGGAATCAGTTCGGTGCCAACGGTGGTGTTTAATCGTCAAAGTGCATTGACAGGGGCGCAGCCGGTAGAGGTGTATAAGCAGGTATTGCAAGAGTTGCTTGCTCAATAAGTAGCGGGCTAAATGAACTGAAAGGGTCAGGCATTGCGGATGCGATGTCTGACCCTTGTTACATTAACCTACATCAGTATTGAGTTCCTGCTCTGCGACTGACAGCATCGCAAATTCTTCTTCAGCGCTAGAGGCCACCAGGTTGTTGCGGCTATATAGCCCATAGTAAACCCCACCAATGACAAACAGTCCAAATGTCATATAGAACGCCGATGGGTCAAACGCATACACACCTGTAAGTGCGACTAGCGATAAAATGAGTGAAATCGCAGAGGTGACAATCCCGCCTGGAGTGCGATACGGACGCGCAAGTTCAGGCTGTTTCACTCTCAGTAAGATGTGGCTAAGAGACATTAAGGCATAGGACACTGTGGCGCCGACAACGGCCATGGCCAAAATCAAGTCTCCCTCGCCAGTAAGCGACACAGCAAATCCAAAAATGCCCGGGACAATTAAAGCGCGAGATGGCACTTTGTTTTTACTGGTTAAAGATAAGCTTTTCGGCAGGTACCCGGCTCTCGAGAGTGCAAAAACCAAGCGGCTGTAGCCGTAAACAATCGAGAAGAACGAAGCGATAAGGCCAGCAAGTCCGAGCATGTTGACTAAAGTTGCAATCGTTGGGTTGTTTGTTACTTTTAGTGCATCGACCAGCGGTACTGCACTTGCGCCAATCAGCTCTGAGCCAGCAGCGCCCGCAAGTAAAAAGACAACGAGTGCTGCAGTGACGAGTAGGAATACCATCGCGCCAATAATACCTTTAGGTACATCTTTCGCTGGGTTTTTGGCTTCTTCTGCGGCGAGGGGTACCCCTTCAACGGCTAAGAACAGCCACATCGCAAAGGGCAATGCAGCCCAAACACCATACCAACCAAAAGGTAGGATTTCAGTCGCTTCTGCGGTTGTTGGTGCGATGTCAAATAGGTTACTGGCATCAAAGTGACCTATGAGCGCAACCGCGGTTAGGATGATAGCCAAAACCGCCAGACCGCTGATCACCATCATAACTTTTAACGCCTCGCCGACACCAAACAGATGAATGCCAATAAACGCCGCATAAAACAGGGCATAAACGACAGGACCATCAATACCAATCAGTTCATTCACCGCCGAGCCAATGAAGATGACGATGGCTGCTGGCGCTAGTGCATACTCGATCAAAACCGCCAGCCCAGTGACAAATCCTCCGGTTGGCCCCATGGCTTGTCTTGCGAAACTGTATCCCCCGCCAGCGGCAGGAATGGCTGCGGACATCTCGGCGAGTGATAGCACCAGAGTAATGTACATGACGGCCATGGCAATGGCGGCAATAAGAAATCCAGCCCAGCCGGCTTGCGCGATGCCAAAGTTCCAGCCAGCGAAGTCGCCAGAAATAACGTAAGAGACCCCAAGGCCGGCAAGTAAAATCCACCCTGCGGTTAATGCCGATCGTTTAGCTACTTGAACGATCCTATAGAAGCTACATAATCGGTCGTAACGCAAGTTACGGCCGATTTTTTATGTCTGAGTTTTCAAAAGAGTTACAAGTTATCGCAGAGTTTTGCCACGAACGTCCAATCGATGTCTTTAACAAACATATTCCTTTAGAGTGGGTTGAAGAAGCAGTTCAACAAACTGGACGAGTATCGCTCAGAAAGCGCCGCTTACCAGCGGAACAAGCCTCGTGGTTAGTATTAGGTATAGGGCTTCAGCGTAATCG
>NZ_JAKJST010000040.1:0-50885 GCF_050337275.1 Vibrio wakamikoensis | reverse complement strand
TGGCGATACAGAGACATCCCAACAACACTCCAAACCATCATTTCCATTGGTAACCTTCGTCTGCGAATAGTCGTAATTCCTGTATCTTCCAAACACTGGGAAATGAGTTCTGGAGAAAGCAGATCAGATAAACCCGAAAGTTGCTCTGCAGAGAATTGATGAACTTGGTTAAGAGCCTGTCTTAAAAACATAAAAAAAATCCGAGTGCATTGAATACACTCGGATTTTGACACTTTGAATGGATCGTTCAACCGATCATTTAGTTGTTAACTGATCGGCATTAAGGTAAGCCTCGCGTTTTTTTATCAGTAGCGATAAGTTTAATACGTGCTTATAGCTTACTGCATACAAATAGCAACGGTGCCAAGCACCATTACTGTAATTAGGGCATACCAAATTTTCTGAGACTTGGTATCGGCGACATTGACGCGAATGTAGTTAATCTCCTCGGTCGCCATGACTTCAAAATCACTGAAGCTCATGGTGAACTCTTTGCGCGCTTGGATAATGTCATTTTGAAGTTTATTGAAGGTTGTTTCGATAAACTGTTTTGCTTCACCAAGTGGTGCGCTTGCTAGAGAAAGCGTATCCCAGATGGCCATTCTAGATTCGAATTCGCGGTCGGTAACACGGTTTAGCATCAACAGATCGTGCTCACGCTTAATACGTTGTTTACCCAGTTTATCGAAATTTATGTGTGATAACTTGTTCAAGTCAACTACTCCAAAGTTTTATAACGACGCTGCATCCAAGGGTAAAGAATGCAGCGTTACGTGCGTGGAATAGTAGGTAGCGCACCACAAGGTATCAACTTGATGTTTTTGTGAAAACGACAAATTTTATTGTTTTTAGCAGGGGTCTGTTGGAACGTGATCACTTCGAGCAATTGCCTTGATAAACGTTCCTTAGTTTTCCATTGACCGTTTTCTATTAGGTAAACCACCCATATCCCAGCATTTAGTGATCAACATATTGCCTTGATAATCCCCATTGACCCAGCAGGGAACGGTTGGGGTACCACCTGTGTTTCCCCCTGCAAATGCAGTGCTCGATATAGTGAGCGCGAGTATATAAAACCACTTCATAACTGCCTCCTGAAACGTGACTTAATAGTACGCAGCGAAACTCCATTGTTGCTGAAAGATAATCCTATCTCGTTCTGTCTACTTATGCTGATACGTATTCAAAACAAGGAGAGCCCATGCCACTATTCAAACTGTTTGCTTCTCTATATCTTTGGCTGGTGTTAGCCGCTAGCGCGTATGCTCTCGAGCCTGTTTATAGCGACTTTTTTGGTAAGGCGATTCACGGTTATGATCCAGTGGCTTACTTTACACAAGGCAAACCTGTCAAAGGTAATAGTGACTACACCTATGATTGGAATGACGCGACTTGGTACTTCTCATCCAAGCAAAACCAAGACCTGTTCACTGCCAATCCAGACCGCTACTCACCCCAGTACGGTGGTTACTGCGCTTGGGCAGTGAGTAAAGGCTATACGGCAAAAATCGACCCTAATGCGTGGTACATTCACGACGACAAGCTGTATCTAAATTATAGTAAGTCCGTGCAAAGCACATGGCAGCAGAATATTCCGGGCAACATTGCCAGCGCAGATCTAAACTGGCCGAGCCTGTTAAAGCAATAACTAAGTCAAGTTCTCATAATCAAGGAGTTCTAATGATTAGCTGTAGTGATTATGACTATGTAGAAATCGCGTGCATGCATCGATATCCGGTAAGGTTATCTATGAAAAATGGTCAAAAAATTGAAGGTACAGCGCTCGATACCACTCGGAATGACGTTAAAGCCGAGTGTATTAAGCTTAGCCAGCAAAGCGGTGAGCGACTAGTCGAACTCGATCAGATCGCGAGTATAGAAGTATTAACCGCAACCCCTCACTTTGTTACTAAAGTGTTTTCATGAGGGCTAAATGGCCTATGCATTAGGCCCGTGTAGTTATTAGCTATTCTTAACTGCTATCTGTGGTGGATGGATACCATGCTTTTGAAATTCGCTCATGACCCGAAGCGTGATATCCGTTTCGAATAGCTTCTCATACGCGGTATCCACGACGTAGGCTTTACAGGTCAGCTGAATCGCTAGATAGTTATCGGTAATAGTCTGTTTGACGAGCACGGTGACGGGTTTGGGTAAGTGAATATAACGACTCGATGAGGCGGCTTCTTGAATTAAGTTGCGTGCCAATACGATGTCTTCGTTCATTCCTACATAAAATGGAATCACAACCTGCATGTCAAGCGCACCATAGTTACCACTGACAGTGACTTCGTTTAAGAACTTGTTGTTTGGGATGGTGATGATGTCATCATTTAACGTTCGCATTCGAACTGATCGAAGACCTATCGTCAAAATATCACCATAATTGCCTTCAAATGTGACGCGGTCACCAACTTGGAATGGCCTGTCAATCATGACCGTTAATCCGGCAATAAAAGAGGCGGCGAGATCTTTCATCGCGAAACCAACAGACACTGCTAATGTTCCACCAATCAGGGCGAGTATGTGGTCGTTTATCCGAAAGCTGAGCATGAAAACCACGATGCCCGCAGTCATGTAAATAAAGAATTGTAGAAAGGATTGAAGCTTTTGCAGTAGCATTCGATATTGAACAAACTGGCCGCCAATACTGTCTACCATAGAGTTCATGAACTTAATCAGCAGCCACGTCGCCATAATAATAAGAATACTCGCCAGTACACCCGACCAGCGAATGAGTGAGGCAAACTGAGAAATACTGTCCACAGATGGGATTTCCTCACTTGCCCAAGTTATCGATGCGAGCAAAACCAAAGGAAGTAGGAGTAGACGCTTTATCATCATTCTTTTCATCATTGAGCTGCTCACTTAACCAGTAAATGCTGACGGTCTAATACGTTGGTGATATGTCTAAACCAATGATCGGAAATCCTTGCTTTATCTTCGCGCCATTCAATATAGCCTCTGCTCTGGAAATATCTCAGAGAACCGATGACTTCAGATATGGTGAGCTGAGTACAATCAGAGACATCTTCAGGCGAAGCGGATTCAAGCTGGACGATGGAGCGCAATATAGCCAACATTGGTTTGGGCATCTTATCGAGTTCCTCGGATTCAGGAGCGTGGAATAGGCGAACTGCAACTTGCTCCGTTTCTTTGTTTCGATTTAGCGAGAAACGGAAAAATCGTAACGCTACCGTTGGATTGCCGTCTGAGTAATGCCACAAGATTCGATAGAAGCCTTGTTTCGCGCGGTCTTCTTCAGACTCACTGTCGTTGTCCCACTGTTTAGGTACGACAAGCCCTTCGAAGCTTACTGAGTGGCTAATATTAGGATTAATACGGCTGTCGAGAAGCGCCGACATTTGTTCCTCGTTCCACCTTGGCAAAAAGGCCACCCAGTCGAAAAGCAAACGTTCGCCGCGCGCTCTGTCGATAAAGCGCCAACTGGCTTTTTCAATAGAAAATACTGCTCGATGACTTTTCTTGGAACGGCGAAGTAGATTGGTGAATCGGATTAAGTCGTTTAATCCTCCCACCTTTGGTTTTACCATTCGTTGGCAGTTATCAATTGCGATTAGGTAATGTGTGTCGCTCTTTCTTAGGTGGCTGAGAATTTTTACTTCGCTGGTTTCTTCTTCTAGCCCTAGGCTTACCGCCAAGTGGATCAGCAGATCGTTGTAACCGGAGTTAGGGCAGTTTATGTAAATCGGCTCAGCGTTTTTTACTTTGCTAAGAATTTGAGTAAGTAAGCGGGTAGCACCGATACCGCGCTCACCAGTGACGATACAAATCGCTGGGCTATTGGTTAGCAGGTATTTGGAAAGTTGCTGTATTTCCTGTTTTGCAAAGTCGACCAAAGGGCTACTGTCATCACCCGGGAGGATATATTCAAAAGCAGCATCACCTTTAATGCGCACTAGGTTTTCGTCGGCGCTGTTGCTGGTTTGCTTAGCCACTTCAATCTTAAACAGATAGGTGAGCGCTTGATTGAACATAGTGTAACGGGACAAAAGCCCAATGAGACGATTTTTCAAATGATGCAAAGCGATCCATAAAGTCGCAATGGCGGTTGCTATCCATCCGATAATGAATACGTCTTTTTTTGCCGCAGCCCAGACAACAATGATCGGTTTCTCGGAGATCTTGTCTAACGATTCGAACACTACCTGTTTCCACATGATGATGACGCTGAGAGTGATGAGTGCAAACCAGAAAGAAAAGACACTGGTTATCCAATAATAGATAGTGCCTTTGCCAAGCGTCTGTGAGGCAATTTGAAGAACTAGGCCAACAACAATAAAGCTCCATACATAGCGTCTAACCGTAGACAACCTCAGTGCAGCCACGGTTTTATTGGTGGCAAGACTATTGCGCTGTACAAACTCAAGAATAAACGAGATGGCAATTGAGCCACCCAGTATCCACCAAGTAAACAGTTCGATGTAGTAAAGCTGTGAAAGTGCTTCGATACTGCTGAGTACTCGCAAAGAGACGGTAATAGCCATCAACCAAGCGATCGCGTTGCTTGCACGCCCTATATACCAGATCAAGCGTACCCATATAGGAGGTTTGTTCATTGAGGTTGAGACATGGGCCTTGAATTGCTCAAACAACCTACGCTGGTTAGCTAACCACCACATGAGTAATGAATAGATGATAAAGACCTGTACGCCAACCCAAATAACAGGGACAGGAGAGATGAATATCTCTTTAATCAGAGTCTTGAGACTGCGAAGCTGAAAGAACAGGAAGTATTCCGCATTGAGCTGCGTAATTCGCCACTCTTGTTTGAACTGCGTGACACCGTCGGGGCCAAAGCCAGTTAACTGGGCGAAGGTCTTTTCTGAGGCCAGCTCCAATAAAGACTGTTTGCTCAAACTTAAACTGTTTAAAGTTAAATAATCACTTTGAACATCAAACCAATGGTCATCATTTGGTTCATCTTTATACACTGCGAGTGCTTCATTAAACTCAATAATGCTACGATCTTGTTGATCTAAGGTGTAGGAGAGTAGGCGCCGTACTTTGTTGATATCGGAGGGCGTCATAAACAGCGCTTTTGGGAGGGTGGTAATTTCTTGTTGTAAAGAAAGCGCATCTTCCGATGCTGTGGGTAGCGTATCGTCTTGATAATCCCAGCGCGCGTGACAGGGGAAGCTCAGCGTTATCACCATTAACCATAACCAGAATGTCTGTTTTATCATGGTCAGCTTCCCTCCCGTAACTGATTGAGTCTTATTGATTTGTTATTAGTGTAGTTTGACTATAAGCGCTCTGCTCTTGAGAACAGAAAAAACCTCCTGTTTTTATCGTTAAAGCGGTTCTTACTTGCATCTCGGAGCAAGAGACTGTAGGGTTGCGCAGTTTTGTTCATTCACATAGGTAACGCTCGTGCTATCGACCGCAAATATCACTCAACAGTTTGGTGCTAAGCCACTGTTTGAAAACATCTCTATTAAGTTTGGCGAAGGCAACCGTTATGGCCTCATCGGCGCAAACGGCTGTGGCAAATCAACTTTCATGAAGATCTTGAGCGGCGAGTTGGAACCAACGGGCGGAAACGTCTCTTATGATCCGAACGAACGCGTAGCTAAGCTAAACCAGGACCAGTTCGCTTACGAAGAGTTCACGGTTGTCGACACTGTTATCATGGGTCACAAAGAGCTTTGGGCAATCAAACAAGAGCGTGACCGTATTTACTCGCTAGCAGAGATGAGCGAAGAAGATGGTATGAAAGTGGCTGATCTTGAAGTTCAGTTCGCAGAGCTCGATGGTTACATGGCAGAAGCGAAAGCTGGCGAGCTACTATTGGCAGTAGGCATTCCCGAAGAGCAGCACTTTGGCCTAATGAGTGAAGTAGCTCCAGGTTGGAAACTTCGTGTGCTATTGGCTCAGGTTCTTTTTGCTGACCCGCATATCATGCTACTAGACGAACCAACCAACAACCTGGATATGGACACGATTCGTTGGCTAGAAGAAACGCTAAACCAACGCAACTGCACCATGATCATCATCTCGCACGACCGTCACTTCTTAAACTCTGTGTGTACGCACATGGCTGACCTGGATTACGGTGAACTTCGTCTGTTTACAGGTAACTATGATGAATACATGGTTGCGGCTTCACAAGCTCGTGAGCGCTTATTGGCAGACAATGCGAAGAAGAAAGCACAAATCGCTGAGCTAAATACCTTCGTAGCGCGTTTCTCTGCAAACGCATCTAAAGCGAAGCAAGCAACATCTCGTGCTAAGCAGATTGATAAGATCCAACTTGAAGAAGTGAAACCTTCAAGCCGTCAAAACCCGTTTATTCGTTTTGACCAAGAGAAAGAGCTATTCCGTAACGCACTAAACGTTGAAAACCTGAGCCAAGGCTTCGAAAACGATCTATTTACTGGCTTCAATGCTATCTTCGAAGTGGGTGAGCGTGTTGCTATCATCGGTGAGAACGGCGTGGGTAAAACTACGCTACTTAACACACTTGCTGGCGTACTTGAGCCTCGTACTGGTGAGTACAAGTGGTCAGAAAACAGCAACATCGGTTACTACGCACAAGATCACGCACATGACTTCGAAGAAGACATGAACCTAATGGACTGGATGGGTCAATGGCGTCAAGCAGGCGATGACGAGCAAGTTATCCGCAGCTTCCTAGGGCGTATGCTATTTGGTCAAGACGACATTAAGAAGTCTGTAAAAGTACTTTCAGGTGGTGAGCAAGGTCGTATGCTTCTTGGTAAGATCATGATGCACAAACCAAACATGCTTCTGATGGACGAACCAACCAACCACATGGATATGGAATCTATCGAATCGCTGAACAACGCACTTGAGCAGTACAAAGGCACGCTATTCTTCGTATCGCACGACCGTGTGTTTGTAGACTCGCTAGCGACTCGTGTTCTAGAGATCAAAGACGGGAAGATTAATGACTTCCGCGGCACGTATGCTGAGTTCTTGAAATCGAAAGGGATTGATGGGTAATCAGGTAGATTGCTTTGATAGGAGCCTCGCGGATGCGGGGCTTTTTTGTATTTGTTTTAGGGTGTTAGCGTTAAAGATCTTAAGAGCACCCCCCTCTAGCTCCCCCTTATAAAGGGGGAGAACTACTGCTCGTTACTGCGTAACGTTGCACTAAGAATTAAGGCGATGCGATAGCGAGCCTTCTGTTCCTCCCCTTTATAAGGGGAGGCTAGGAGGGGTGCTCTTTTGTCCTTTCGAGGTCAAAATCAACCCATAACCACACCCCGAACCCAAACCATCAACAACAAATACGCAAACATCACCCAAACCAACACCGCGGACAATAGCGTCCCAACAACAGACAAGTGATAACTAAAGTAATAAACTGCAATCAAATAAGCCGCATAAGGCATAAGCGAATAAAGCCCAAACAGCGCTGTCATACGAAGCGCTTCCATATTACGCTCGGTTGCGACGATGTAGTGGGCGATCAAAGCAAAACTTGGAAATAGTGGCACTAACCCTGCAATAAAGAAGTTCTTACTTTTAGATAGAATGGCAATCAGCATCACAGCCGCTGCGCCAATTAAGCATTTGAGAAATAGAGCGACCATTTTTTGGATTACGCCAAGTTAAACAGCAGTTCATCATCCGTCATGTACTTATGCTTATTGCCGAGATTGCGCACATGCATAAACATAAAACTTGGAAACGCAGGGGCAAGTAGGTTATTGGGTTCCCAAAGTTCACCACCAATAAATACATATCGACCTTGCTTTTCATCATTGTGATGTGGGTTGTTGATCTCTGTAGAAAGTTCTGCGCGCACGCCTTCAATCACACAAACGACTTGTCCTTTGGCAACACCCACAACTCGTGTTACTAGGTTGGCTTTCATGCCGCATTTCCACGCTTGGCGCGTGGCCCATTCAAATCCGAGTTTACGGACACCTTTGTGAACATTGACGATAAGATTCATGCTAACTCTGCAATAGTTGAGTGTTTCGTTACAGAGTAATTTGATTGTATTGGGTAGACGAGTGAAGGCTGCGAGGCGATTCTTATTGGGTGACAAATTCATTAAAAAAGCCCCCTAAATTAGGAGGCTGTTTGGTTCAATTGACTGGCACCAAGCTTAGCTGCTGCCTTTAACATCAAAATCGACTTTTTCACCGCCAGTAAACACTTGGAAGCGCAAGCCTTTAGCTCTTGCAATCGTGGTGATGCCAAACTGTTTAGCGAGATCTAACCCCATTTGAGTCACACCAGAGCGAGACAGCAGCACTGGGATCCCCATCTGCGCTACTTTGATCACCATCTCTGAGGTCAATCGACCCGTAGTGTAGAAGATTTTGTTATCGCCCGTTTCTTCATTGATCCACATTTCACCAGCAAGGGTGTCGACTGCGTTGTGGCGGCCCACATCTTCAACAAACGATAAAACCTCGTCACCTTTACAAATCGCACAGCCATGAACTGCGCCAGCTTTTTTATAGGTATCGTTGTAATGGGTCAGGGCTTCGAGCGTCGCGTAAATCTGAGACTGCTTGAGGGGCGTTTGTGGCACTTGATAGCCTTCAAGTTGCTTCATAACGTTGCCATACATGGTGCCTTGACCACAGCCTGAGGTGACGGTTTTCTTTTTCAAGGCTTCTTCAAGAAAGTCCGTATTTTCTTTGGTGATCACGGCCGCTGAATGCGTTTCCCAGTCGATAATTAATGACTCAATGGCTGCTGGGTCAGACAGAAAACCTTGGTTCTTTAAGTAGCCCAATACAAGAGAGTCAGGCCTTGAGCCGAGCGTCATCAACGTCACGATCTCTTTCCAGTTCAGCATGACAGTAAGAGGGCGTTCGCAGGCGATTTGCTTGGTGATCTTTTCACCATATTCGTCAAACACGTCGACTTCGATGGTTTGAAGGGGATTTTCGCTTGTTCTAATAATGTTGGGTTTAACCACGCGTATATCCTTTTGGTCTGGCAGTAGCACTTGGCTATTGGCTTGATATTTGCTTAGTTTTCACTAATGCTTAAACGATTATTACCAATAAAGTTTTGGCGCGCAAATAACTTACGCTAATTTAGGGATATGAAATGCAGTCAGAAACTCCTGAATCCATTCCTAACCATTCTTCTACTTTTGATGCTCAGCTTATTGAAAAAAACGAGCATCAATGGCCGATACAAATCGACTTGTCTGTTGTTGAAAAGCAAGTAGGACGCTGGACAAGCACCCAGCGCGAGCTTGAGGGTTTTCAATTAGAAGTCACGGATAACAGCAAGCCTCATGCCATCTTAGAACTCTATCGAGATGAGCGTACCGATTACCGATTTAATCTAAGTTCCCAGAACCCAATGTTGTTCGTTGTTTTGGATAGCCATGATGAGCTCAGCCTAAAGCCGATTGTCGTCACAGCGTCACAAGCTGTAGCCGGCTCTTTTATGGATGGTGACTACTTAGTGCTTTCTAAACCTATTCCGTTGCCTATCCAAGCGTGGATGGAAGCGTTCATCGGTCGGCATGGTGAACTGCTCGAAGTAAGACGGAAAAAACGTAAAGGAGCGGGGCGTTCAAGTGGCAAATAGTTTTCTATCACGTTGGTCTCAGCGTAAATTAGAGGAGCAGTCCGAACAACAGGCTGAGCCTGAAGTATCGACTGTTGAAGGTGAGCAAGCAGAGCTCTCAGCCACTGAAGACGATGTTGTACTGAATGCACCTACTGACTCATTGGAAGCAGAGTCTGAGGTTAAGGCAGAGATAAAAACCACCGTCGATACAGAAGAAGACGAGCTCTCTATATCGCAATTACTTGCTAATACTGAAGTGGACAGGGCGGTTAAAAAAGCCGCGCTTAGAAAGCTCTTTATGCAGCCAGAGTTCAATGTAGTCGATGGTTTAAATGACTATGACCATGACTATTCAGCGGTTAAGCCCCTAGCTTCAGAAGTAGCGGAAACACTTAGGGGTTGGGTAAAAGAGATTGATGAGAAATTAGAAATGGGAGAAGAGTTGCAGGAATCAACAGCACAGGTAGCTAGTGATGCCGAACAAAGTGCTGAAGATGTTGATTTGGAATATAGTGAGTCTGCTCAGAGTGCATCTGTCGAATACCATAAAGCAGATCATGAATCCAAATCGGATGATGACATTTGTTCCGAAACTAAGCCCGGCACAAAACCTACCTAACAAACTGATATTGAGACAAAATTTACCACATAGAAAGTAGGTACATTTTGTCTCATTTTAGTTTCTTAATGAATGAGACAAAATGTCTCACGCGACAAATAGCCTCAACGATCTGAGGGTAAATAAAGGTAATGTATTAATTAATAGCGTTTTTTTATCGTCTTTATAGTTGGAACAGTAATTGCAAACCTGTGTAGTTGGTTCATATGAAACCAAAAAACGGAGCGCAAAGACTCCAACACTGGAAACAAGCGATGATAAAACAACTATTACAACAAGCGACATCTAAAAACGGACGCGCGCGTAGCTTTGCTTTTGAAAACACCGTTGAGTTATCGAACTTAATACCACCAACGGTGAGCTATGAAAGTCATGGTGATACGTTAATCATTGGGCCTACGGCGATTATCACCAGTACAGCAGAGCAGTTGACGACGATGCATTCGGTGACACTACTGTCGACTGATGGCGAGCCCTCTGAGCATAGTAACCTCTACTATGCTGATAGCATCGAAATCTCAGGATTCTTGGGTACGTTTAGCGTTCATATCCAAAATAAACACACGCATAGCAATTTAGCGGAAGTTTCTATCGTTCGAGACTGTTTCGACATTGTTTTGGATCACTCTCTCAACGGCTGTATGTCTGAAGAAGTACCCGTACCTGGTTACTACCCAGTTGGTCGTGGTTACCCAACACTTGCCGATGCACTGGAAGAAATTCCGGGCTTAATGGGGACGTTTGATAAGCCAAAGTATTTTCGACTCGATACGGATTTGTGCGCCCACAGCTCACGAGGTGTAAAAGGTTGTGAGCGATGTGTAGACGCTTGTCCTGCTGGAGCGCTTAGCAGCCAAGGTAACGACAAAATTGGTCATAAGATCGAAATAAACCCTTACCTTTGCCAAGGTGTCGGTACTTGCGCTACAGCATGTCCTACGGAAGCGATCCACTACGCACTTCCTACACCACAAGATACCCAAAAGTTCATTGAACGTACGCTGGCAAATTATCATCATCAGGGTGGTGAGAATGCCATTGTTCTAATCTGTAGCTCACGTCATGAAAGCTATAACGTGATGGCGCTGAAAGTATTGCCAGACAATGTGATTCCATTAGTGGTCGAAGAGCTACCATCGGTAGGAATTGATACTTGGTTCGCTGCGTTGGCCAATGGCGCGACTCAAGTCATGTTTGCTGCAAGTCGTCATATGCCAGAAACCATTCAAACGGTACTTAATCGTGAAGTAGGTATGGCGCAGCAGCTTCTAGAAAACCTAGGTCTAGCACGTGAGACCATCGACATCTTGTACCTTGAGTCATTGCGCGAAGGTATGCCGACGTTAGTTGAATTAGACCTTGAGCTTCGTATTGGCGATGTTGAAGGCAACAAACGTCAACGACTATTCCATTCTTTGGATGTGTTGTCTGCCAAACAAGGCGTGACTGACAACATTCAGCCACTCCCGACGACCGCACCTTATGGCACTGTTCAATGTGATACGGACAAATGTACCTTGTGTATGGGCTGTGTAGCGGTTTGCCCAACGAAGGCACTTTACAACAAGGGTGATAGACCTGCGCTAGACTTTGTTGAGCAAGACTGTGTGCAGTGCGGCATGTGTGAAAAAGCGTGTCCAGAATCTGCGTTATCCCTTACTCAGCAAATCAATTGGGACAAAGAAGCGCGCACCAAAGTCGTCGCGCTTCATGAAGAGAAAGCGGCGGAATGTTTAAGTTGTGGTAAGCCATTTGCACCGCAATCCATGATTACGATGCTGCAAGATAAGTTACGCGGTCACTCTCACTTTGACAATGAAGCGGCACTGCGTCGTATTGCGATGTGTGAAGATTGTCGAGTCGTGGATATGTTTGAAAATATGGCTGAAAACCCTGAACAACAACTTAAATACTAGGAACGTATGTCAATGGATAACGAGAATAACCAACTAAGAAGTGACATCTACCTACTCATTTCAACGCTATGCCGTGGGGCGCCCGAGCGTGAGTTACTTGATTTTCTATCAACATTGGAGATCGAGTCGGGCATTAATCAAATGACTAGTGCATGGCAAGGGTTAGCTGAGGCTGCAAAAGTCGCTGAAGTCAGTGCGCTTGAAGATGAGTATCAAGACTTGTTCATAGGTGTCGGAAAAGGTGAGGTGATTCCTTTTGCTTCATGGCATTTGACCGGCTCTCTGATGGATAAGCCGCTGGCGGCGCTTCGCCAAGATCTTAGCCATTTAGGCCTAGAGCGTGAAGAGTCAGTTAAAGAGCCAGAAGATCATATTTCAGCCGTGTGCGAAGTGTTAGCGCACTTGATTGACCAACAGAAAGAGCAAGAAGCGAAAGCCTTCTTTAACCACCATCTTTCTCCTTGGTACACAGATTTATGCCGCCAGATTGAAACTGCGCCGAGTGGTCAGTTTTATCCATCTGTTGCGTTATTAATGCAAGCATTTTTCGATGTAGAGCAGGTGAGCTATGCGCAAAACCCAGGCACTACGCAGGCGAAAATGAAGATAGACGTAAAAAATATAACCACTAAGTAATGTCAGCTAACGAGAGATGCCATCACAACGGATAGGTATCCACTCAGGGAGCAAACTATGAGTAAACAAACCAAACGTGACGATAAAAGTGATTTTAACGAAAATCGTCGAAACCTACTAAAAGGCCTGACTACTGCGGCTGTCGCCGGCGTTGTTATTTCAGGTACTGCACATGCCACGACTAATACTGAGTTAGTTGAAGCAAAGCCCGATAACGAGAAGAAAACCGGTTATCGTGAAACGCAGCACGTTAAAGATTATTACGACACATTGTAGGAGCAAAGCATGAAATTAACGAAACGCTCCGACAATGTGAGCAAAAATGAAAACAAGCTCGGTCTTAGCCGCCGTGCATTTGTGCGCAATTCATCTATCGCTGCAGGTGGTTTGGCTGCGGGTGCCTATACGTTCGCACCAGGTATGATCAGAAAAGCACAGGCTGAAACGGTTCCTGTAGATGCTAAGACGGAAGTTAAGCGCACCATCTGTTCTCACTGTTCGGTGGGCTGTGGCGTTTATGCAGAAGTACAAAACGGCGTGTGGACCGGCCAAGAGCCAGCGTTTGACCACCCATTTAATGCTGGTGGTCACTGTGCGAAAGGCGCAGCCTTGCGTGAGCACGGCCATGGTGAGCGCCGCCTTAAGTACCCAATGAAACTCGAAGGCGGCAAGTGGAAAAAACTCAGCTGGGAAGATGCGATTGAAGAGATCGGTAACAAGGTTTTAGAGATCCGCAAAGAATCAGGCCCAGATTCTGTTTACTGGCTGGGTAGTGCGAAGCACAGCAACGAACAAGCGTATATGTTCCGTAAAATGGCATCGCTTTGGGGCACTAACAACGTCGACCATCAAGCGCGTATTTGTCACTCGACCACAGTATCCGGTGTTGCTAACACTTGGGGCTATGGGGCGATGACTAACTCTTTCAATGACATGCATAACTGTAAGTCGATGCTGTTCATTGGTTCAAACCCGGCAGAAGCCCACCCGGTGGCTATGCAGCACATCCTGATTGCAAAAGAGAAAAACCGCTGTCAGATCGTGGTTGCAGATCCTCGTCGTACTCGCACCGCAGCAAAAGCCAACCACTACTGCTCGCTTCGCCCTGGTACCGACGTAGCGTTTATCTGGGGTCTTTTGTGGCATATCTTCGCAAACAAGTGGGAAGATCAAGAGTTCATTCGCCAGCGTGTTTACGGTATGGATGAGATCCGTACTGAAGTAGCGAAATGGAATCCAAAAGAAGTGGAGCGCGTTACTGGCGTTAGCGAAGCGGATGTTTACAAAGCGGCGAAGATCCTTTCTGAAAACCGCCCTGGCAGTATCATTTGGTGTATGGGTGGTACTCAGCACACTACAGGTAATAACAATACACGTGCTTACTGCGTACTCGAGCTTGCTCTGGGCAACATTGGTAAGTCTGGTGGTGGTGCCAACATCTTCCGTGGTCACGACAACGTTCAAGGCGCTACTGACCTTGGCGTTCTCTCTCACACTCTACCTGGATACTATGGTCTAGCAGATGGTTCATGGAAACACTGGGCAAAAGTGTGGGATGTTGACTACGAGTGGATCAAAGAGCGATTTGACCAGAATGAATACCGCGGCAAGAAGCCAATGAACAACATGGGCATTCCAGTGTCCCGTTGGATTGATGGTGTTCTAGAGAACAAAGACAATATCGAGCAGAACGATAACATTCGTGCCATGTTCTATTGGGGTCACGCGGTTAACTCGCAAACCCGTGGCGTAGAGATGCAAAAAGCGATGCAGAAGCTGGATATGATGGTGATCGTTGACCCGTATCCAACACATGCAGCCGTTATGAATAACCGTACTGATGGTGTTTACCTGCTTCCTGCAACCACTCAGTTTGAAACGCATGGCTCTGTTACAGCATCTAACCGTTCACTACAATGGCGCGATCAGGTTATTGAACCACTTTTCGACTCTAAGCCTGACCACGAGATCATGTACCTTCTTACTAAGAAGTTGGGTTTCGAGAATGAGCTATTCAAAAACGTTGCGGTTGAGAACAATCAGCCGAACATCGAAGACATCACGCGTGAGTTTAACAAAGGCATGTGGACGATTGGTTACACCGGCCAAAGCCCAGAGCGTATTAAAGCGCACCAACAAAACTGGCATACGTTCCACAAAACTTCACTGGTAGCGGAAGGCGGCCCAATCAATGGCGAAACCTACGGTCTACCTTGGCCATGTTGGGGCACGCCAGAGATGAAACACCCAGGTACCCACATTCTTTATGATACGTCTAAAGCAGTCGCTGACGGTGGTGGTAACTTCCGTGCTCGTTTTGGTGTTGAGTTCGAAGGCAATAGTCTACTCGCTGAAGATAGTTATTCCTTGGGTTGTGAACTTGAAGATGGCTATCCAGAGTTTACGGATAAACTCATCCAACAATTAGGTTGGTGGGATGACTTAACTGCGGAAGAAAAAGCAGCAGCAGAAGGTAAAAACTGGAAGACGGACTTATCTGGTGGTATTCAGCGCGTAGCGATTAAGCATGGCTGTATGCCTTTTGGTAATGCCAAAGCGCGTGCCATTGTTTGGACCTTCCCAGATAGAGTGCCTTTGCACCGTGAGCCACTTTACACGCCAAGACGTGATTTAGTAGCAGATTACCCAACATGGGATGACAGTGAGTCTATCTACCGTCTTCCTACCATGTACAAATCAATTCAAGACAAAGATGTGTCGGGCGAGTATCCAATCGTTCTAACGTCAGGTCGATTGGTTGAGTACGAAGGTGGTGGTGAAGAAACGCGTTCTAACCCATGGCTAGCCGAACTTCAGCGTGAAATGTTTGTTGAGGTGAACCCGAAAGATGCCAATGACATTGGCTTCAAAGATGGTGACATGGTGTGGGTTGAAGGTGCAGAGAAAGGACGTATTAAGGTGAAAGCGATGGTGACACCTCGTGTGAAACCGGGTCTGGCGTTCATTCCATTCCACTTTGGCGGTAAGTTCCAAGGTGAAGACCTCACTAATAAGTATCCAGAGGGTACCGTGCCTTACGTCATCGGTGAAGCCGCTAACACAGCAACCACCTATGGTTATGACCCAGTGACTCAAATGCAGGAAACCAAAGTCACTCTCTGTAACATTAAGAAAGCGTAAGGAGTCACCTAATGGCTAATATGAAATTCCTATGTGACACCAAACGTTGTATTGAATGTAATGGCTGTGTCACGGCATGTAAAAACGAAAATGATGACGCGCTTCAATGGGGTATCCAGCGTCGTCGTGTTGTTACTTTGAACGATGGTCTTCCCGGTGAAAACTCGATCTCTGTGGCTTGTATGCACTGTACCGACGCACCATGTATGGCTGTGTGTCCTGCAGATTGCTTCGAGCGTACAGAAGATGGCATTGTGCTTCACAACAAAGATCTCTGTATCGGTTGTGGCTACTGCTTGTTTGCCTGTCCATTTGGTGCACCTCAGTTCCCGAAACAAGCTGCGTTTGGTGAACGCGGTAAAATGGACAAATGTACTTTCTGTGCGGGCGGCCCTGAAACTGAAGACAATTCAGAAGAAGAGCGCGCTAAGTACGGCGCAAACCGTATTGCTGAAGGTAAGCTGCCAATGTGTGCCGAGCTTTGTTCAACAAAAGCTCTACTAGCCGGTGACGCTGCGAAAGTATCGGATATCTTTCGTCAACGTGTAGTAGAGCGTGGTGCGAAAGATGCAGGTTGGACCGATGGGAATGACCTCGCTTACGATGCGACTAAAAGCTAATGGAGAGAGCGATGGCTATTTTGTCTAAACAACAAGGTTTGCTTGGCTCTGTCTTCCAATTGCTGCTGCCAGTGTTGGCAGCAGTGGTTCTTGTAATGTCGTTTGGCGTTCATGCTGAAGAAAGTAAGAGCAATAAAGTTGTTCAAGGTGAGGTGACACAGCTTGCTGGTGCTGACTATTGGCGCATGGTGAAAGAAGGGGTAGAGGGGACAACCACCTCGGCGTCTCCTGAGCACGGTGTGTTAATCAGTACGCCTGGTGAAACGTGGTATATCTTGAAAGAAAAGTGGATGTCTCCTGCTGGTGCAGTAGCCATTTTCGGTAGTATTACCCTTGTGATGCTCGCGTATTTCATTGGTGGCCCAATGAAGCTATCTGGCGCGAGAACTGGGCGTAAACTGCAAAGATGGAGCCGTATGGACAGAGCGCTTCACTGGAGTATGGCGTTTGTCTTCTTAACGCTTGCCTTCAGTGGTCTGATGCTGGTCTACGGTAAGCACTTTATGAAGCCTTATGTACCTACAGACTTATGGGGCTGGACCGTTTATTTGGCGAAGCAGTACCATAACTATATGGGGCCAATGTTCTTAGTGCTACTCGTTGCCCTGCTCTTTAAGTGGTGGAGTAAATCTATTTTCACTAAGGTGGATGTACAGTGGTTTATGAAGTTTGGCGGTATGGCAGGCAAGCATAAAGGCAGTCACCCCTCTGCTGGCTTTTCTAATGCGGGTGAGAAGGTTCTGTTTTGGATGCTGATCATTGTTGGTGCTGTTGTCGCCGCCAGTGGCCTTATTCTCGATTTCCCTATTTTTGGTCAAACACGTCGTGATATGGAATGGTCGAACTTAATCCATATGCTGGCTGCACTGATACTGATCTGTGGTTTCATTTTCCATATTTACATCGGCTTGTTCGGGATGGAAGGAGCGTTGGAAGGCATGGTGACGGGTGAAGTTGACGAAACGTGGGCGAAAGAGCATCACGATCTTTGGTATGAGGAAGTCAAACATGAGCTGGACAACCCCAAGCCTAAAGAAGAGTCAGTTTCATCTGGCGTTGATGGCAAGACGCGAAGCGATCTAAGCTAAAGGAGAATACTAAGATATGCACCAACAACACAAAGGTATTTGGATAGCTTACATTCTTAGCCTCTTTACGCCTTTTACGTTATTAATCTCAGGCGTTATTGCTATTGTCTATGCTGGTTATCGTTTGGACAAAGGTGAGGATAGTGATGTGATTAACTCTCATTACTACGGGTTGATTAGAACCTTCTTTCTCAATCTGACCTTCTTTGTTGTGTTAATCGTCACTGTAGCAACCTCTAACGGCTTGCTCAAAGGCGTCACGCACTATTGGTATCAGGCAACGTGGCTCGACCAGATTGCTAACTTCATTCCCTATGTTGGTATGTTGTTTGCCTCGGTCGCAATTGTGGTCTGGATTATTCGTATGTTTGCTGGCATGAACAAACTGAAGCAAAACATACCAATGACGTTTGGTGAAACTGCTGAGCCAATTAAGCATCTACCGTAAATACTGGTAGTCCTATCGAAAAGGAGTTGTAGCTAACTACAACTCCTTTTTTATTGTCTTACCTATTTTTGCAACATAATTGCAACTTATTAGTGCACTCCAAATTGGTGCGTCATCCCTTCCATGGTGCAATAGAAACGTGCTACGTCGTAATTCTTTAAAACTAATGCCATCAAGGTTTACTATTAATCAATAACTTAGATGCGTATCTGTTATTTCTGTCAACTTGGAACGTTCTTTGCTCTAACTGTCGTTCAATAAAAAATCGCTCTCACCAAATTGGTGTAAAGCAAGAAGTTGTGGCACGTTTTTGGTGCGCGTCATAACTAAACGATAAAGGAGTAATCGACTTATGACCCCCTCTGTAGAGCACGTACATGGTGCAGTACAAACACTCACTCAGAGCTCAGATACGCTTTTCTTACTATTGGGTGCCATTATGGTGTTCTTAATGCATGCTGGGTTTGCATTTCTTGAAGTGGGGACGGTAAGGCATAAAAACCAGGTGAATGCTCTAGTGAAAATCTTGGCTGATTTTGGTGTTTCAGCTATTGCTTATTTCTTCATAGGCTACTGGGTAGCTTATGGTGGTACATTTTTCGCGGATGCGGAAACCTTGTCGCAAGGAAATGGCTATGAGCTGGTTAAGTTCTTCTTCCTGTTGACGTTCGCGGCCGCAATTCCAGCCATTGTCTCTGGTGGTATTGCAGAGCGTGCAAGGTTCTACCCTGTGTTGTTAGCGACTTTCTTTACCGTGGGTCTTGTCTACCCGTTGTTTGAAGGGATGATTTGGAATGGTAACTTTGGCTTTCAAAGCCTTTTAGAGTCAAGCTTTGGTGCGGGTTTCCATGACTTTGCTGGCTCAGTGGTGGTGCATGGCGTTGGTGGTTGGATTGCTTTGGTTGCAGTGATCTTCCTTGGTATGCGAAAAGGGCGTATTCGCGCTGGTAAACATACCAACTTTGCTCCGTCAAATATTCCTTTCTTGGCTTTGGGGGCGTGGATCCTAAGTGTTGGTTGGTTTGGCTTTAACGTGATGTCTGCGCAAACGCTCGAAGGAATTAGTGGTCTTGTTGCGATGAACTCACTGATGGCAATGGTAGGCGGCATCTTAGCTTCTCTGTTTGCGGGTAGAAATGACCCTGGTTTTATCCATAATGGACCGTTAGCAGGCTTAGTAGCGGTTTGTGCGGGTTCGGATCTGATGCATCCAATTGGTGCTCTGATTACTGGCGGTGTAGCAGGCGCATTGTTTGTTTGGGTGTTCACTTATCTACAGAATAAAACGCAAATTGATGACGTATTGGGTGTATGGCCGTTACATGGCCTCTGTGGCGCTTGGGGCGGTATCGCGGCAGGTATTTTTGGTCAGCAAGCACTAGGCGGTATGGGTGGTGTAAGCTTCGCCTCCCAATTAGTTGGCACAGCTGCTGGTATCGTTGTTGCCATGATTGGTGCTGGTCTTGTGTACGGCATTCTTGATAAGCTCACTGGCTTGCGTTTATCTGAAGAAGATGAATACAAAGGCGCGGACTTGGCGATTCACAAGATCTCAGCCACAAACGAAGATTAATACTATCCTATTGCTTCTAAGTAACTGAAATCACGTAGGGATTAGACCATGGTCTAATCCCTAATACTATTGATGTTATTCGTTCCATGTTACTCTTGTTGGTACAACAATAAGTCAGCACAAGGAAGGTCTATGAAGTTTCCCTACAAAAATGTCGTTGTTTTGACCGGTGCGGGTATTTCTGCGGAGTCAGGTATTCAAACATTCCGTGCACAAGACGGACTTTGGGAAAACCACCGAATTGAAGACGTGGCCACTCCAGAAGGTTTTGTACGCAATCCAGAACTTGTCCAAAATTTTTATAATCAGCGTCGTAGCAAACTCCAACAGGAGTCTATTTTGCCTAACGCCGCTCATATCGCGTTAGGAAACCTTGAAAAAGAGTTAGACGGCACGGTTACTGTTATTACTCAAAATATCGACAATCTCCACGAGCGCGGCGGAAGCGAAAACATCATTCATATGCATGGTGAACTTCTTAAAGCACGCTGTGAAGAGTCTGGGCAGGTGATCGATACCAAAGACGATATCCTTACTGGAGATTTATGCCACTGCTGCCAAATTCCTTCGCAAATGAGACCACATATCGTCTGGTTTGGTGAGATGCCTCTTCGAATGGGTGATATTTACGCCGCTATTGAGAAAGCTGACCTGTTTGTTTCCATTGGTACTTCAGGCGTAGTGTATCCAGCTGCGGGTTTTGTTCATGATGCTAAAATGCATGGCGCTCACACCATAGAGATCAATCTAGAGCCAAGCGCAGTACAGAGTGAGTTTGAAGAGAAGCGATATGGAAAGGCGAGTATTGAAGTGCCTAAGTTGGTCAAAGAGATTTTAGAGTTGCAGACTCAAGGTAATACTGCTTAAAACCAAACCTACTACGTATTACCTGTAGTGTATTGTGCTATACCACCATTACGTCATCCTCGAGACATCGAGGATCTCCCGAAGCGTGCAGGGTGGTAACAGTCATTGAAGTTGGCTAAAGCGCGCTATAGAAGATCCCCTTTTTCAAGGGGATGACGACTTTTAGGAAAACTAGATATAACAAAGCCCTCCAGTAGGAGGGCTTTGTCTTTAGTCAATACTAGAAATTAGTTATCGACTTTTAGCTTTTGGAAGTATTCTTCGTAAAGCGCGCCAGCTTCGCCAACTTCATCTTGCCATGTACCCGAGTCCATCACTTTTTGAGGTGGGAACACGTTTGGATCTTCAGCAAATTCTTTTGGTAGTAGCGGATAAGCTGTTTTAACTGGTGTTGGGTAACCAATTTCCACTGCAATTTTTGCAGCATTTTCTGGACGAAGTAGGAAATCAATCATCTTATGTGCGGCTTCTGTATTTTTCGCACCTGATGGGATGGCTAGGCTATCCATCCAGAAAATCGTGCCTTTTTCAGGCCATACGATCTCGATAGAAGCGCCTTCTTGGCGAGCCATATATGCTGAACCATTCCAAAGCATACCCAGTGATACTTCACCTGCAAGGTATGGATTTGCCGGGAAATCTGAGTTGAACACCAATACATTTGGTACCAACTTTCTAAGCTCTTCGTATGCAGCTTTGATTTCATCTGGATTAGTGGTGTTTGGCGAGTAACCAAGTTTCGTTAGTGCGATGTGGAATACTTCACGTGAGTCATCCATCATCATCAGCTGACCGTCCCATTGAGGATCCCATAAATCACCCCAAGAGCTTACCGCTGAACGGTCTAGCATATCTGTATTGATACCGATACCGGTTGCGCCCCAGATATAAGGAATCGAGAATTTGTTATCTGGGTCAAAAGGCTTGTCTAGATAGTTTGGATCCAGATCTTGATAGTGAGCTAGCTTTTCTTTGTCTAACTCTTGAAGCATGCCTTCTTTACGCATCTTAGATACAAAGTAGGTAGAAGGAACCACGAGGTCGTAGCCAGAGCCTTGCGTTTTTAATTTCGCATACATGCTCTCATTGGATTCATAAGTAGAGTAGATGACTTTAATGCCAGTTTCTTTAGTAAAGTCTTCTAGTACTTCGCTAGGAATGTATTCAGACCAGTTGTAGAAGTAAAGTTCTTCGTTGGCTGCAAACGCCGGGGTAGTGAAGAGAGTCGCCGCACATAGTGCGCCTGCATACAATTTGCTTTTCATTACTTTTCCGTTTGTTTTGGTAAACAAAGAGTCTCTAAGAGACATGACGATATGGGAAAGTAGGGCTTCCCACACTACTTTGCACGCCATCATTATTTGATGTGCATCACAACATTATATCAGCCAATGATTGAATACTCTATGTTGGAGTTTACAAAAATTAAACGTTTAGAAGGATATAGAACGTCAGCCATAAAAAAAGGTGGCTACTGCCACCTTTTTACACTGAAGGAGTAAAGATTACTGACCTGCTTTTAGTTTTAGGAAATAATCTTCGTAAACTACCGTGCTGTCACCAACCGCATCTTGCCATTCTACGCGATCCAAATCTTCTTGAGATGGGAATAGAGCAGGGCTGTCTTTAAACTTCTCGTTTGACGCTTTTACTGCTGTTAGGTAGCCAGTGTCGCGAGAAATTTGCTCTGCAATTTCTGGGCGAAGCAAAAAGTCGATCATCTTGTGTGCTGCATCAACGTTTTTCGCACCTGAGCTGATCGCGAAGTTGTCTACCCAACCAATACCGCCTTCTTTCGGGAATACAAGCTTAATTGGTAGACCTTCATTTTGCGCAGCCGCTGCTGAGCCATTCCAAAGCATACCTAGGCCAACTTCACCAGACATGTATGGTGCACCTGGGTTGTCTGAGTTAAACACCAATACGTTTGGCATTAGCTTTTGCAGTTCTGCGTAAGCTTCGTCAATTTGTGCTTTGTCAGTCGTGTTACCAGAGTAGCCCAATTTACGTAGCGCGATGTGGAACACTTCACGAGTGTCATCCATCATCATTAGCTGGCCTTCAAGCTCTGGTTTCCACAAGTCAGCCCAACTTGTAAATTCTTCAGGATCATACATGTCTGTATTTACCGCAAGACCGGTGATCGCGACAACGTGCGGGATAGAGTAGTCGTTGTTTGGATCGTATGGTTTGTCTAGGTAGTTTACATCCAGGTTGCTGAAGTTCGATAGCTTTGACTTATCGATTTTTTGTAGCATACCTTCATCACGCATTTTCGCTACGAAGTAGGTCGATGGAACGACAAGATCATAACCTTTATTGTGCGTTTTTAGCTTTGCATACAAGGTTTCGTTCGACTCATAGGTAGAGTAGATAACCTTGATGCCAGTCTCTTTAGTAAATTGCTCTAGGATATTACTGTTGATGTAAGGCCCCCAGTTCATAAATACCAATTCTTTATCTTCTTTTGCACTAGCTGCTCCAGATAGAAGAGAAAGTGCGCATGCACTACCAGCTAAAAAAGTAGCCCATTTTTTCATTGACGTTAGCTCCAAAACAAACGCTGCCTTTAAGGCATAGATAGAAAAAGAGCAGAATGACAACGCCATTCTGCTCCATTAGTAAAATAGCGGTTTACTTAACCTTTTCTCTTGCCAGTAATTGAGAGGTCACAACCAAGACAAGAGAGACAATTAACATAATGGTCGCAAGGGCGTTCACCTCTGGTGAAATACCGACTTTTACCATTGAATAAATCTTAAGTGGCAAAATCTCGTACGTCGGCCCTGTCACAAACGAACTCACAATCACGTCATCTAGCGATAGTGTAAATGACAATAACCAACCTGCCGCCACTGCCGGTTTAGCGAGTGGCAAGATAATTTGTTTAAGAATAGTCCATTCACCAGCACCAAGATCTTTTGCCGCTTCAAGCATTTTTACATCGAAGCCTTTTAAACGGCTGTAAACAGTCACAACTACGAACGGCAAACAGAATGTAATATGCGCGATCAATAAGCTAAAGAAGCCTAGTTGGGCACCAAGCACCAAGAAAATCGCTAACAACGAAATGGCCATCACAATATCTGGTGACATCATCACAATAAAGAGTAAGCCACTTACTGCGCCTTTACCCTTAAATTGGTAACGGAACAGCGCAACCGCGGTCAAGCTACCAATAATGGTTGCAGCGGTTGCCGAAAAAACAGCGACATTGAGCGAGTGCCAAGCGGCTTGCATCAAGCTGTCGTTGTTAACCAGAGCGTCGTACCACTTGGTCGTAAAGCCCCCCCATTTCATTCCAAATTTGTTGGCATTGAATGAGTTAGCGATCAAAACAATGATCGGTAGATACAAGAACACGTACACTACCGTCATAAAGCTAAATCTTACAGCGCGTCCCATTATTCGAGCTCCACTTTACGGTTTAAGAGCTTGCCTGCACGGTAGTAGGCATACAACATCACTGCCATCGCGGCAGTTAGGGCGATACTCGTCGCCGCGCCAAACGGCCAATCACGAGCATTGAGTATCTGACTCTTAATCACGTTACCAATTAGAAGGTTCTTCGCGCCGCCCAATAGGTCAGCGATGTAGAACATACCTAATGCAGGAAGTAGCACAAGCAGACAGCCGCCGATAATTCCTGGCATAGTTAATGGCAAGATTACTTTCGTTAGTGTTTGCCATTTGTTAGCACCGAGATCGCGCGCTGCTTCAATATAGGTACCGTCCAGTTTCTCAATCGCTGAGTAGAGCGGAAGAATCATGAAAGGCAGCAGAATATAGACCAAGCCGATCATTACAGCGGTCTCGGTGTACATAATGCGCAAAGGTTTATCGATAATATCTAAGGCTATTAAGCTCTTGTTTAAGATGCCTTGAGTACCTAAAACAATCTTCAAACCATAGGTACGGATTAACGAGTTAGTCCAGAACGGAACTATCACCAAAAACAGCATAAACGGACGCCATTTTTCTGGCATCTTCGCTACGATATACGCAAATGGATAACCAACCACCAAACAGATAAAGGTTGCCACGATCGCCATGTAGAACGAGTGGAATAAGACCTTAGCGTATAGAGGGTCAAGTAATCGAGCGTAGTTCTCGAGCGTGAACGTCATTTCAATCAGGTTAGCTTCGTCTCGAGTTAGGAAGCTCGTACCTATGATCATCACATTGGGAATCAGCACAAACAGTACCAACCAACCGACAATCAGAGTGATAATGGCGTTCTGTAGATTAAACTTCTTGCTCATCTTTTAGCACCACTTCCCAGCTTTCAACCCAAGTAACGGCAACCTTTTGACCTAGAGAGTGGTCGACATCTGGATCATCTTCGTTAAAGAATTCACTCACCATTACACGCATACCAGACTCTAGTTCAACGACAGAATCTAGCGTCATACCTTTATAGGTACGTTCTGCTACGTGACCAACGATGCCTCTATTTTCTGACTCTTTGATCTCTTCGATACGCAAATCTTCTGGGCGAAGCAATACTTGAAGCTTTTCACCAGATTCAAACGCTTTGTCGTAGTAAACAATGCTCTTCTGACCTTCTATTTCGGCATTGATACGTTTGTCGTCAATGCGGTCGATGGCCGTTGCGTTAAACACGTTGATCTCGCCGATAAAACGAGCAACGAACAGATTTTTCGGCTCTTCGTAGATTTCGCGAGGGGTACCATCTTGCTCGATCACGCCATCGCGCATTACGATGATACGGTCCGACATCGACAATGCTTCTTCTTGATCGTGAGTAACGAAAATAAAAGTAATACCTAGTTGGCGCTGAAGCTGTTTAAGCTCAATCTGCATTTGCTTACGCAGTTTGTAGTCAAGTGCAGACAGTGATTCATCAAGAAGTAGAACCTTTGGCTTGTTCACGACAGCGCGAGCAATCGCAATACGTTGCTGCTGACCACCAGAAAGCTGGTGCGGTTTACGCTGAGCCATTTTCTCTAGGCGAACCATTTTCAATGCTTCGAGAACGCGAGGTTCAATCTCAGCATTTGGCACTTTTTGCATACGCAAACCAAATGCCACATTTTCGAAAACGGTCATATGAGGAAAGAGGGCATAGCTCTGGAAAACAGTATTGACGTGTCGCTGTTCAGCGGGGACTTCCGTTACATCTTGGCCAGCGAGATTGAGTCTACCACTGTCGACGGTTTCAAAGCCGGCGATCATTCTTAGTACTGTGGTCTTACCGCAGCCCGAAGGACCCAAAATAGTGAGAAACTCACCATGATTAACGTTTAAGTTAAGATTTGCGATGATTTCCTTACCATCGAAACTTTTACTCACACCAGCAAGCTGTACGACTGGTGTTCCTTCTGAATGTTTAGCGTTCAACGTCTGTTTTTCTCCACCTCGGCCGAAAATTTAGCGGCCAGTTGCTATACACATTTAAGGCGCGCATCATAATCACCAATTGGGTGAAATCAAAGCATTTTCTTATCCCGAAACGAAAAAATTTTGCAGGTAAAACTAAACATTATTTACCATACTAGGTTTAGAGCGCGTCGAGTTGAATATTTTGCCTTATCAATTGGTTAATTATCACCCAAAAAGACTGAAAAGCAAGGTGATAACAGTGATAATACAATCTCGTTACCGCTATAATGTCGCAGCCTTTTCAACGAAGAAATGTACTCGTATAGAGTGTCACTTGGAAAACATATGAAAAACGATTTTGAAAGAGACTTCAACTTAGGTGGCTCAATTGAGCGCGCTATCTCAGGGAAATATGACCTCAAGGCTGGGGCTGTGTTCCAAGAAGCGTGGCAGCAAACCATCAAGCATTTTTTGTCTTTCTCTCCTGCAATTATTGCCCTCATTTTTGTGCAAGTGGGTATTTTTTATATCGCACTGCAATTACAACTTGGCGATCCATCCGTTATCTTGCAAGCGTTCCAGGACCCAAGCTTGCTAGATCAGAGCATTTTTCAAGCTATTTTTGTTGCCAACTTTAGTTATGAAGTAGTGAGTGCACCTGTATTTGCAGGTATCTCACTTATGGCAATGAGCCACGCAGCGGGTCTTACAACGAAAACCAGACACATCGGCAAAGGTCTACAGTTTACCGTGCCTGTCATTATCGCTACGCTGTTTAGCTTGATGTTGCAAGGCGTGGTGAGCATGATTTTGCCATTCCTTTCGATGTACCTATCTCTTGCGTTTAGCCAATCTATATTGCTTATCTGCGAGAAAAAGGTTCCGCCACTCCAGTCTTTGCTTTTATCACTGCGTGCGGTAAACAAGAAGATTTTCGTTCTGGCAGGTATCTACACCTTAGTGATGTTGATGTTCATTGTCGGCGCGATGTTCTACGGTATTGGCCTTATCTTTGTATTGCCGTTTTTCTTCCATGTAAAAGGCATTGTTTATCGCGAGATGTTTGGTATCACCCTAAAGATTGTTGCCACTGAAGGTAATGGCTCAAACGACTCTGGTAACGACAGCAACGACGATAACAACGACAATACACCGCCAAGAAACGACGATAAGCCTAATAAGAACCCTGAGGTATTTGATGCGTAGTTCGCATAAATTTCTATCTATAGCTACGCTCCTGACTGGGAGCGCTTTTTTGTTCCTTTCTGAAAAATCCGCCGATGACCATGAAGATGAAGCCATCACGCTGCCTGCCATCGCGGAAGACAAGCCAGATATCGCGAGCATTACCGATACCAATCAGAAGAAGCAGACTTTTTTTGATTACTTGAGACCCGGAATCGCCATTGAAAACGCGCGAATTGAAAAAGAGCGCAGACGATTACTTGGCATTAAACTAGCGCTGGATGAGCAGTCTCTGACGAGTGAACAACAAGCTACGGCAAAGCGCCTTGGTAAACTCTATTCATTAGAGCCTTCACAGGTGAACTATGATTGGGTCAATGCAATGCTTGAAAGGGTAGATGTTCTTCCTGAAGCACTGGTACTGACGCAAGCGGCTAACGAATCGGCATGGGGAACATCGCGCTTTGCCAACGAAGCCAATAACTATTTTGGTCAATGGTGTTATACGAAGGGATGCGGCCTTGTTCCGTTAAAACGTAGCGAAGGAATGTCGCATGAAGTGGCTAAGTTCAGCTCTCCTCAGCAATCTATCCACGGTTACTTTATGAATGTGAATCGCAACCGCGCTTACCAAGAATTGCGTGATATTCGTGCTGGTATTAGAGATCGAGGTGAAAATTTGTTGTCAGAGACGGCTGCACTGGAACTCACTAATGGATTACTGCGTTATTCGGAGCGGGGTGAGGCATACGTCAAAGACCTGCAAGCCATGATTCGACATAATGACAAGTTCTGGACAACACAATAATAATCAAAGAATTAAACATGAAAGTAGTAAAGTTAGCCCTTTTAGGTTTTGCCGCAGCCACATTTGCGGTTCCCACTCTTGCCCAAGAGTACATGTTCACCTATTCAAAACTGTTTTCACAGATGAAGAACAATGCGAAAGAAGGGCATGAGGATGTGAAGGTGGGTTTCTTCTTTGTCGATGCGGACTCAAAAACCTTGTGTCCTATTGAAAAAGCTTGGATGGAAAAAGAGGAGCATTATGAAGAGTTGCCAGCGAGCCCAATCAATGAACTCGTGGTGCCGCTAGATAACAACCTCAAGTCAGCGAATCCGTTGGTGTTTGTACACACTCCACAAGATCAGCGCTGCGACTTCTCTATGGTGGTGATGACGACCGAACCTATGTCAGGCAAAGTGACTTATGCAGAGGTTGAAAGACTTCTGCCACAAATGCAGGTGATGCTAGAAGATTTAGGAGGCATGTTTGCCAGTTGGTTCACTCCGGATGTTGAAGGTATTACTCTAGAGTTCGCGCCTGATATGGAAGGTGCAATTTCTTATTCTAATGGTGACTCGGTAGCATTAGAAAACGGTAAAGCTCAAGTACGTCTCAGTGATATCGGTGAGGGGGGTTACATGACGCTCCCTGGAGAGACACTTCGTATCCTACCTTACCTTCCTGGCGCTAAATAAGCCTGCGCATCTTTCTAGAATTGTTTGACTCCCAATCGAAAGGGGGTCAAACAACCATTTAATCTTTATCAAAAAGCTCGTATAATCCACGCCCCAGATTATTCCCAGTAGGAAATCCTATCGTCGACATTGTCGGCAATGTGAGAGCACGTGATGAATCAGACAGATACAAGAAAAGAAACCCTAGAGTTCAACAAACTTCAAAAGCGTCTTAGAAGAAATGTTGGCAACGCAATTATCGACTACAACATGATTGAAGAAAATGATGTGGTGATGGCGTGTATCAGTGGTGGTAAAGATTCATTTGCGATGCTGGATATCCTATTGAATCTTCAAAAAGCAGCACCAATCAAGTTTGATGTGGTTGCGGTTAACCTTGATCAGAAACAGCCAGGTTTCCCAGAGCACATCCTGCCAGATTACTTTGAAACACTGAACATTCCTTATTACATCGTTGATAAAGATACGTACTCAGTCGTTAAAGAGAAGATCCCTGAGGGCAAAACGACATGCGGCCTATGCTCGCGTCTTCGTCGTGGAACGCTCTACTCATTTGCTGAGAAAATTGGCGCGACTAAAATTGCACTAGGTCACCACCTTGATGACATTGTGGAAACCATGTTCTTGAACATGTTCCACGGCTCCCGCCTAAAAGCGATGCCTCCTAAGCTTCGTTCTGATGATGGTCGTAACGTGGTGATTCGTCCGCTAACGTACTGCCGTGAAAAAGATCTGATCAAATACGCTGAACATAAAGATTTCCCAATCATTCCTTGTAACCTGTGTGGTTCTCAGGAGAACCTGCAACGTCAGTCGATTAAGGCGATGTTGATTGATTGGGATAAGAAGACCCCGGGTCGCGTTGAAGCTATCTTTAAATCGATTCAAAACGTTAGCCCAAGTCAGTTGGCTGACCGTGAGTTGTTTGATTTCGTAAACCTTCCATTGGATCGTGAAGGCTCACGTGAAGAGTATGAGTTTAGTGAAGCGACGGTTTCGTCGACAAACATCGATGAGTCTATGTTTATTGATGTGACTAATGTTTAGTACACCGCTAGATTGAAGAAAACGCCCCTTATTTGAGGGGCGTTTTTTTATGTTGGTTACATAGAAGTTAAGCTCATTCATCCAAGGCTTGGTGGGTACTCGTGTCATTCCTGTGCAGGCAGGAATCTAATCGAGGCTTGGTGCATTCGTTAAGTAGACCCCTGCCTGCGCAGGGGTGACGAAATACTGGACATGTGATGAGATAATTAAGATTGGCCTGGATCTAGAGGGCTAATATAGCCATCCGGTTTAAGCGCCATGACATCACAATTGATCTTATCAATCACATGCTCTGCTGTATTACCAATAAATACCGCGGACAAACCAGTGCGACCAGTAGTACCAAGAATCACCATGCCAGCATCCAGCTGACGAGCTACATCCGGAATGATGTCTTCTGGCAATCCTTGCTCAACGATCGTTTGGTCTTCGGCATAACCATGTTTTTGACGCAGCGCTTTCATAGCCGTCAAATGGTGACCGCGAACAGCGTCGGTGTAGGTTGCTGGATCGAACTCTGGAAGCTCAATAGTGATGTTTGCAGGTGTAACCGGGTAGGCGTTAACGAGATAGCCCGTTGCGTCGAGACGTTCGGTTAAGCTATCAAGTTGCTTCACCATACAATCATTCAAATCGATGTGGGTTGGGTTTTCTGAGCCAACGTGAACCGATGCAATAATATTGGCTTTCTCTGGCCAATCGGCATTCTTAACTAACAAAACAGGTACTGGGCATTTACGAAGTAAGTGCCAATCTGTTGGTGTGAAAATCACCGACTCGAGAATGTCGTGTTTGCGAGTGGCTTTGATGACAATATCTTGCTGTCCCTCAAAAACTTCCTCCACGATCGCTACATAGGGTCTGTTATGCCAAACAACCGTAACGTCGAAATCGAAGCTGTCATCGAGGTGAGGTTTAGCGACACTTCTCATCCATTCTTCACGTTGGTGTATTACACCACGCCTCATTGCGTCACGTTCTTCATGTGACAACATAGAAGTCATGTCGTAAGAGAAATCGTAGATAGATAAGAAGAAACGAATGTGGCTCCTGGATTTGCTCTTCTTAGCAAGCTGAACCGCACGAGCAAGGGCAGGCTGCTCATCGCTATTAAGATTCGCTACGACGAGGATTTTACTGTAGATGCTCATAGATACTCCCTACCTAATTGGGCTATTACCTATAAACACTTTAGCGCAAATCTATGAATTTTTTTAGAAAAATTGAATTTTAAAGGGAAGAAAATTTGAAGTGGCTCATTGTAGAGCCACTTAGGAAAGGTTGCGACAATTAGTGAGCTGACGAGCTTATTCTTTAGAAACGCCGGCCATTTCCATCAGTGCATCATGGTCGATGATAGTGATGTATTTGCCTTTAACACTCAGTACTTCTGCTTTTTGGAAGCGGCCAAGTAGGCGGCTGATGGTCTCAACCGTTAGACCCAAATAGTTACCGATGTCACCGCGAGTCATAGTCAAGCGGAACTCCCTTGGGCTAAATCCACGTTGTGAGAAGCGAGTTGATAGGTTGTATAGGAAAGCAGCAAGACGCTCTTCAGCATTCTTCTTAGAAAGCAGCAAAATCATTTCTTGATCGCCTTTGATTTCATTCGACATCAAACGCATGATTTGCTGGCGAAGTTTCGGCATTTTGCCTGAAAGGTCATCTAGAATTTCGTAAGGAATTTCGCACACCATCGAAGTTTCAAGAGCTTGCGCAAAGCTTGGGTGTTCATCACCGGTGATGGCATCAAAACCCACTAGGTCGCCAGCTAGGTGGAAAGCAGTGATCTGCTCGTCGCCTTGTTCGGTAATGGTGTAACTTTTAATTGTCCCTGAGCGGATAGCATAAAGTGACTTCAATTCGTCACCTGCTTTGAATAGCTCTTGGCCTTTTTGGATCGGCTTTTTACGCTCAATGATTTGGTCTAGTTGATCAAGCTCAGATTCGTTGAGAGTAAAGGGGATGCAGAGCTGACTAATGCTGCAATCTTGGCAATGAATCGCACAGCCGCCAGACTGAACACGTTTTGCTACAGGCTTTTCAGAAATCATAACAACCTTTCACTATTTGATGTACATCAAGATTTTATCATTCATTACCCCCAAAGGGTAGCTAAAAAATCAATGATAAAACAATCATCTATTAGTTTGCGCTAAAAATCATCACCGACTCGTAACCTGTATATAGTCCATAAAAGAGTATCGAAACTGCGGCGATGTTGCGGAAAATAAGTGAATTTTGCAGGGATTTTAATTTTGTAGCGCTCGTGCCTACCAACAACATAGCGGGCAAGGTACCAAGACCAAAAGCTAACATGGTGGCGCCACCGCCCAATGCACTTCCAGATACGGCTGCCCAGGTTAATACCGAGTAGACAAGGCCGCATGGTAACCAGCCCCATAAAAAACCAAACGGTATGGCATGAGAACTGTGTTTTAGTGGCAGTAGTTCATTGGCGAGAGGCGAGATACGCTTCCATAACGACTGACCCAGAGCTTCAACCTTTAGTAGTCCATTCCACCATCGCCCAACATAGAAAGCGAGCAACACCATAAACAAAGCGGCGATGATACGAACAAACGCAAGCGATTGATTGAACTGGGAAAGCGATGCAATCCCTGCAATCGTTCCGCCCACAACACTACCGATCAACGTGTAACTTAGCAAACGGCCAAGGTTGTAATTGATTATAAGTGCGGTGGGGGTTTTATTCGATTGTCCAATGGAAAGAAGGGATGCAATACCACCGCACATTCCCATGCAGTGGCCTGCTCCTAAAAGACCGATGGTAAAAGCACCAACTAGGTCAAGATTCACGCGAGTCTTCCTGTTTCGGCTTGTGACTCGCTTGTTTTGCTTTAGCTTGTTGGTCGGTGTCTTCGTCAAACAAAATATTGTGGCCTTGACGTTCTAGGTCTTCAAATTGTTCGCTTTTCACCGCCCATAAGAAGATGGCAACAGCCACACACACCAAAACAATGGCGATGGGAATGAGGATATAGATGCTTTCCATGTTACTTACCTTCTTCTTTAAGCAAGCGTAGCGAGTTTGAAACGACAATAATGGAGCTTGCTGACATGCCCACAACCGCAATGTAAGGCGCGACGAGTCCTGCGACTGCTAATGGTAGAATCAAAACATTATACCCTAAAGACCAAGCTAAGTTCTCTCTGATGATCTTGCGAGTTCTTAACGCGAGTTCGCGAGCAGTGAGTATTTTATCCAACCTGTCACCCAATAAAACAAGATCAGCAGAAGCCTTGGCAACATCGGTACCACCACCCATAGCTATAGATAGGTGAGCGCCGGCTAGAGTCGGAGCATCATTAATGCCATCACCAATCATCATAGTTATGTCATCAGAATCGAGAGATTTGAGGTAATTCAGTTTATCGCTAGGTGAAGCACTGGCAATGACGTCATCAATACCGACTTCTTTCGCGACGGGCTCGGCGTTGGAGAGTGTATCACCAGTAAGTAGTGTTGTTTTCACACCGGCTTCACGCATCTTGTTGATAAATTCGACCGCTTCTTTACGAATTGGGTCACGATACTCGAATGTTGCTACATGTTGACCATCTATCGACATATAAACGCTGTTTAGAGCAGCATCGTCACGTCCTAATACATAGTGCGCGTTACCAATTTTAACCAGCTTACCATCAATGATACCTTGCAAACCTGAGCCGATAACGTTTTCTACATCTGTCACCAAAACTGAATGGTTCAGGTATGGTTTGAATGCACGAGCAATAGGGTGGTTGGCGTGACTTTCTAGGGATGCAGCAATGCTCAGGAACTCTACTTCAGATTGATCACCAAAAGCGTGCGTACGAGCAATTTCAATGTCCCCATGAGTGAGAGTACCCGTCTTGTCGACAACGAGATGGTTAACTTTGCACAAGGTTTCAAATACGTGTCCGCGTCGAGATAGAATACCTAACGTCCCCATACGCGAACTTGAACAAGTGATTGCGGTCGGCGTAGCTAATGATAGAGCACAAGGGCAGGTTGCTACGAGCACAGACAGCATGATCCAAAACGCATCATCAGGTTCCGTTTGATGCCAGAACAACCATGTGCCTGCAGCAATTACGAGTATGATAGCAACAAAGTAACGTGCCACGATGTCAGCGATTTCGGCAATTTTAGGCTTGCTCAATTGGGCTTCATCTTGCAATCGAACAATGCTAGAAATCATTGAGTCGGCTTTGGTGGAGCGCACTTCAAGATCAAAGGCTTCATCACCATTTAGCGTACCGGCATAGACAAAGTCGTCTTTGCCTTTTACAACCGGTAGTGATTCACCCGTTAGCATTGATTCATCGATGTGAATACGGCCATTAAGTACGACACCATCCGCTGGAATGTGCTCCCCAGGTAATACTTTTATTTGATCGCCAATTTGAAGCGACTTAACCGGGACTTGTTCACCATTGAGTTTATTGGCAATGGCAGGAATGAGCTTTAGAAGGTTCCCACTTGCCGCGGCGGCTTTTCTTCGCGCTCGCATCTCTAAATAACGGCCAATCAGTAAGAAGAACGTAAACATCGAGATAGACTCGAAGAACACTTCCCCTTGTTCTGTGACGGTCGCGACTAAACTCGCTACATAAGCGAATATCAGAGCAATAGAGACAGGGACATCCATGCCAAGGGTTCGCCCTTTGATACTTCGCCAAGCATTGATATAGAACGGAAGAGCAGAGTAGAGGAGAACAGGCGTTGCGAAAATCAAGCTAACCCAACGGAAATAACTTTTGAACTCAGGTTCAAGGTTACCAAATACTTCTAGATACAGGGCTACTGCCAGCATCATCACTTGCATGGTCGCAAGGCCAGCAATACCTAATCGATATAGGTATTGCTTCATTGTGGCATGATAAGCCGCTTCTTGCTTGTCTGCCTCAAACGGTGCAGCTTTGTAGCCGAGGGTATGGATAGAGGAGAGTAACTGACTGAGTTGGGTGGCAGTTTTGTCCCATTTAAGGAGAGCACGGTTTGTCGTGGTGTTAACCCGAATAGAAACAACACCAGGCTCGACGGACATGCGCTTTTCTATTAACCAAGCACAGGCTGCACAGGCAACCCCCTCAAGTGACAATGTCACTTCCTTGGTGTCTTCGTGATTCCTTACAAACTCAGCTTGCACATCTTCATTGTCGTAATGAATGAGTGCTCTTAGCTGCTCGGGCACTAAATCAGCCTTCTCTGCTGTGGTAGTGCGATATTGGTAGTAGGAGACTAAGCCACTATCGACAATCGTTTGAGCCACACTTTCGCAGCCGGGACAACACATCTCCCGGTCTGCACCTAAAATTTCTACGTTGAAGTTCGTGTTGGCTGGTACATCTTCACCGCAGTGATAACACGTCTTACTCATAATTTAATCTAACAACACTACATCAGTTTCAGTTGGGAATGTTACTCGGCCTTGAACCATCCAAGCTTGGTCATGTGGTTGTAGCTCTACAAACCAAGGACCTTGAACATCGTGATCAAGTGTTAGTCGGTAGGTGCCTTTAGCATCTGCAGTGACAAGCTTTTCAAAATCACGGTCCGGCAGTGTGCGATGGGTAAACGTAGCAGTAAGAGCAGGGAAGTGAGGCAATTGACCTTTTTGGAACTTAATCAAAATAGTATCGCCTGCTGACGATACCGCTGCATTGAGTTCAAGCTCTCTAGCAACGTTTATCTTGGTTAAATCAACATTAATCCCTTTTCCTTTTTTATAGTAATCCTCGGCAACTAAGCTGACTTGGTTGTCCATTAACAGCGAGATTCGATAACCAGTTCCGATCACAACAGACAGAGGCAACGCGATTAGAAACCACGGCCAGAATTGTTTATACCAAGGCTTTACCATAAAAAAGTTCTCAACAGCTGACTAAGAAAGAAATTATAATTTATCTAGAAAAGACAGCCCCTTACAAGGGGCTGTTATTGAAATGTTACTTATTTGTCGGAATTACTTAGGCTCCAAACGTACGCTGATACTAGCTGTACTTTTTCTTCACCTAGGATGTCTTTCCATGCTGGCATTACACCCGAGCGACCATTCATAACGGTTTCTGTTACAGCCGCGCGAGAATCGCCAAATAACCATACTTGGTCGGTAAGATCTGGCGCTCCGACAGCAGGGTTGCCCTTACCATCTGTACCATGACACGCTGCACACACGACGAAACGAGCTTTACCCGCTTCTGCTTCACGGGCGTTCACTTTACGACCTGAAAGGCTTAACGTGTAGCTAACGACTTCACGTACGCCATCTTCACCAAGGGCATCTTTCCAACCCGGCATCTGACCAACGCGGCCGTGCAGCAGCGTTGTCACGATTGCCTCAGGCTCACCGCCGTATAGCCATGCATTGTCCGTTAGGTTAGGGAAGCCAGTTTGACCGCGAGCATCCGAACCGTGACATTGTGAACAGTTTTGTAGGAACAAACGTTGACCTACTTTAATTGCTTCACTGTCGGTAGCAATTTCAGGGATAGGGCGTAGCGCACCATCCGATGTTTTTGCTAGGCGGTTAAATGCTTCACCGAAGTAGGCATCTGCGTCATCAAGCTCTTTTGCGTACTGAACAAGAGTTTTGTTTTCTTGAGCAGCGGCAATAGAGGCTTTTGACTCTTCAAGTGAGCGTACGGTTTGATCCGAACTTTGCCAGCCAAGAAGACCCTTGTAGTTACCCAAGCCTGGGTACATAGCAAGGTAAATAGCGGCAAAGATGAACGTACCGACAAACAAATAAGTCCACCACTTAGGCAGTGGGTTGTTCAACTCACGAATACCATCGTATTCGTGACCCATATCTTCGCCTTCTTCGACACCCATTTTGTCGCGAACACACCAATATAGGATCGCTGCACAACCAACCAGCGTACCGACTGTGATGACAATAATCCATAGACTCCAGAATGTAGTCATTACTTAGTCACTCCTTTTTCTTCGGAGGTGGCTTTTTGTTCGTCTGCGAACACTAAGTTTGCATCTTCTTCAAAGCGTGCTTTGCGGCTTTTGCCAAAGGCCCACCACACAACACCAATGAAGCTTGCGAACAACACTATGGTCCAAATACTGTGAATAGTACCGATATCCATAAGCCCCTCCTTATTTCATCGCATGGCCTAAAGATTGAAGATAAGCAATGATGGCATCCATCTCTGTTTTACCTTCTACGTCTTTAGCCGCGTTTGCGATTTGCTCATCCGTGTATGGAACGCCAAACTGGTTACGGAAGATTTCTAGTTTCTTCTGTGTCAATTTGCCATCCAGTACGTTTTCCTCTAGCCAAGGGAAACCTGGCATGTTTGATTCTGGAACCAATTCGCGAGGATCGATTAGGTGAACTCGGTGCCACTCATCAGAGTAACGTCCACCAACACGGGCGAGATCTGGGCCAGTACGCTTAGAACCCCATAGGAATGGGTGTTCCCAAACGCTTTCACCAGCGACAGAGTAGTGACCGTAACGCTCAGTTTCTGAACGGAAAGGACGGATCATTTGGCTGTGACAAACGTTACAACCTTCACGAATGTAGATATCGCGACCTTCCATTTCCAGTGCACTGTACGCACGAAGATTTTTCACAGGTTCAGTAGTTTGCTTTTGGAAAATCAACGGAGTGATTTCAACAAGCGCGCCTAAACTGATTGCGAATACGATTAAAATAGCCAGTAAGCCAACGTTACGTTCAACGACTTCATGGCGATTGTTAGAGTTTGAGCTCATCTTTAATCTCCTTAAGCCGGTTGAGGGGCAGCTTTCAAGCTACCTTTAGCTGCTGTTACTGTCTTGTACGTGTTGTATGCCATTAAGAACATACCCGCTAAGAAGATGAAGCCGCCAACAAAACGAACGAAGTAGAACGGGTACGACGCTTGTACAGATTCAACGAAGCTGTAGGTTAGCGTACCGTCCGAGTTAACTGCACGCCACATCAGACCTTGCATAACACCAGAGATCCACATCGCAACGATGTACAGAACTGTACCGATAGTTGCTAGCCAGAAGTGGGTGTTAATAAGGCCGACAGAGTACATACGCTCTTGACCGAATAGGCGAGGTACTAGGTGGTAAACAGAACCGATGGAAACCATCGCAACCCAACCTAAAGCACCTGAGTGCACGTGACCGATTGTCCAGTCGGTGTAGTGAGACAGAGCGTTAACCGTCTTAATAGACATCATCGGACCTTCAAACGTTGACATACCGTAGAACGATAGGGAAACGATCAAGAAACGAAGAATTGGGTCGTAACGCAGCTTGTGCCAAGCACCTGACAGCGTCATGATACCGTTGATCATACCACCCCAAGACGGAGCAAATAGAACCAAAGACATCACCATACCTAGAGACTGAGTCCAGTCTGGTAGAGCTGTATAGTGTAGGTGGTGAGGACCAGCCCAAATATACAGAGAGACAAGCGCCCAGAAGTGAACGATCGATAGACGGTAAGAGTAAACAGGACGTTCAGCTTGCTTTGGTACGAAGTAGTACATCATACCCAAGAAACCGGCTGTAAGAAGGAAACCTACCGCGTTGTGGCCGTACCACCATTGAACCATCGCATCGACGGCCCCTGAATAGACGGAGTAAGATTTACCCATCGATACAGGAATTGCCATACTGTTCACAATGTGAAGTACTGCAACGGTGATGATGAACGCACCAAAGAACCAGTTCGCTACATAGATATGTGACGTTTTACGCTTGATGAGCGTTCCGAAGAACACAATAGCGTAAGACACCCATACCACTGCAATAGCGATATCGATTGGCCATTCTAATTCTGCATACTCTTTACCTGAGGTAAAACCTAACGGCAGAGTAATTGCAGCGGCTAAAATAATTGCTTGCCATCCCCAAAAGGTGAATGCGACAAGAGGGCCTCCAAATAATCTCGTTTGACAGGTACGCTGCACAACATAATAAGACGTTGCAAACAGAGCACTGGTACCAAACGCAAAGATTACCGCATTAGTATGCAAAGGACGTAAACGACTGTACGTCAACCACGGCGTATCAAAGTTGAGCTGTGGCCAAACTAATTGAGCGGCAATCAAAACACCTACTGCCATACCAACAATACCCCAGAGAATCGTCACTAATGTGAACTGGCGTACTACGGTATAGTTGTAGACTTGTTCAAGCTGCTTTTCTTGGCTCATTAACATGCTTCCAATTTTCTAATTAACTACACTTTACTTCCAACACGACACATGTCGTAATGCTACCCAACCCATCAAAAGAACTAACGTTGAATCAGAACGTTACTTCTCTTGCCGGATTTAACAAAAAGTAGCATTTTCAAGCGACAATAATACTTCAATTAACAAATCAAGAACAGGGTAGTAACCTTACACTTGGTCTGGTTTATGACCATTTATTTCAAAACTTTGAAGTTTGTTACACGGAGAACTCGTCACAATGGCAGCACAGAAGCTAACAAAAGCAAGGCTTGTACAAATAATCATCATGATGTTGGTGCTCATTGCCGCATTTAGTTACCGTACGATGACGCACGATGTGACCAATACGGTAGATTGTTCAGTTGACGAACAGTGCGAGCTGAAAGTGGGAGAGGAAAACATCACATTTTTGTATCATTCTTCGACAAAGGTGCTGAACGTCACAAAATCAGAACTTTTAACATTTAAAGTTCTAAATATGGATGATGTGTTAATGAAATCGGTCAAACAATCAACACTTGAAGGTGTTGAGGCGCCGGTTACTATCACAGTAACTTCGTCATCTGGTGAATCAAGACAAGTCGTTATTCGCTAGTTTCGAAAAGTGCTTACAGCATCACCCCATAGCGTTCATTACTTTATCCGGCAGACCAAAGTACTTCTGGTTGCCATCAGGCTCTAACAATAAGCAATGAGTGGAGCTGGTGATGAGCGCAGGATCCATCGTTGTGTACACCACGGTCTTATCTTTTAACGCTCCGGTGAAGAGTTGATTTAAATACCCAGCGTGCTCTGCCTCACATCCGACAAAAGGCTCATCAATAATGAACAGGTTCTGCGACATGTCGCCAAGACCGATCGCTATTTTCAGCTTTTGAATGACGCCACTGGGGAGATTCTTAAGTACATCGGTATTTAAGTGAGTATCCAGCCCATCACAAAACCATTTAGAAAGCGCGAGAAGGTTAAAGGTGTAGTTCATTTGCGATTCCGAGATCACTCCGTTGTGCAGAACATAGTTCGATCGAATAGACCCCTCAAAAAGGTGCATATCAAACGGAATGAAATTAATCGCCTTTCTGTAGCGATAGTTGTTGAACTGTTTGATATTGTAACCATCGATATAAACCGCACCTTGATAACGCTCTTCTAGGCCAGCAATGATCATCAGCAGCGTTGTTTTACCGCTACCCGCAGGACCAGAAATGGCGGTTTTACTCCCGGGCATGAGCTTAAACCCTAAGTTAGTTAACCCAGTTTGCGCACCTTGGTATCGATGTGTGATGCCGCTACCCACCACTTCACCGACGAACTTACGAATAGGCGGACTTTTCTCAAGCGACGTTTTGTCGTCGTTAAGCGACATGAGTGCATTGATCTGAGCTGCTGAAGATTTGATGGTTTGAAACTTGGTAATGGAGTTATATATGCCCATGATCGGACCGAGTGCTTTCCAAACCAAAATGACCGTCGCTAACATAGCGCCGGCATCAGAGTTGCCATCCATCACAGTAATAACGGCGGTAACAATCGAGGCCGTACCAATCGCCTGAATTAGGCCGCCACCAATCGCTTGAATTTTACTGTTAGTCATTGCAACGTGCGCAGCGTCATTTGAACTCTGTTCGTGGGATGCATTGAATCGAGACTGAATAACACGAAGAAGAGGAAGTCCCTGTATTGTATTAATACCGCGAAGTAGTTCGTTCCATTGATAAGAGACCATCGCGTTTGCTCTAGAGCTGTTGGCCGTCGCTTGAGAATAGATATAACGCGAATAGATACAGAACACGATCATTAGGAATATGCCCGCTAAGACCGTAAGTGCAGCGTATCCAGAGAGAATGGTCACCGCTAAAATGAAAATTACGATAAACGGCATATCGAAGTAACTCAGTGTCGCTTCAGCGGTGACGAGCTTTCTGAACTGATCGATATCTTTTAAGCGCGCCAACTGAGACGAAACACCGGCAGAAGAGGTCATAGAGTAGGGAAGCCATAATAATTTTGCGATCACATTGCGGGAGATGTGAACCGCCAAATCTTGTCCTGAGGTGGCGAGAATGTTCATCCTAACTTTTTTTACGGCATATTCAGCAAAACCTAGGAAGACAGCAAACAGGGTCAGCCAATACAATGTAGAAACAGAACTAGAAGCGAGCGCGAAGTTATACACGCTCATGATAAAGAATGGCTGCAAAGCACCGAAAATATTGATAACCAGAGAAAGGAAGATCAGACTTTTAAACTCATCGTTATAGCGATAGAACGCATACTTGATCCAGTTGGACTTATCTTGTGACTCAGGTGGCGGCTCTCGGAACAGCTTAGAATACTCAGAGATAACGGTAATTGAGTATGTTGCATCAACTAATGTCACCGTAACGCTATTATTGTTCTTGTAATCAAACAGCGTAGCAACGCCATCGCGCACAGAAAGAAGTATCGCTTCAAGCTTATCTAGCTCGATAAAGCAGGGTAAATGTAACCCCTGCGTTTGGGCAAGCTCGGCTTTTTCATATTTAGTGGTGCGGCATTGATAGCCGAGTCGTGTTAACGTCGCCTCAAAACCGTCTGAATCTGACTCCCCAGGCATAAACGCATCAGATAAGAGTTCGGGCGTACCTTCCCATTCCATAGCGATAAGCGTATAGGCCAGCCCCCTAAGTAAAGGGGAGCCTTGGTAGCGCTCCTGAAACTGGTCTGACTCAAAATCGGAGAGTCGTTGCCCGATGTTGTTGAAGTCGACAAGAATACTCATGCTGCTACCTCTTCACCGGTTAATCGAATCGACTTGAGGCCATACTTTCTGCTGTCGAGTTTGTTACTTACAATAATTAGGAACTGTTGGTTTGCTTTGGGTATTAGTGTTGAAACCACTCGTTCGCCAAAAGCGGTGTCAAAAACTGCGTCGATATCATCCAGCACAAGTAATTTTTTTTGGCTTAGCATCGCCCGCACTATTAAGAGAGCGTACTGAACCTGCCTCGAAACAGGTGCGTTTTTGTTTCCGGTAAGTTGAGTGTAGAAACCATCGGTAAGCGCATCGATTTCATGTTTGATGCCAAGGTTCTTACAAATGGTAAACGCAGCACTGTTTAAGATCGGCCTGAAACACGTCAGGTTATCGATGATGGTTCCTTCAACAAAGGTACTGTTTCCATCTACTCTATGGACTGCTTCACGCCAAGTATGATAGTGAATATCATGAAGAGGCTTGTGATTAATGTAGATTTCTGATTTTTCACATTCAACATCTCGTGTGAGACAGCGAGTAATGTGACTCTTGCCACTGCCAGAGAGCCCTCGAATAACCGTTGGTCTACCTAGTGTGAACTCGATTCGCTGTCCTGTAGAGAGTTTCACCTCTATGAGATTGCCAATATTTTGATCAACTGGAGCGGGGAGTAACTCATCCTGACTATCAACTTGCGCTATATCTCGTTGCTGTTTGTATTCCAACTCCAATAACTCAGACACTTTCTCTATGTGCAGTTTATTAAGCTTCCAGCGGCCAATCGTACGCATAACTTGTTGATAAGGAGCAAAGTATCGGTTGGTTAGCATGATAATGGCCGCCATTACACCCTGACTTGCTGCCAGGTTAATCACTGACATCGCGAGCAGTACCACAACGCAAGCTATAGACAGTTGCTGAATCAGCGCAAGTACCAAGTTAAACTGAGACTCTAAATTTTCGTACTCAATATTTTTACTCTCTCGCTCTTTGACCATATCGGTCATTAGGCTCTCTAAACGGTACTCCATAGTGCGGCTTTTATTGTCTAGAGGACTTGAAACAATCTCTATGATTTTGGAGTTGGTAAGACCTTCAATTTCAGATTTCTCTTCAAGCGTCACAATCTTTCGATTGGAAATACGCAGCGCGGCGACATAGAGAATGATTGAAGCCACGACCAACGTTAGACCCGCACCAACATTGATAAGGCCAATAATGATGATGGTTATAACACTAACTACCGCGTTGATGGCAGCTCGTACGGTTTCCCCACCGAAGAAGCTTTTAATCTCTGGAATAGTAGAAATACGCTCTAAGTACTGACCTGGCTCGAGTTGATTAAACCTGTTTATTTCAGCCAAACACACAGACTTAAACACACGGTTGGTCAAATCGCTTTCAAAGTCCTTCATCAGTGTCGACGTGATCACTTCTTCTTGTTTCTTGAGTAAGTAGTCCAGATAGATAGCAACAAGAATGATCGCGAATAGTAAGGAGAGGGTATCTTTGGCTTGGTTGGGTAAAACACGGTCAAAGATGATCAAGATAGAAAAGGGTAAGACCAAAGCAAACAGAGTCGACATGACGGTCGAAAAGGTGAGATACACCTTATCGGCAAAAGTGATTCGTTGGGAGAAATGCTCACTACTCATCGACCTGTCCTATTGCTACTCGCTGTTAAAAGAAAAATGCTTTTAAATTTTAGTTTTTTAGATGCTCGGGTATCACGTCCATATCGCGAATGCTCGATTCATTGACCATTAAAGCCATGATTTTTTCTATGCTCAGCGGTGATAAATTCCCCACCGTTTTATCAAGCCGAATCGATTCAATAACATAATTGTATTTTGCGCTTTCATAATCTCGAATGGCACTAAACAACTTGCTCTCTGCGGCAAGTAAGTCGGTGAGGGTGCGCGTGCCCAGATCGTAAGCCCTCTTAATTCCATTGTAGGAAGAATAATTAGCACGAATAATATTTTCGAAGGTGAAAATCGATTGAGAGAAATCGTTGATGTTAAGAATGGAGGTTTCTAAGTCATTTTTGACCGTGTTACGCGTATCAAGAAGCAGTAGCTCATTGCGCTCTATCGTTTTTTCATTTTTCTTATAAGCATAGTAATCAGAGCCACCAGTCGTGATTGGTACGGTCAGCGTAAGCCCAAGAGACTTAGAGTCGCTAATCCCAGTCGCACCGGGTGTGGTAATCGGATCAAAGTTGTTGCTGTCGTCATGACGATAACTGGCGCTCGCAGACAGGCTTGGCGCAAAGTTAGAACCCGTTTCTTTCAGTGTTCTGAAGCTTCGATCTAATGTTTTCTCAGAGACAATGATGTCGTTATTGTACTGCATCGCTTGCTCTAGTAAATCACCACTGCGTTCAAATGTAATTTCTGACAATATGAGGCTACGCTCTAGATCTTGGGTTGGAATGACAGGATATTGTGTGAGTAACTCTAGTGTATTGAGAATTACATCCTTGTCTTTACCAAGGGTTCTCAATCGATTGGCAATCCCTTCTTTTTGCGCCACCACTTCATAAAGCTCACTCGCAGCAACATTGCCAAGCTCCACATTACGTTGCATTTGTTTGAGTCTAGCGAGTGACGAGTCTAGCTCTGCTTTAGTGGCACGAGTTTGAGCGCCGTTTTTTAAATACTCAAAGTACTGAACGGCAATCTCTTGAATGATCTCTTGAGTTTTATTCTCGTTTTTAATCTCTTCAATGTTGAAGTCCAGTTTCGCCGTGCCGTACTTGTAGATATCCGCAAGATTAAACAAACTTTGACTCAGTGAAACGCTATAACCGTGGTCATTGTAGCTATTAGTCGTGTCATCGGTGTGACTAAGAACGGTACGGTTACCACTCCAGGTGCTTGTCGCATTGGCTGAAACGGTAGGGAGAAATTTTGAACGGCTGACATCAATGTTGTAGGCGTTCTCTTCAACACCTTTTCGACTCGCAATAAGCGACACATTGTTGTTCAAACCGATCTGTACCGCCTCCAGCAAGGTTAATGCTTGAGAAGGAAAGCTAACAACGATAAAAGCACAACTAACTAATCTTCTGATAGGCCACATATTTTTTGATCACCTTGAGAATTTCATCGCTTTTGTAAGGCTTGCTAATGACGTAATCCATACCGGCTTCGATACATGCTTTATGTTCCGCAACGCTGGTCAATGCAGTTGCTCCGATGATCGTAGAAGGAATGGAAATATCGTTTTCTTTTTCGTGTTCACGTATCAGGCGAGTTGCCTGTATGCCACCCATGCCCGGCATAATACAGTCCATAAAGATGATGTCAGCGCGCTGTTTCTTAACCCATTCGACCGCTTCTGAGCCATCACCCACGGTATCGGCGTTATATTCTTGTTTCATCAAAATACGCTTGAGTAGGAACTGCTGTACCTTGTCATCTTCAACAATTAAGAATGAGCTGTTCTCTAATGTTTCCTCAACCGATTCCGCTTCCAATGCTTCACGTAAGTGAGGAATAAACTCATGTGGCAAGATAGGGCTGAAAAAGACTTTGTCGACGAACTCATGAGTAATTTGAGCCAGTTCGGAGGTGCTCGACATTAAAAACAGCTTAGTTCCGGTAGGTATTAATCGCTTACTCAACGTTTTACTGAAAGGCGCTATTTGGATACCTTCAATGGCATCTGTGATGATGACGCCATCGACTTTATCTTCAGATGGATTAAGACGGAAAAGCTCGTTAGGATCTTCGCAGACGGTAAACTTGGCGCCATTCATCGTCAGCACATTGGTTAATATCTCCAGCGATAACATGCCAGAGCTACAAACGATAAGATTCTTACCTTCTAATGTACTTGAGTTAGGTGCGAAGTAGCTTTGAGCTTCAAGATCAACTTCTACTTGGAAGCGTCGCTGCTTACCAGATTCAAACCATTTAGAATTAAAGTGACCAACATTACCAAGGATTGATTTTGTCCATTCGTCATTGCTTCCCATTGAATCTGCACGCTCAGACCAATGTAACGAATCAACCTTAGCCATTTTCACATTCGCGTTAGTGAGAAAAGTAAGTGACAATGTAACTCTTGAGCGATCGACATCTAGGCCACTACCAGTCTCTACTTTAAACAGCACATTTCTATCGGTTTGAACTTGCAGAGCGTTGGAGAGCTTTAGGAAAAGCATCCAAAACAGGCTAGTTTGGTGACCAAGCACCATAGCAGGCACACTTCCGATGAATGCACACTCGAGAGTTAGGTTTTCACGCTGGAGTTTAGACTTCATGTGGATCGTCAGTTCAGAAACGACATCTAAGAAAGAAAACGCGCTACTACTTTTATCTCGGCCTTGAGAGAGCAGTCGATTGTAGTTTTCAGCTAGTTCAGAAAGGGTATTAGCAGCAGAAGTTATGTCCTGAGCGAGAACGGCGGTGTTCTCATCTGCATCTTGGACAAGATAATGAATTCCGCCTTTGATGGTGTTAGTTATCCCGCGAATTTCATAACCAATAAGCCCGTAGAGCTGTTGATTCAAATCTGCATCTTGTTGCTGCTTATCAACCCTTTCGTGAAGCAATCTCAACTTGGAATAAATGCTACGCTCAATGGGGTCAATCTCTGTAGTACTAAGGATCTCTTCGATTTTTGATGAGTCTAGCCCATCTAAGCGCTCAGCTAGAGACTCAAAACTCTGATTCACAGAGCGGCGATCACGAACCGTTTTCTTCAGTCGATTCCAACCTCCAAGAACGACAGCGATGGCTATAATGGCCAGCAATGGAAAAATAACGACAATAACGTTCACAGAAGAGCGGATATCCTCAACAACTTGCTTGTGCTCAACAAAGAACAGATCGTCAAATCGGTTACGGATCTCTACGTAGTTGTTGCTGAGGGTTGTACGAAGTAGATAGTAGTCTTCTTTCTGAGGCGAGTCTTTTGCGAAATATCGATTGATCGCCAGCTGCACGTTACTGTATTCCACAGCTCCGACTAAACTGACTTGCTTTTTGTCTAATGCGGCCAGCGCTTTGAAGGTGGCCATTGCATTCATCAATGACTGAGCGTGTTGGCTAACATCATCACACTCACCATTTTGAAGACATACGTCAAGCGTAAGAATGGTGGATTCGAGTGCTGTGTTTAGCTTCTCTGTTTGAGCTATCAATGGAGTAGTGAAGGCACTTTCTTTGGGAGCAGCAGTGTAGTACTGATAAGCAAACCAGAGTCCAATAGCCGAAAGGCATAGTAATACTACTATGCCTAATTTAATCACTGGGAAGCTGTATATTTTGTATCGCTGCTTCATGGTTTAACGCTCGTCAAATGCATCTTCTATTGCCGACATAACGGGCTTTGCCGCGTACTCTATGACGCGTCTATCGCCGGTTTTTATATCTGCCGTAAACTCCATAAATGGTGAGAGACTGTACTTAGTCCCGGAACGTTCAAGAAAATCATGCTCAATCGTAATTTTCGCTAAATAGTACTCCGTTTCTTCCTCCTCATAAGAGGAACGACTGATCGAGGATATCTTGCCAGGCATAAAACCGTATTTGGCAAAATTGTAGGTATCAAACTTCAGTTTTACTTCCTGTCCAACTTCAACAAAACCCATCTCTTTACGAGGGATCTTCGCTTCACCGTGCAAGGTATTATTTAACGGCGCAATATCGGCAATACTTTCGCCTGGTGGCACCACCGCAGAACGAAAATTAAAATGTACTTTATCAACAACGCCATCAACGGGAGAATAAACCACAAGACGATTCACCTTATCCGTATGCTGAGGTTGCTGTATTCGTTTAATATCGAGATCTTTATTAGCTTGAATTATTTGTGCTTGATACTCCGCGTTCCTATTTACAATCAGATCGTTAAGCTGTTTCTCTAACCTTAGCAGCTGGAAATCTTCATTCATGAGAGATTCATCGAGGTTTTCGATTTCCCTCACCATATTAGACTCTTGAACCTGCATATTTAGAACGTCTACGTAAGAGGCCATTTCTTCGTTGTACAGCGTTTGCTTAATTTCAAGCTGTTTACGGATTAACTTAAGCTGGTTAAGAGAGCTGACGCGTCTTTTCTTCATCGACGCAATAAGGCGATCTTTGTGTTCGATATCATGTTTGATCAATGCTTCCGCAGAGGCATTTTTAGCATTCTCTTTAAGCCATGTCTCCTGATTCACCTGCACAAGATCGGGAAAATCGGAATAGGGCGTATAGTCGGGTTCTTTCTGAGCGATTAAACTCAAATAGCGAAGTCTATCTAGTTCAAGCTGTGCTATCTCAGCATTCATTGTCGAAAGCTGTGAGTTTCTCTCAATCGCCCGAAGCCTAGCGATTGGCTGACCTTCATAAACAATGTCCCCCGGTTTAACAAGCATGGAATCGAGTATTCCACCCTCTAAATGCTGAACTTTCTCTATATCAGATTCGAGTAAAAGCTCCCCCCTTGATGAAACGACAATATCGATACGAGCTTGAGACGCAATACCGAGGAGAATCAGAATGATAAAAAATGTCAAAAGAAGGGTCTTGTGAACAGTTGTCATCGCACTCTTTATTTCAACCGCTTCAACATAATCAGACTCGGATTTGTCCGTATTTTGAATCAAGGCATTTCTAATGTGATGTTCGATGTTACTTTTACTCACAACCGCCTCCCGGATAACAACCTAAACTATAGTATTAAATATACGTGATAACAGCGTCTTAGGTTTAGATTGCACAAATATCACCTTAACTAATAGCTAAGTATATTAATGCTCATTTTTCAAAAAAAATTCCTTGTTAATCTGTAGTTTGTGCTTAGTTGCTTAGTTAAATATTTCTGGTACGCATAAATTTCAATTTTGTCATCTAAACTTTTTGCTTTTTTTTCGCAAAATTTGCCTTGTCTTTCGTGTTTGTTGTCCTTTACTGAGTTTCTAGGAAGTGTCTGATTTTAAAAGCTGACAACGCGACGGAGGCAACATGGCTGACAACAACGAAAACAACCCCCTCAATGATGCGGTCGAACAAGTAGAAACCGGTAATGATGGTACGGAGCAGCAACAGGCTCAACAGAATCAACAAAACACAATTGCAACAACGATAGCGACGGGTGCGGATGCTGCCGATGCCGCCGATGACGCTAACCAGGCAATGCAAGATGACCCTAGCGGTGCGGGTTCATCAAGCGAGGGCGACGATACCGGTGGTGCACAGTCTGCTCAGCCTGTAGATAGTGAAGCTGCTTCGTCCGAAGGCGCTCAGTCAGGTGTTGTTGATAGTCAAATGACTGACGGTGACACTGGCGCTGATGCAGGTTCTGGTGGTGCTGGTGGAGCAGGCGCTGGCGCACAAAGTGTGGGCGGACAAGATTCTGAAGGCTCTGATGGCGGCAGTGATGCAGAAGGACAAACTCAGCAAGCTTCTGGCGCGCCGCAAGCGGCAGCCGCTTCACCTGCCGCAGGTGCTGGCGAAGGGGATGATTTTGACACGCAAACTGACAGCGAAACGTTTGAAGTTAACGTTCTTGATGAAGGCGAGCAAGCCAACCTAAATCAAGAGCGATTGGATGACGACTTTGACTCCGAAACAACGGAGCAAACGTTCGAGATCCAAGTCGAAGATGTAAACGATGAGGCAGAAGTCGAAGATGTTGCTTACACCATTCAAGAGGATGGTTCACTCACCTTTACAGACGCACAGCTTTTAGCGGGGGCTACTGACGTAGACGGTGATGACCTTACCGTTGCTGATGTAAGTTACACCGGTACCGATGGTGTTTTCACCGATAATGGTGATGGTACATACACTTTCTCTCCAAATGAAAACTTTAATGGCGAAGTTGATCTAAGTTTCTCTGTCAGCGATGGAACTACAACAACGGAAGCTAATATTGATGTGACTGTCGAAGCCGTTAACGATCTACCTGTCGCGGGGTCAACGACTTACTCAGTTAACGAAGACGGCATTATCACAATTAGCGATGATCAGTTGTTAGCTAATTCGAGTGATATTGAAGGAGACGTTTCCGTCAGCGACGTTTCCTACTCAGGTACAGACGGTATTTTCACTAACAATGGTGATGGTACCTACAGCTTTGCACCAAATGAAAACTTCAACGGTAATGTCAGCCTAGATGTCGTTGTTGTAGATGAAGACGGTGCAACTGCTGAAACTACGGCAGGTATTGACGTTATTGCAGTGAACGACGCGCCTGTATCGGGTGACTTAGCTTATTCCGTTGATGAAGACGGCTCTATCACTCTGACTCAAGACCAACTATTGTCCCAAGCATCCGATGTAGACGGTGATGACTTAACAGCTGCGAACTTATCAGCCGGTGATAACGCTACAGTTACCGCCAACGAAGATGGCTCATTCACCATCACACCAGATGCGGACTTCAATGGCGACATTGACCTAAGCTTCGACATCTCAGATGGCACTGACACCATCGTGGCTAATGCCGACCTTACTGTGAACCCAGTGAATGACGCAGCAGTCGTGGAAGATGTCGGTTACACCATCCAAGAAGACGGTTCRTTGACCTTCACGGATGARCAGCTTCTAGCGGGWGCSTCMGATATYGATGGYGATGACYTGTCWGTTGCCGATGTGAGTTACTCAGGTACAGAGGGTGTGTTCACCGACAATGGTGACGGTACCTATACCTTCGCACCGAACGAGAACTTCAATGGTGACGTCGACTTAAGCTTCTCAGTCAGCGACGGTACGACTACGACAGAAGCTAACATTGATGTGACTGTAGAGTCTGTCAACGACATTCCTGTGGCTGGTTCAACGACTTACTCGGTCGATGAAGATGGCATCATCACCATCTCTGATGAACAGTTACTTGCTAACAGTTCAGATGTAGAAGGTGAAGTCGCCGTTGATGACGTGTCTTATTCAGGCACAGACGGTATCTTCACCGATAATGGTGACGGCACTTACAGCTTCGCTCCAAATGAAAACTTTAACGGTAATGTCTCTCTTGATGTGACCGTGGTTGATGAAGACGGTGCGACCGCCGATACCACAGCAGGTATCGAGGTTATTGCCGTCAACGATGCACCAGTTTCAGGTGATTTGGCTTACTCAGTGGATGAAGACGGTTCTATTACCCTGACTCAAGACCAACTATTGTCTCAAGCGTCAGACGTAGACGGTGATGATCTAACTGCGGCTAACTTAAGCGCAGGTGATAACGCAACCGTAACCGCCAACGAAGACGGCTCTTTCACCATCACTCCAGATGCGGACTTCAATGGCGACATTGACCTAAGCTTCGACATCTCAGATGGCACCGACACCATCGTCGCCAATGCTGACCTCACTGTGAATCCAGTGAATGACGCAGCAGTCGTGGAAGATGTAGGCTACACCATCCAAGAAGACGGTTCGTTGACCTTCACGGATGAACAGCTTCTAGCGGGTGCGTCAGATATTGATGGTGATGACCTGTCTGTTGC